>NZ_CALCLB010000012.1:0-518025 GCF_937966165.1 uncultured Odoribacter sp.
TTTTAAGAACCAATGGTTTTAGAACTATAAAACTAACCGCAAACCGAGGTTGCTGTCACGGTAGCCTGGGTCGAAAGCGCTACGGCGCGACACACGGCAAAGCCAAGCTTCGCCGTACCAGCTACCACCCCGATTCACCCGGTAAGAACCGCTCCCTGGACCTATAGGGTCTGCCTCAGAACTACTACTATAACCTCCATACCAATCCGAACAGCATTCCCAAACATTTCCGCTCATATCGTATAATCCCAGCTCATTCGCTTGTTTCTGACCAATAGGGTGAGTCTTTCTTCCAGAATTTTCCCCAAACCACCCTACTTCCGACAAAGTATTACTCCCCGAATATTTAGTACCCTGACTTTTACTCCCTCCACGGGCGGCATATTCCCATTGAGCTTCTGTCGGTAATTTAAAATCCAAACCCGTCAAGGTATTTAACCTTTGTATAAATACCTGACAATCCTCCCAACTTACTTGCTCTACCGGTAAATCCTTACCCTGAAAATGAGAAGGATTGTTACCCATCACAACTTCCCATTCCTGCTGACTTACTTCATATTTACAAATATAATAATCACTTAATGTGACTGTATGAACTGGCTTCTCGTCACTATAAATATTACTCCCCTGCTCTGAAGTACCCCCCATCTGAAAACTGCCGCCTTTTACTTTTACCATATTCTCTATCAACTGACTTAAAACTCGTTTTTGATCGGATGTTACTGAGGAAGACCAGCGAGCAATTAAACCGTTTCCAATCGGTCGCGGCTTACTTTCTTCTTTATCGACAATTTCCCGTAGCGTATCTTTTCGTCTCCGGGTATTTGTTTCTTGTTCATCCTTAGTCAGATGGGACGGCACTTTCGAAGTATCTTTCTCAGCTTTTTGTTCCCTAGTCCCAGTCTGGTCCCCGCTCCGCTTTCCTCCTTCCTGCTGTCTCTTATTGTCTTCTTTTTCATTTTCCGTTACTGATTTGCCTATACCCTCTATTCTCCCTTCTATTTCTTTCTGATGCAAATTCAAGGAATCCGTTGTACTTATCTTCTGTTCTTCCAGCCGTACATGCTCATTTCCGGATAAAACATACCAACAAATTCCTCCTGCAAGTATACACAAAAACAGAACGATTAAAATCCATTTCGATTTTCCGGAAGGTTTCTGTCCGGAAGCCGGCAAATGCTTTTTAGCCGGTTTCTCCAAACCGGGATTTTCTCCCCTCCAATAAGCTTCTACATATTCCCGCAAGGTATGTGCGGTGGGACGATCCCAGGGGGCTTTCGACAAGCAGGCTTTTACGAGCTGTTTTAAGCGGTCGGAATAAGGGCCTTCTATAAGCGGGACCAGGGCCCCGTTCATTTGAAGAGCACCGCCCATCTGTACAAAAGGCACTTCTCCCGTCAGTAATTCGAAAAGGGTGGCTCCCAGCGACCAGATATCGCTGGCTTTTATCGGAGCCGGTTTTTCCCCGAACCGTTCCGGGCCCATATACTCCATCGTCCCTCCCGAAGGGTTCGTACAGGATACACTCCTCCTTAAGGTGCTCCGGGCCCTGGTGCTAATCCCGAAGTCCGTGATCATAAACGTCCCGGAAGTGTTCCGTAAAACATTATCCGGCTTGATGTCCTGATGGATCACAGGCGGCTCCTGAGCATGCAGATACTCCAGTCCGGCAGCCACATCGTGTAAAAACTGCCAGGCCTCCTCTTCCGTTATCTTCCCCGCCAATTTTTGAGCAGAACCCCGTTCACAATAGGGCAATACCAGATACGGACAGCCTCCGGATTCGTCAAAATACTGGGGTTTCAGTAAATTCGTATGGTTTAAATTATATACGATAGCCAATTCCTCGGAAAAGATACGGATGCCGTCCTTATCCAATCCCGAACCGGGAGCATATACTTTAACGGCTACTTCCAGAGAAGTCTTTTCATCCGTTGCCAGCCATACCTCCGAAAATCCCCCGCACCCCAATAAACGGAGCAGACGATAACGACCGTCAAATAATATATTTTCCTGCAATACCATAATATTCCCATATTAACGGACAATCTCCCGGAAAGAAGTCCCGATCTCCCGGAGCAAGTCTTTGAACTCTTCTTTTTTACTGTTTAAAATACAGGTGAGCAATTGAAAATAACTGTCCGTACCTTCGATATAATATTTTTCCCAATACATTTTCACTTTTAAGGCACCGACAGTTATGCGGCCTTCAAATTTGATCAGGATAGCCGGAGACCCGTCCACCTTCGTATTCTTCCGGGACAGTTGCCGGAAATCCGTTATACTCCCCTGCTGTTTCATTTGCTCCATCAGAAAGTCGGCATATTTTTCCAGGGTAGTGAGACCGTAATCGCTTACAGTAGCTTTCTTTTCCCGTAAAACGGTCACATAAGGGTAATTATCATTCAAACCGCAACTCAATACCGCCCCCTCATTTAAATCCTGTTCGACAAAAAAATCCGGAACGGCAACCGAACAGCTTCCGTCCTTTGCATACAGGATCTGGGTAGCCGGATATTCCAAAGAATCTACGAAAGTACTGTCACCCTCTATTTCATAAGCCGGATCGTAATATCCCGTATCCAAAGGCATTTGCTGCATCTTTACGATTCCGGTCAGGAAAATGACCAGAAAAAGCGCGATAAATCCCCCGTACATCCCTTTGTGTTTTTTCCAGTGAAACGAATTATCCATCTGTTTCCATGCCGGCACCCCGTTCTTTTTCAAATTCAGGATTCCAAATAAAATCAACATGCCGATCCCCCCTCCGAGCAATGTAGGCAAGGTTTCCAGAGGAGAAGAAAACAAATCGGCCGCCACGACAAAAGCTGCCGAGAAAAGATACAACCAATACCCCCAACGCATCCATTTCCATAGCATGAGGGCGCACAAAATATTCAAGGTAAAGGACAAACTTACCGTTATCCAGGTAGCCGTAAAAGTATTCTCGGTCAAAAGCCCGTACAGCATAAAACAGGCACCCAAAGTATTTAAGGTAACCATCAGTCCCAGCCAGAACGAGATAAATTTATTCCGTCTTTTCTTCTCCTCTGCCGGTTCCGCTATTTTTCCCTGTAAAGCTTCTGCTATTTTTTGTTTTTGCCCCTGCAAAGCATATCCGGCATATTCCCCGATCTGGGAAGCCAATGGCCGGTCCCAGGGTTGGGGAGACAGGCAAGCGGCAATCAGCATCTTCAATTCCGGGGAATAATCTCCCGGGAGTTCCGGAATCTCCGCCCCGTTTTTCTGCATTAATCCCCCGTGTTCCCCAAAGGGCACATAGCCGCTGATCAGTTCGAATACGGTAGCCCCCAACGACCAGATGTCGCTTGCCTTTACCGGTATATTGTCGCGCCCGAACCGTTCCGGAGCCATATAAGCGATGGTCCCTTCCGAGCTTTTCTGCTGCTTCGCACTTTTCCGCAAAGTATTCCTCACCCGGGTGCTGATGCCGAAATCCGTAATCACATAATGCCCCGAGGTGTCGATTAAAATATTGGCCGGCTTAATATCCTGATGTACAATATCCCTCTCGTGCAGGAATGCCAAACCCGCAGCCACATCCTTTAAAAACCGGAATACTTCCTGTTCCGGAAAAGCCTGCTGTACATCGGCACAAGAACCCGGGCAATAGGGCATTACCAAAAAAGGAATCCGGTCTTCGATAATGTCAAAATGTGTCGCTTTCAGCAAATTATTGTGATTCAGCTGGAACACCAGGGCAAACTCCCGTTTCAGTATTTCCAGTCCTTCCGCATCCAGTCCGGTCCCCGGTGCATATATTTTCAGCACCACCTCTACTCCGGTCATCACGTCTACCGCCTTCCAAACTTCCGAAAAACCGCCCCGGCCGATAGGAGCTGAACCCACTATCTGATAGTGATGTTTCACAATTGTTCCATTCTGTAAGTCCATATCTTTTTATTTTAAATAATTTTCCCAGCGTATCCCTTTTTTATTTCCTTTCTACCCCGTTCTCTATTATTTTAAAACCCCACAATTGCAAATCCACCCTTTTCCTTCCATCCGAAACAACTTTACGGCAAACGAAGGGGCATATTCCGTCGAAACGCAGCAGTACGGCAACCGTATCACGATAAGGTTAGATTCCGTAAATTCCGCTCTTTGCCGCCCCCCTGCTGCTATAAATATCTTTCCTCACCTCCTTTTTTGTGACAATTTTCAACAACATTTTTTTACAAATCCGCACTCTTGCTTTCGAACCTTTCCCTCCTCCATCCCGCACTGCCGATCAAAACAGCTGCAAACACACCTCTCCTAATTTCCCATATAGGTATTATTTTCCCAGCGTCCTGCTTCTATACTTCCGTTAGCATAATAATAGGTTCCCTGTCCGGTCAGGGTATTATCTTTAAAATCCCCCACATATTTATCCCCATTCCCGTAATAATAGGTTCCTTTCCCGGTCCGGACACCTTCCACCCAATCCCCGCTATAGCGGTCTCCGCTCTTCCAGTACAAAGTACCCTTTCCATTCCGTTTATCATTCCGGTATTCCCCGATATACTTATCCCCGGTATTTGCCCAATAATAATAAGCATTTCCGGTCATATCGTCCTCTCTCCATTCTCCTATATAACGGTTCCCGTCCGCCCAGACATATGTCCCTGCTCCATGCCGGAATCCGGAAGCATTAAAAGTCCCGATATATTTGTCCCCATTTTCATAGTGTTTTGTAATCACCTCACCGCTTATTCCTTCTACCGGTCGTCTGATCGTAAAGTCCGTTTTATACAATAAACGGCCGTTACACCAGATTTCATACCGCCAGGTCCCGGGAGAATAAGAATATCCTTCCGTATTTCCCCAGCTAAGCAGATTTTTCGTCACATTTTTCTGCTGTTTACCGTCCAGTTCAATGTCGCGCATATAAGTATAACCGGCAGGGGAAGCATTTCCCCTGTGCAGCTCTCCTTCCGGCGTATACATTTTGATCCCGATCTTTATCTTTTTGGCGTCATCTGCCAAGTTATCGTACACAATCCTCGGAGCCAGGTATTGAGTATAGGAATACAGAGGAGAACCGAAACCGTCAATGATCAGTCCGTCGTAATCTGTATTGGCAAATTCAACCTTTCGGATTGCCAGCCGCTGATCGTCCGTCAGGTTTCTCTTTCGTTCTTCCTGCCGCCTCCGTTCCTGATTCAGGCGACTCAGCTCCGCCTGCCGATCCTCTTCTTCCTGCCGCATTTGTGCAGCTTCTTTCCTTAAATGTTCTATCTTCTTTTGGGCCAATTGAACGTAATGTCCTTCCGGAAAGCGGGTCAGATAAGATTCAAGCTTTTCTATTCTTTCGTCATAAAAAGCAAGTAAATGAATCCCGCCCGAATCGGAATAAGCCTGACTGATACAGGAATCATAGGCAATACTATCCCGCAGGAATTCCTGAATGCGCCCCCGGGCCAAACCGACATATTCTCCGGAGGGATAACGGGCCAAATAAGCCCGGAAATCCGATACCCGCTGGCAAGTCCCGAAAAATTCCCGTTCAATTTTATGGCTGCCGGATTCACTTCCCCAAACGAAAAAGAAAAAATAGACCGCTACTGCCCCTGCCAAAACGGCAAGGCTTCCCAGACCGACCCACAATCCTCTCCGGGATTTCGGATTCCTTTCAGTCTCCTGTATAAAATCCTTTTCCCCCCTCTCTTCTTCTATTTTCCGGTCCACAAATACCTCCGTTTTCCGGTCGGTAAACGATTCTGTTTTCCGCCCCTCCTTTTCCACAGGAGGAAGATTTCCGGCCGTTTTTATTTTATTTTCCGGCCAGTGTGGTTTTTCGCCCCTCAACCGGAATTCCGTATAGTTCCGCAAAATTGCGGCCGTAGGACGATCCCAGGTCTCCAATGCCAGGCATGCCTGCACACCCGTCTTTAATTCTTTGGAATAATCCCCGTTGATATCCGGTATTTCCGCTCCGTTTTTCTGAAGTACGCCCCCTAAATTCCCGAAGGGAGCATCTCCGGTCATCAATTCAAATAAGGTAGCTCCCAACGACCAGATATCGCTGGCCATTACCGCTGCAGGGCGTTTTCCGAAACGCTCCGGGCCCATGTAAGCTGTCGTTCCCCCCGAATTTTCAGCCCGCAGCATACTCTTGCGCAACGTACTCCGGGCCTTTGTACTGATTCCGAAATCGGTAATCATAAAATGACCCGATTCATCGATGAGCACATTATCCGGTTTGATATCCTGGTGAATCACCGCCGGTTCGCGGGCATGCAGATACTCCAAACCGGCCGCTACGTCGTGTAAAAAACGCCAGGCTTCTTCCTCTGTAATCCTCCCCACCAGTTTTTGCGCAGACCCCCGGGCACAATAAGGCAACACCAGATAAGGGCATCCTTCATACCGGTCAAAATGCTGCGGTTTTAATAAATTCGTATGATTTAAATTATAGACAATGGAGAGCTCCTGACTGAATAATTCTATCCCTTCCGCATCCAAACCCGTTCCCGGAGCGTAAACTTTTACAGCCACCTCCAAGGAAGTCATTCCATCCTCAGCCAGCCAGACCTCGGAAAAACCACCACGTCCCAATAACCGCATCAGCCGGTAACGGCCGGCGAACAATATATCTTCTTGTAATTGCATTTCTTCTAACTTAAATTCATTCCTCTCCTCACCCGCCTCCATTTGCTCCCATCTGCATTACTTCTCCCCTTCCTGTCCTCCGGTCCCCTTTTTCCCCTTTTTCCCCTCTTTCAGCTTCAAAGAATCCCCGGGCTGTTCTTCCGGCTTCGTATTCACCTCTGTTCCTCCCGGTAAAGGATTCAGGTTTTCACTTCCCTTCCGGAGAGTATCCTTTTGCGAGTGTTCTTCCCCTTTCTCCCTTTCCTGCGGATCAATTTTACTGATATTCTGCTGCTGTCCGGTTTCCTGCTCTATCCGGTTCAGACGGGACGGCACTTTCGAAGTATCTTTCTCCATTTCCTGTTCCCCGGGCCCGGGCTGTATACCGTTCTGCTTTCCTCCTTCCTGCTGTCCCTTCCTGCCTTCTTTTTCATTCTCCTTTTCCCTCACCGCTTCCGGATTTTCCATTACGGATTTGCCTACACTCTCTATCCCCCCTTCTATTCCTTTCTGAAGCAAATTCAAGGAATCTTTTCCCTCCGGGCCAACCGGTTTTTCCACGGTTTTATCTACCGGTTCCGCGGGCCGGCTAAAATAATATCCGATCCCGATTCCCAATCCCAGCATCAAAATTCCCCCCAGGAGATATTCCAGTATCTTTTTATTTTTCCGGAGGGGATTCAAAATCTCTCCTTTTTTCTCCGTATTTACATCCGGAGCAACAGGTATCTTACCCCCGGAAACAATACGGCAGAGCGTAACTGTCACATTATCGTGCCCGCCGGCCTGTAATGCCGCTTCAATCAAGGCTTCCCCGCATACCTTCATATCTTCGGGATTATTGCGGACGACAGCTTCTATCTCCCGGTCGCGAATCATCCCACACAACCCATCGCTGCATAGCAAAATCACTTCTCCCTCGTACAGTTCCTCCGCCCGGAAATCAGGTTCAGCAGTTTTACGCGGGTCCCCCAGACTGCGGGTAATGATATTACTGTCCGGATGGTCAAAAGCATTTTCCGCGTCCAGTTTCCCGTTATCCACCAATTCCTGTACATAAGAATGATCCTTCGACAATTGCCTCAGCCCGGTCTCCGGATGCCACGCATAAGCCCGGCTATCCCCGCACCAGGCAACGTAAACCTGTCCCTTCAGTAGCCAGGCCATCACCACTGTAGTCCCCATCCCCGAAGTACTCGCATCCTTTCTGCTCCTCTCCTTAATGGCCTGATCTGCTGCTACTACAGTCATTTTCATATAACGTTCGACAGACTGCCTGTCCCGTATCACTTCCGCTGTCAACCGCTCTGCCGAAAAATATTCCTGAATGGTCTCAACGGCCAAACGGGAAGCAACTTCCCCCGCATTCATGCCCCCCATACCGTCGGCTACCACCAGCAGAGCCCCTTTCCCGCCTAAATCTTTTTGTTCGTTCTGGGTAAAAAAACATTTATCATCAGATAAATCGCTATCTACCAAGAAATTATCTTCATTATTGGTGCGTATTCTTCCGACATTGGTAAGAGCCGCCATCCTGAATTTGATTTCACCCATGCTATGAACGTTTTTTTCTTTCTTTTTTTCCTGTTTTATTTTCCTGAACCTGTTCTACAGACAGATTTTCCTCCTGTCCTCCCGGAGCAATTGCCCCTTCTTCCCGCGGGCTTGTCTCTTCCTGCGAACCAATAGGGGTTAAACTACCGGAAATACGGTCTGCTACGGCAGCTCCTTTCACCCCCATAATATACCACTTATCCTCTATCTGCTGCACCAAACCTGCCAGACGAAAACTCAATTGTCCGATCCCGTTCACCAACGGATATACATATATCCCTCCCATTACGGAAAGAGAAGTGGCCGGTGCCTTAATTTCATACAGCTGCTTGTCTGCTTCCAGATTCACTTCTGTACGGTAGATCAGCAGGGACACTTTGGCAGAATCACTTTCGCTCAAGGGTTTCTCTCCGACGGCCAGTACAACCCAACCTTTACAAAGGCCCTCTTCCTCCCAGAGGGAAAACCCTGCTGAAAAGAGGGAATCCTGCTGTTGACACACACTTCCCTTTTGTACAGAATCCCGGTTTTCCGCCCGGAAAGCCAAGGGATGATAAGTAATTTCCTCTATGTCCCGGTATTCCGTTTTGGAAATAACCGGCCGGTACTGCGTACTATGCCTGTATTCCTCAAAATGGGTATCTTCCAGCCAGGGTGCTGTCAAACGGGCGTCGATCACATATCCTCCGTACAGACGGGCCCCGACGGAATACGTCTGTCCGAAATAGGACTTTCCGTCCCGTCCGTAATAAGCAGGAGGTTCCGCCGTCGTATCCTCCAGCTGATAAGCCTGACGGACAATAAACAACCCCTCCCGTACAGCTTCTTCAATCAGCTGCTGATTGGCCGAAGCCGGTCCCGTAAAAGACCGGAACTGTGCTTCGCCTTCCCAGCAAAGCATACAGCCAATAATAATCCCTATGATGCTCTTCATACTTTTTCGTTTTAATAAATGGAACAAATCGGTACCGCCCAATTGAACTGCTCGGTACGGATATCGCCCCGGGATACAATTCCGATAACGGCTAATTTGCCATCATCCCTCAAAGCCATAATCGGACCGCCAGAATTTCCGTGGTCCGTCCCGCTGGAATGTAAAATACAACCACTGGAACTCAAGCCCCTCCTTGCCGTAGTCATTTCACTGATAATCGGCTGGATCTGTTCCTGACTTCCGTCCTGCACCCCGATCCCCTGCGGGAAACCCAAGGCATACAGTTTTACCGAAGGCAGCAAACTCCTGGACAAAGAAGCATCCGGAGCCAGTTCCCCCCGCTGACCACCCGTATTCGTGGTATAAGCCCAATCCGTTCCCCACATATCGTCCCCGTCTTCCTCACGGGCGGGAAAAACCAAACGGGCATAACGGGGAGTCCCGTCTTCAAAAACCCCTACAGATATTTTTTTATCTTTAGAACGATCGATTATAAAATCCGTACTCTTGAATTCAAATACCTGATTCGAAATGGAAGAAAAGGCTTGCAGGTAACAGATAATCTTATAATTATCGGAACTCTCCGCCAGCGTATGTCCATTGAATATCTCCCCTCCGCATTCTCCGGAAAGATCACTATACAACCAGCCTTCTATACAATGCCTGGCCGTCACAAAACGTCCGTCATTCAACAAAAATCCCGTCCCGGTCCATCCGAACTTATATTCCCTTTCCACCCCGTTTTCGTCCTTTTCGAAAATATATGACCCGTCTTCAGCACGTCCGACCGGATTTTTGCGGTTCAATACCCATTCCTGATTTCCATCGGTCAATACAACCTTTTCCACCTGCAAGAAGTAAACGTCCTTACAAGCCTGATCCAAAAGGGTAGGGATAGCATAATCCCTGGTCTGAGAAGCATAACGGGCAATCTCCCGGGCATAACGGATGGAATCCTGACGGTGTTGCTCTGCATATTCGGCATCCCTACGGGACAGTTCCGAACGGCGGAGGGAATCCTGGGCTCTCATTTCCCGCTGGAAATGGGCTGCCAAAGATTTGTTTTCTTCCAGGAATTCCTTATGCTGCATATAATTCCAGGAAATCAGTCCCCCTACTGCCAGCACCAATACCACAGACAAAGCCGTGATAGCCTGCTTATAAGGCCGGAGCGCCTGTTGACGGAACAAACTCAAACGATGTGAAAGCCCGATACTCTTTACCAGTCCCTTTTCTCCCTGCGGAACAATAAAGCCTAATTTCGGACCATTTGTAGAAAGCTGTATTTCATCCCCGTTCTGCAAATACCATTCTTTTTGTACTTTCCGTCCGTTCAGGTAGGTGGAGTTGGTTGCGGACAACTGTACAAGCTTCCAATTGTCCCCGTCTTTCACTATCGCTGCGTGCCGGCGGCTCACGGTTTTAAAACTCTCGTCAAAACGAATCTGACATTTCGGATCCCTTCCCAATTCGATCTGGTCCACAATGATTTCCTGGGACTCCCCCGCCTTGTGAAAACGGGAACTCACTCTGTGTTCCAGCATATAATACCTTTTCCCGGAACCTCCGAATACAGAACTCATTCCTGCCCCTACAGAAGCGGAAAGAGAACGTTTATAAGTTTTTGTAGGCTGTGCCATATACTGCGTATTAAGGTTTTTAATGATTTTTTTTATTCATTCGCCGATTTGTTTACTCTTTTTCCTCATCCATTTTAATAAAGACTATTCCAATATTGAAATGTACAATTCTTTTTATCTGTCGTCAGATACTGACTTTTTCCTTATTTATAAAACCGGTTGATTAAGTTTTCGATCAAATAGGCATTGATATGTGCGAATAAGCTGTCCTGCCTTTTCCGGATATTGTGTATTCCCAGCATCAGTACAATACTCAGGACCAAAGCGACCAGGGTCGTATCAAAAGCTACCGACAACATATCCGTGACTTTGGTAATCCCTTCGGGGGTAGAAACGGCTCCGGCATATCCCAGGGAAGCCGCAATCCCAATGACTGTGCCGATAAACCCTACAGAAGGAATCGCCCAGGCTACATAACTGATAAAAGACTGCTCACTCTCCAGTTCTTCCTGATAAATACGTACCTGGGCATCTACCAAATCCAATACCTCGGAAGAGGATTTACTCAAACGGTATTTTGTACACGCTTTCTTAATCAGATCCGTCATATAAAACTTCTGGGAACGCTCCAGCGACTGCATATTCAATTTCAACTGGCTGACATCCTCCGCAGACAGTACCCAGTTTTCTTTCTCCGGTAACAAATGAGCTGAAAAGGCATCATTTTCATGGGTAATCTTTCCGGAAACCCACAGCACCTCACACATACCGAAAAAAAACAAAAAATAAGTAAAACCCTGAATCAATCCTTCCGGCATTGTCCCTCCCATCATTACCAACAACCGGTTCGGGTCCTTTTCGGAAGTACAAACAACCAGTATTCCCATAAAGAAAAAAGTAAGTACTGCACTGAATAAGAGCCGTACCGCCCTGTTATTCATTAAATCTTTCATATATTTCCGTTTTAATGTCCGTCTTTCGCCCGGATGTACCGGTTTCACGGACGTTTTATGCTATATTCTTTCTATACCTGTCCTAACGACTTAAACTGATACCGGTAGAAGTGACCGTTAACACACCAATAGCTGCATTCTGCCCCACACTGTTCAAATATATCGGACCATAGGGGATCTTTTTCTGGGAAGGTCTTCCGGGAAATAAAACGACATATCCTTCCACTGTTGCCGGCGCATGACTATTGGAATAAATATTCACATACACCCGGTATTGTCCCGGAATAATTCTCTTCTGATAAAACAATTCATACCGGTCGTCGTCGGCCGAAGCCCGGGAAGTGACATCTTCCATTAAATTGCCGAATAAAGTTACCTTATTCCCGTAATAACATACATTATTGTTCGACAAATTCTCTACATACAAATCCACATCCACGTTTTCGGGCCATACACATACAATGCCCAATTCTGCATCCATTCCAAAGATCTTCCCGTCAGAAACGTTCCGGCTCCGCTGAGCTTCCTCCCGGGCAGCCTCCAATTCCCGTCTGGCCTGTTCCAATTGCTGCCGTAAATTTTCATTTTCACTTTCCGAACGGGCCAGTTGCTGCTGTAAGCGCTGTACTTCTTCCGTCAGCTGTTCAATTGCGTTCTGCATAGCATTGAGCCGGTGCTGAATTTGTTCATATAATGCTGACGGCACTGTATTTTCCAAACGCGCCATCAAACTATCCATCTGTTGTATCTGCTGCTGCAATTCTTCCAGCTGCTCTATGGCCTGCTGCTGCTCCTGGCTCATCTTCGGCACAATAATATACAGAATGATTACAGCCGCTAAGGCTCCCGACAAAAGATCCAAAAACGATACACTGAATACATTTATTTCTTTACGTGCCATATCCGCTTTATTAATAGCCTTCTACCCTCAATTTTACATCCCCTATGGAAATAATATCTCCCGGATGAATTTCCATTCCCTCCGGAGATACCTGGGTAGAATTTACATACGTACCATTCAGGGATTGCCGCCACTCCCGGGTTTCAGCAATCCACTGTCCGTCCCGGATGAACCAGTGCTGCCCGTCCTCCTGTTCTATCGTACAATGCCGACGGGAAATATAGGGTTTTTGTTCTTCTTCTTTTACCCGTATCGTATTCCCTACTTCCCTTCCCATTGTCAGTCTCCGCTTTCCCGCCCGGACCACTAATTCCGAAAGCCGGTATTCCTTTCCATACTCCTCTCCCTGCATGATCCGCAATAAAAACCCATGCCGGACAACCAGATGGAGTTGCCATCCCTTTGCTGCCGGGTTCGGTTCGCCTCTCCCCGGAAAAGCTCCCGCCGGCAATAATTCCAGAACAGCATCCACCGACTGCAAGCGTTTTTTAAAATCCGGTTCTAAACAGCCTTCCAGCACCTGATTCCATTCCGGCGAATACAAAGCCGTACGGTCCCAGACCCCCTCTTCCCCATTCCGCAGATACACGACCAAATCGTTCTCATTTTCCAAATTTCCAAAAGGCAGGCATCCCCCTGTCAGTAACTGATACATCATCACCCCGAAAGAAAAAATATCCGTGGTAGGCAAAACCGTAGCATTCCCGCTCCTTCGCTTTACCTGCTCCGGGGGCATATAGGCATAAGTACCGAAAATCTGACGGGGTTTTCCCATGATATTGCGTTCCGTCATACGTTTATTCCGGTCGCCGCAAATTCCGAAATCGGTCAAAACCGCATTTCCGTTTTCTTTCAACAATACATTCTCCGGTTTTAAATCCCGGTGCACTTTTCCGCACCGATGCAAATCCCTCAATCCATACAGCACCTGAAGGGCGATCTTTACCCAATCCACATTGCTTTTTTTCATACAGCCAATCAGGTCTCCCCCCGGACAATATTCCATAACAATGTACGGATTCCCCTCTACCATCCCATGGGCAACTGAGTGAACCAGATAATTACTGCTGATCTGTCCCGTCTCGAATTCCATATCAAAACGGGTTATTAATTGCTGCCGGATATCAGGAGGTACTTCCCAAAGCTTCAGCAATTTTAAAGCATAAATGACATTATCCGCCTTCCGGACCCGGTAGACCTTGCCAAAAGCTCCTTCCCCCAATTCCTTTTCCACACAGTATTGACGGTCGATAATGTCCCCCCCTCTAAAATTACATCTTTGTGCTAAAATCGACTGAGACATATTTTCTTTTTCTTTCTAACTGTGGAACTCAAATTTCCGGTCCCCCAGAACAATGATGTCCCCCGAATGCAATTCAACCCGGTCCCCGGCATATACATAAGTTGTCTTCAAACTACTGCGGTCCTGTATATACCATTTTTTATTTTCATAGATCAGAACGGCCTGTTCCTGAGACGTAATGGTGTTATTATCCGGCTCTGTATTGTCCCGGTTTAAAATGATCTCTTCCCCGGCAAAGTCCAGCGTCTGCGGTTCAATATGTTCTTTTTCCTCCGGTATCAGCGTCAAAGAACAGCGGAAACGCCGTCCGGGTAAAACCGTCTTCCGGCCAAAATCCCCCTTTTCCACTTTCGGTCCGTTCACAGCATAACCGCAACCCGGACAAAAATTCACCTCCGGATTCAGCACTTGACCGCATTTCGGACAGTACACTTTTTCTTCTGTATTCTTCGGCTCCGCAACAGCCCCGCATTCCGGACATTCCTTTTGTCCCGGACGCAACGGATAACCGCATTTTCCGCATTTTTTCCCTGGACCTCTGTTGTCCTCCCTGAAAATCTCTTCTTCGTAAACGGTTTTGTTCGGACTGAATCCCACCTCTTCTGCCGAAGAATGCTGCGGAAAAGAGACATCGCTGTCGATCATTGAACCACTCAGAGGTACATTACATTTTTCACATCTGGATTTTCCAACCGGATTATCCCAGCCACAATTTTTACATCTCATAAATATTCGGAATTATTATTCATAAAATCGTCCATTCACACCCAACCTCTACCGGAAATATACCCTTACAAAAAAAATTAAATTTTTTTAATAAAAATACGTCCCAAGGTAGAGGAATGCATTCAAAATTAAAGCCTATTCTTTAGAAATACAACATTAAATAACAATTTTTTTTAAAAAATTGTTTGTATTCTTTTTAATATTGTTAAAATTTTATCTCAATTCCAGAAAAGTTCTGATAAAGGTGAGGTTACAAAGCGAGACAGTTATTTTCCACGGATATATACACTTAAAATTTATGCTAAAAAAATCCCTTTACAAAGCATTAAAATTTCTTTGAAAAGGGACTTATGATTCAAAGCCGGGAAAAAACGGCTTACTGAACAAACCGGAACATCCGGTTCCAACGGATTTTTCCCAGGAAAGACTTATCTTTATCCAGGGACAGCCAAATGAAATAAGCTTTTCCCACAACATGGTCCTCCGGTACAAATCCCCAGAAACGGGAATCGGCAGAACGATGACGGTTATCTCCCATCATCCAGTAATAATCCATTTTAAAAGTATACTGACCGGCAGGTTGTCCGTTCACATAAATGACAGAATCTTTCACTTCCAGCGTATTCTGCTCGTAGGTACCGATAATCCGTTCATACAAAGGCAAAGTCTGCAGATTCAATTCCACCCGGTCTCCTTTCCTGGGTACATACAAGGGACCAAAGTTATCGATATTCCAGGGATAATCCGGACTAAAGGGGAAAATATCCGGATTTATACCGGAATCATGTACTCTTTCTATCTCCGTGACATTCGGATAAGCTTTCAATTTTTTCACCATCTCCGCTGTCAGGGGAAAATTATATTCGGAAGTAGAAATCATCCGGATATCCTCCAAGGAAATTCCGATATCCTCTTTCAATTTTGTACGGTTCAAAGGCACGCCATTAGTCCTCACGATATAATCGTACTGCAAATTCTCTACCTCATCTGCCAACTGACCGTTTACATACAGCTGTCCTTCTTTTAAAACCAGGGTATCCCCCGGCATACCGACCCCTCTTTTGATATAATTTTCCCTTTTATCCACAGGACGGGAAATAATTTCAAAACGCTGTTTCATCAGGTCCCGGACTTTCGTTTCGGCTTCCGCTAAGGTCATATTTACCCCCTGGCTCTGTTCCGCCCGTTGATAACTCCGGGCATTCGTGCGCAACTGGGAATAATAATCCGGATTTTCATTTCCGATGATAACCGTATCGCCCGCAGGGAAATTGAATACGATAATGTCATTCCGTTTGATCTCACTTGTGCCGGCAATCCGTTTATAAGGCCATTGGATCAGTTCGGAATAAGCTTTTGTACTTTGTGTAAAAGGCAGGGTATGATGTGTAAAAGGCACCGCTAAAGGAGTGTTGGGCAGCTTGGGCCCGTAGGCAACCTTACTGACAAATAAATAATCTCCCACTAACATCGATTTTTCCATGGAAGAAGTCGGAATCGTATAGGCTTCAAAGATAAAAATCCGAATCAGAGTAGCAGCCACAACCGCAAATATCAACGCATCGATCCATTCTACCGCCTTGGTCTGTTTCTTCACGCCTTTCTTTTTCCAGAAAGCCCAATGGACCCTCCGGGTAATGTAGACATCGAAAATCACCGGTACCAATATCAGTAACCACCAGCTTCCCACCCACAATACCCACAGCAGATATACGACCAACACCAGACTGAATTTGAACCATTTGTTTCTCAATAAATTTCTCATATTTTCTTTATTAGTATACGATCCTATATTTGAAAATTCCCTTATATGCTCAATAAATCGTCCATCCCGAATATTCCTGTTTTTCCCGCCATAAATTCGGCAGCCAATACGGCTCCCTGTGCAAAACCCTCCCGGGAAAAAGCGGAATGCCGGATTTCCACTTCATCAACTCCGGACTTATAAGTAACAACATGTATTCCAGGGACCTCTCCTTCCCGCTTTGCTTTTACCGGAAGCACATCCCCGGCCATTTCCGCTTCGTGTACCAATTGCCAGCGTTTATAAGCCGGATGATTGTCCAGTATGCCCTGAGCCAAAGTAATCGCCGTCCCGCTGGGTTTATCGAGTTTGTGAATATGGTGAGTCTCTTCGATATATACCTTATAATCACCGAATTTGCTCATAATTTTAGCCAGATATTGGTTCAAATGAAAAAATAAATTGACCCCTATGCTAAAATTGGAAGCATAAAAAAAGCCCCCTTCTTTTTGCCGGCAATAAGCGATGACGTCTTCCCATTGGTCCAGCCAGCCGGTAGTACCGGATACCACGGCTACTCCTTTTTCAAAACACCATTTATAGTTCCCGACAGCAACTGAAGGCGCAGAGAATTCAATAGCAACGTCAGCCTCCGCCAGCTGATCGTCCCGGCAATCAGCCCGGTTGTTTTCATCCACTTTTAATATCACGGTATGCCCCCTTTCTACGGCAATCTTTTCAATTGCCTTTCCCATCCGACCGTATCCTAACAATGCTATTTTCATAATTTAAATTTCAATTTCCTCCTTCCTTACTGTTTTCTCCCGGCAGGAGGTTTTATTCCATTTTCTCTTTAAAGAGCATACAAACGGAATGCCGTTTTAATATCTCATTTTTCTGCTGAAATACAGCTTATTTTAGGCAAAGGTAATAAAAAAGGCTGCCTTACAGCAGCCTTTTCTTCGATTTTTTATCATTACTTAGCTAATTCTTTCACTTTCGCAACTACAGCCTTGAAAGCTTCCTGGTGGTTCATGGCTAAATCGGCCAGCACCTTACGGTTGATGTCCACTTCTGCCTTGTGTACCAATCCCATAAATCTGGAATAAGACAACCCTTCCAGTCTTACTGCAGCATTAATTCTCTGAATCCACAATGCGCGGAATTCTGACTTTTTCTTACGTCTGTCACGGAACGCATATGTCAACCCTTTTTCATATGTGTTTTTAGCAACCGTCCAAACATTTTTTCTGGCACCAAAGTTTCCTTTGGTCTCTTTTAAAACCTTTTTTCTACGTGCTCTTGAAGCAACGGCATTTTTAGCTCTTGGCATAATCTTTGTTTTTTAAATGTCAGCGTTTCATCGTTCTGAAAACTTATGGGGCATGACATTCAGGTTAATAAACTTTGTTTTTTAATTTCTTACATAGCCAACATCTGTTTCACAGCCTTCAGATTGGCGTGAGCAACAAGAGTGGAATGAGTAAGATTTCTCTTTTGTTTTGTTGTTTTCTTAGTCAAAATATGACTTTTGAAAGCATGTTTTCTTTTGATCTTCCCGGTAGCGGTCAAAGTAAATCTTTTCTTTGCGCTACTCACTGACTTCATTTTTGGCATTTTCGCTTAATTTAATTGTGTTTCAGAAAATATGTAATAATAAAAAATCCATGTTGAATGTTTCAATGATGAATGGCACTTCGCAACTGCCTGAGACGCGTCAGACGACTCGCTGCTGAACGGAAAACTGTTCCTGATTAAAATATGAATCCGAACTGAAGGTTCGTTAATCAGCAAAACATCCCTCTGCCCCTGACGGAAGTCTCCATCCCATCAAAAAACGTTTGAACATTTAAACACTTAGACATTCAAACCTTCCCTTTATTTCTTCGGTGCCAGTACCACGATCATTTTTTTCCCTTCCAATTTGGGAGCGGATTCGACTTTTCCATAGTCTTCCAATTCGGAAATAAACCGGCTGAGGATATCTGAACCCTGATCTTTAAACAAAATAGAACGTCCCTTAAAGAAAACATAAGCCCTTACTTTAGCTCCTTCTTCCAGGAACCCCTTGGCATGTTTCAATTTAAAATTAAAATCATGCTCATCTGTCTGAGGTCCGAAACGAATTTCCTTGACGACCACCTTCACACTCTTCGCCTTGATCTCTTTTTGCTTTTTCTTCAGCTGGTACAAATACTTACTGTATTCAATAATCCGGCATACGGGTGGATCTGCATTCGGAGAAATTTCTACTAAATCCGCACCTGCCGCCTCAGCCATAGCTAATGCTTCCCGCAACGGATAAACTCCCGATTCAATATTTTCACCAACAACCCTCACGGTCGGTGCTTTGATTAACTCATTGATTTTGTGTTGTGGTTCTTTGTTAATCTGACGGTTTCTTGGACCTCTGAATTCCATTCTTGTTGCTATATTAAATCCTCCTTATTTTATTACAAATTATATGCCTTCCGCAGAAGGAATATAATTTTTGTTATTATTCATTATAGATCGACTTTAATTGTCCGTCTACTTCTTTTTTAATCATTCCGATAAACTCTTCTACGGTCATGGACCCCATGTCTCCCTGTCCCTGACGGCGTACAGATACCCGGTTTTCTTTCGCTTCATTCTCTCCGACCACCAATAGATACGGAATTTTTTTCAATTCGTTATCCCGTATTTTCCGGCCGATTTTTTCATTGCGGTCGTCCAATACCGTGCGAATATCGGCATTATTTAATAATTCTGAAAGTTTCCGGGCATATTCATTTGATTTTTCACTCACCGTAAGGATAACAGCCTGATCAGGAGCCAGCCATAAAGGGAATTTTCCCCCTGTATGTTCGATCAGTACAGCCACAAAACGCTCCATACTTCCGAAAGGAGCCCGGTGAATCATTACAGGACGGTGTTTCTGATTATCCGCTCCCGTATATTCAAGCTGAAAACGTTCCGGCAGGTTGTAGTCAACCTGAATGGTACCCAACTGCCATTTACGTCCGATCGCATCTTTTACCATAAAATCCAGTTTGGGACCATAGAAGGCTGCTTCTCCCAATTCTACTTTCGTCTTCAATCCTTTTTCAGCCGCAGCCTCAATAATAGCCCGTTCGGCCTTTTCCCAATTTTCATCTGTACCGATGTATTTTTCCGTATCTTTCGGATCCCGCAAAGATACCTGGGCGGTAAAATCTTTAAAATCCAACGCCTTGAATATGATAAAGATGATATCGATCACCTTCATAAATTCCTCTTTTAACTGGTCCGGCGTACAGAACAGATGAGCATCATCCTGCGTAAATCCCCTGACCCGGGTCAGTCCGTGCAATTCTCCGCTCTGCTCATAACGGTATACAGTTCCAAATTCCGCAAAACGCAAAGGTAAATCCTTATAAGAACGCGGTTTCGTCTTGTAAATCTCACAGTGATGCGGACAATTCATCGGTTTCAGCATAAACTCTTCTCCTTCCTGAGGAGTCGTGATGACCTGAAAACTATCTTTTCCGTACTTCTGGAAATGTCCGGACGTCTTATATAAATTCACATTTCCGATATGCGGCGTGATGACCTGCTGATAACCGTGTTGTTTCTGTACTTTTCTCAAAAACGCTTCCAGACGGTCCCGCAGCATTGCGCCTTTCGGTAACCATAACGGCAAACCAGCCCCTACTTCCTGAGAAAAGGCAAACAACTCCATTTCCTTTCCGATTTTCCGGTGATCCCGCTGCTTGGCTTCTTCCATCAGTACCAGCCACTCGTCCAGCATCTTCTGCTTGGGAAATGTGATTCCATAGATACGGGTCAACATCTTATTGTGCTCGTTTCCTCTCCAATAAGCGCCGGCCAAACTGGTCAATTTTATCGCTTTGATATAAGAAGTATCGGGCAAATGAGGCCCCCGGCACAAATCTGTAAAAGTACCCTGGCGGTAATAGGTGATTTTCCCGTCCTCCAGATCATTGATCAACTCTACCTTATAATTCTCCTGTATAGAGGAAAAATGATCCAGCGCTTCTCCCTTACTCACATTTATACGGCAAAACTCCTGCTTTTCCCGTGCCAGTTCTAACATTTTTTTCTCAACAGCAGCTAAATCCTTATCGGTCAATACAACTCCCTCTCCCGGGTCGACATCATAGTAAAACCCGTTTTCTATAGCCGGTCCGATACCGAATTTGGTATCCGGATATAATTGTTGCAAAGCTTCTGCCATCAGGTGAGCAGAAGAATGCCAGAATGCATGTTTCCCTTCTTCATCTTCCCAAGTAAACAACTTGATTTCAGCATCCTTGTCAATGGGACGTGTCAAATCCCAGATTTCTCCATTTACAGCTATTGACAATACTTCTTTAGCCAGTTTCGGACTGATCGATTTTGCTATTTCAAGGCCGTTTATTCCTGATTCGAATTCCTGCACGCTTCCGTCAGGAAATTTAATCTTTACCATGATTTCTCTTACTAAATTAGTTATACTGCATTTTGCAAGGTGCAAAGATAGGAAATAAAGGAAGAAAAAAGAAAATATAAAAGACAAAATATAAAGAAGAAACGACAAAAATTAATGCGTATTCCCCTATATATCGCCTGTTTATCTCTTCTATTTATTCCTGATTGTATAATTTATTGAATAAAATCGCCAAATTCATGTAAATGGTTGTATTCTGAACGACAATATGCGAAGGAACTTTTATCCGGGCGGGGGTAAAATTCCAAATGGCCTTAATTCCCCAGGCCACCATTAAATCAGCCACATTCTGGGCATGTTCCGCCGGTACGGTAATAATGCCGATCACCACATTCCGCTCCGCAGCCATCGCCCGGAACTGGTCGATATGATAAATCTCTATATCATTTACTTTCGTACCGATTTTGGATTTATCCACATCGAAAGCGGCTTCAATGCTCAGTCCGAAGGCAGATAATCCTTTGTCCTGCAACAAAGCACTCCCCAAAGAACCGGCCCCCACCAAAAAAGCACAATCTACCCGGCTAAACCCTAAAAAATCCTCCAATATCTGCACAAAGCTATCTACCTCATAACCAACTCTCGTCTTTCCTGTAATCCCGGTATGGGACAAATCTTTCGTAACCTGAGTAGAATCGATATCCATGTATTCGGCTATCCGAGTTGAGGAAACATATTTCTCTCCCTGCTTCTGTAATGTCTTCACAAAAGATAAGTAAGAAGGCATCCGTCTCAGTACCGGTACCGGTACTTCTTTATCTCGTTTCATACTATTGAATTTCCTTAAGCTCTGTTTGTATTTGGTTTTTCTGTTTCCCCTCCATCCCATCATCTGCCGGCTTCAGTTAGTAACTTGCAAAGATAATTTTTTTTTCCAATTGAATAAAAAATAAAATTCGAATCTTTAGCTTTAAAATTATTCATTTTGAACTTTCTGTTTTCAATTGTTTCGTATTTTTGCAGGAATTAATTTTTAAGCTATGAACTATCAGGAAACGCTGGACTGGCTATTTGCCCAATTACCCATGTATCAACGGGAAGGACAGGCTGCCTATAAGGCCAATTTAAACAATACTCTTTTACTGGATGAACATTTTCATCATCCGCACCAACAATTTAAAACCATTCACGTCGCCGGGACAAACGGAAAAGGCTCTGTATCCCATATGCTGGCTTCTATTCTTCAGGAAGCCGGATATAAAACCGGACTTTATACTTCTCCCCACCTGAAAGATTTCCGGGAACGCATAAAAGTAAACGGGGAAATGGTTCCCGAACAATATGTGACGGATTTTGTCGGGCAGAATCAGACCCTTTTTGCCGAATTAAGACCCTCTTTTTTCGAAATGACCGTAGCGATGGCATTTCAATATTTTGCCGACTCGGAAGTGGATATTGCCGTAATAGAAGTAGGTCTAGGAGGACGCCTGGATTCCACCAATATCATCACTCCCCTGGTCTCCATTATCACCAATATCTCTTTCGACCATATGGCTTTACTGGGCAATACACTTCCAGAGATTGCTGCTGAAAAAGCAGGTATTATCAAAACCGGTGTACCTGCCATCGTCGGAATCCGGGATACTGCTTACGATTTTGTATTCGAGAAAAAAGCGCTGGAATGTAATACCAGCCTGATTTTTGCCTCTGAAGAATGGCAAATGAAAAAAAATGCCGACGGCTCATACAATGCCCTCCATAAAAGCGGGGTGGTCTTTCCGGACCTTTACTGCGACCTCAAAGGACAATACCAGCGAAAAAATATTCCCGTCGTACTGGAGGCAGCTCTGACCTTACAAAGTTGCGGACTGGCCATTTACGAACAAGATATCCGCCAGGGAATAGCACAAGTCATTCCCCATACGGGACTACACGGCCGCTGGGAACAACTGGCAGAACGGCCTTATACGATCTGTGATACCGGTCACAATATCGACGGACTGACAGAAATCAAAGCCCAGCTTGACACATGCTCCTACCATAAATTGCATTTTGTCATCGGTATGGTCAACGATAAAGACGTAGACAGCGTTCTCTCCATCCTCCCCAAAGACGCCGTTTATTATTTTTGCAAAGCCTCTATTCCCCGGGCAATGCACGAAAAAACTCTGGCCCAGAAAGCCTATGCCCACGGCCTGAAAGGAGATATTTACCCCACAGTAGCCGAAGCCTATGCAGCTGCACAGGCCGCAGCCCGTCCGGAAGACATGATTTATATCGGAGGCAGTACGTTTGTGGTGGCAGAAGTGATTTGAGGAAGGGAGTAAAGGAGGAAAAAGTGCTATCCTTCTCTCTTTTTTCTCAAAAGCCTGTTACCCGCGAGTGGAAAACTGTATTCCGGGATATTTATTCACTTTGCAGGGCATCTTCCGGGTTTGCTCCTTCTCCCGCAGAGAGAATCCGGTACAAACATCCGGTATTTTTGAATGTTTATCGTACGAAAATTCAAAACGGAAATACACCAATAAAAACAGAGCTACGGCTAAGCCTGCACTCTGACCGATAATATCGATCAGAGTCAGTCCTTTGTTCCGGGAAGCCACCCGGCACAGCCGGGAAATATATAACTACATTCTCCTGTCCGTCCCCTTAATCAGTCCTCCCTTTGATAAATTCCACTGCATCTTTTCTTTCCCGTCTTACTCCCGTTTTAAAGCATCCACCGGATTAGCTGTAGCGGAATGAATACTCTGGTAGAGCAGGGTCAGCAGTATAATGAAAAAGGTCAGCAGCAAGGCTCCGGCAAAAATCCACCAACTTAAAGAAATGGCATAAGCGAAATTCTGCAACCAGTGATACATGGCAAAATAGCTGAGGGCAATCCCGACCGGCACAGCCGGAAGAATCCGGATCAAGACATAACTGTTCAGATCGTAGATAATGGTTCCGACCTGAGCACCCATCACCCGGCGTACACCAATTTCCTTCCGTTTTTGCTGGGCAACGAATCCCATCAAGGCCACCAGTCCCAATAAAGCCAGAATAATGGCCAGAATAGTACCGCTCATCAAAATACGGGAAGTCACTTCATCCTGCCAATACTGACTATTTACCGCATCCCTAACCAATACAATGCCGTAAGGATCTCCTTGGAAATGCTTTTCCATCACAGCTCTCAAGGCCGTTTTAGCCTCCTGGAATTTTCCAGGCTGATACCTTACGCCCATCATCCAATAACGGGGATTATAGGCCGTATAAACTAACCTTCCTATTTTCTGACGGGCAGAGCCGTAATGAATATCTTTAGCTACACCTACCACCGTCAGCGGCATACTGTTGAATATTACCTTTTTTCCTACCGGTTCTTTTAAGTCCAGGGCAGCAACCGTTGTCTCCGTCAGTACGATACTGGCAGAATCCATCATTCCTTCGTATTTCAGTTCCCGTCCTTCGAGGATCGGAATCCCGTATACCCGGAAATAGCCGGGTCCTGTCCGTCTTTCATCTATAGAAATCCCTTCCTTTTCAGTCTGATCCGTACGCCGGAGTCCCTGCCCACTGCAACCGTTCAACGGATGCCCCTGAGAAATAGCAACATCGGTAATCGAAGGATACTGGAGAAGATCGGAACGCAATCCTTCATATTGGTTTACATTTGTAACAATCGCAACAGCCATTACATTGTCCGCATCAAATCCCAACGGCATTTTTTTCATAAAATCGAGCTGTCGGAAAACGACAAATAAAGCCGATACACAAAAGATGACCACTGAAAACTGTATGACTACCGATGCAGCCGTCAGCTTATATTTCCGCGTTACCGTTTTACGCACCAATTCAATAGGATTAAACCGGGAAAGGTAATAAGCCGGATACCCCCCGGCAACCAATGCCACAAACAGGAATAATAAAAAATAGTAGGTCCACATCGTTCCCGTCACCCCGACTTCTTCCGGCAGGTTGAAATTAATCAGACGGGCAAACATTCCGGAAAAAGAGTAATAAAGTACAATTGCCAAAACAAAAGCGATTACGGTTACCAGTGTTGTCTCCCCGAATAACATCTTCATAATGCTTCCCCTCTCTGCCCCGTTTGTCTTCCGCACACTGATTTCAGTCGCCCGCTTCTCTCCCTGGATAATATACAGGGAAATAAAATTGGACAATGCAATTGCCAGAATAAAGACCGTCACGATGATGATAAAAATCAGATTCGATTTACTGGCAGTAGGACTCAGGTCAAAAGAAGATTTCGTAGCAGTATGAATACCGGACAAAGGTTCTGTAATACTCTCAAACTTACTGTCATAACGGGCAAAACGGGTAGACAGAAGATTTCTATTGATCTCATTGCACTTCGCTGCCGCTGCCGCATAATCTACTCCCGGCCGGAACTTGACATAAGTAAAAAATTCCAGACCGCCGAAACCGTATTCCGGCAACTTGGTCAATAAATCAAAACGGAAATGCGTATTCAGCGGAACATCCTCGATAACGGCCTTCACTTCCATCAGGTTTCCATTTTTTGCACTCAAACTTTTACCCACCGGATTACTCCCCACACCGAAAAACCGGTCGGCCGTACTCCGGGTAATAACACAGGTATTCGGCTCATCCAATGCTCCGTCCAGACTTCCGGCTACTAATTTAAAACTGAAAATTTGCAGAAAAGAAGAATCGACCTGATAGACTTTCACATTCATTTTTTCACCATCTTCATAATACAAATCTATCCCGCCATATCGATACAAACGGCTGGCTGTTTCCACCTCCGGCACTTCTTTTACCAAAGTAGGAGCCAGGATACCAAAATTAATCGGATAATTCGTCACTTCATTTCCTTCGTTCCAAACGCTTAATACCCGGTAGATCCTCTCTCCATCTTTAAAATGCCTGTCGAATGAAAACTCAAAATGCAGGTAAACCATCAAAAATAAAGCAACCGCTAAACCTACTCCCAAACCGAAAATATTAATACAAGTCAAGCCTTTATTGCGAAAAGCCGTCCTGAAAAGCCGTGAAACAGAAGCAAAATTTTTCATACAGATCAAAATTTAAATACTTTTTAAATTTCCTGGAACAAAAAATATGCCACAACAATAAATTATTGTATATCAAATATTTATCTCCTAAATATCATACGCCGGTTGTCTATTATTTTGACAACCGGCGTATGATATTTTTACATGTTTTTCTACTTAATTCCAACTCAGTTTTATTTCCTCGCCGGCCTTCCATTCAAGGGATTGTATTTCTCCTTTATACCTCACTTTTGTATTTCCCGGTACGGCAGCTCTGATGACCGCCTCTTTCAGCAAACCGTCTTTCCATTCCATATCCACCGTATATCCCCCCCGGGCTTTCAGGCCTTTTACAGATCCCGACGGCCAGGCAGCAGGCAGAGCCGGAAGCAAATCCAGAAGCCCCGAATGCGACTGTAGCAGCATCTCAGCGATTCCGGCCACAGCTCCCATATTTCCGTCTATCTGAAAAGGCGGATGGGCACACAACAAATTGGAATATGAACCGCTTCCGGAAGGATTCCGGAAACTTCCCTGTCCCCGGGCAGAACGCAAAAGATTCCGGAGCATTTTATACGATTGGTTTCCATCTTGCAGACGGGCCCAAAAATTAATTTTCCAGGCCAACGACCAGCCCGTTCCTCCTTCTCCCCGATAGATCAGACTACGTCTCGCTGCCTCTGCCCATTCCGGCGTTTCCGTTACTGTAATCTGATGCCCCGGAAAAAGAGCATACAGATGCGAGATATGCCGGTGTGAGTCCCCCGGGTCATCCAAATCTTCTTTCCATTCCTGTAACTGCCCGAATTTTCCGGTTTTCAAGGGCAATAAACGTTCCTGGAAACCCGATATACTGTCGGTAAAAGCCGGATCATCTTCTTCATACGCAGCCGCTTCCAGCACATGCGTAAATAAATCCCAGGCAATTTCCTGATCCATAGTGGCTCCAAGCGCTATATCCCCGTGTTCAGGCGAATAAGAAGGAGAAGATACCCAATAACCGTTTTCATCTTCACTCAGATAATCCATCCAGAAACGGGCTGCTTCTTTCATAACGGGATAAGCTTTCCGGGACAAGAAATCCCGGTCCCGCGTATAATTAAAATGCTCCCAGAGGTGGGTACACAACCAGGCAGCACTATTCGGCGCATATCCCCAATAAAAATCCCAACCCGGAGCAGTATACCCGTAAGCATTATTCATCGTATTGACCACCCATCCCCGGGCATTGAAATATTCCCGCGCCGTCACCCGTCCCGGCTCCTGCAATTTATCAATATAATCGAGTAAAGGCAAATGACATTCACTCAGATTCCCCACTTCTGCCGGCCAGTAGATCATCTGCAAATTGATATTCATGTGGTAATCGCAAGCCCAGGGTGCATTTAACTGATGATTCCAACGCCCCTGCAAATGAGCCGGTAAAGTGCCGGGACGGGAACTACTGATCAGTAAATAACGCCCGTATTGAAAGTATAAGGCTTCCAGACCCGGATCATATGCTCCCTGACTATAGCTCAACTGCCGCTTGTCTGTAGGTAATTTTTCCTGAGCACTCCGCCCTAAATCCAACTTTACCCGTCCGAACAAAGACTGGTAATCCGACTGATGTTCAGCCCACAGTTTTTCCCAGCTTTCCCGCTCCGCTTTTGCGATACATTCCCGGTTAACCTTCTCATAGTCATTTCCCCTGTATGTCGGATACGTATTCGCATAAGCAGAAGCCACGGAGATATAAAATTCCGTATTCCTCGCTCCTTCTATCCGGAAAATACCTTTACGGAAAAGAATCTTTCCGTCGGTTTTGACCTTTATTTGCCCCTCAAAAGGCAAACCGTTAGAAGCCAGCTTCCCCCGGATAATCCATAAATCTTTACAGACAGTTATCTTTGTTCCCGTATGGGGTGTCTCAAAATCCACCCGGTAATTCTTTCCTTCCGGAGCATCGTTGGTATATTTAAACACGAACAGACGGGACGGATAAGAAGCGAAATAAAAATTCCGGAAATGCGTCCCGTCCATACGGTATTCTACTTTTCCCATCGCCTTCTGCAGATCCAGGCTCCGCCGGTAATTCCCCCATACAGTATCGGGAGTTTCGACTGTAACCCATAGAGAACCAAAGGGTTGATTTCCTCCGAAATCCCCGAACTGATCCCCGGCTTTCGTCGGTACAATTTCCCCTACAAAATACCGCCTGGCAAGCTCTGCTGCCTTCTCTTTCTCTCCCTTCAGTAATAATGCTCTGACTTCTTTCAAATATTTCCAGCTTCCTTCCTTATTTCCCCCCCTGTATTTTCCATTTGCTCCCGGTCCACCGGCCCAAAAACTTTCCTCTGCCATCTGAATTTCATCCCGAACCGGTCCGCCGTAAAACATAGCTCCCATATATCCGTTTCCCACAGGCAGGGCTTCATTCATCCAATCCGATGCAGGCCGTTCATACCAAAGCGATAGTTCCTGAGCCTTTATTTGCCCCATTCCTACCAGAAAAACAAAAACCGAAAATATTTTTCCAATCATATAAACAACATTTAAAATTTTCAATGACCGGTCCACCGGCTTCTTTACTCTTCTCGCAATCTTTTTTAATAAAGACAGCAGCAAATCTGAACAATACAATTCATTTAAATCCGTTACAGATAAAAAAGAAGACCCAACAAAAAAAGCCGTTAATAACGGCTTTTTTTATAAATCTATATTAAAATCATTTCGCATAAGCGTGATGATATCCCTGCAATTTTTTCCAGGATCCCCGGGTAAAATCAGGAAATGCCACCGGAGCCCCGTGATTCTTCACTGAAAGCTCTGTCAATTCTCCCATGCACGACCAATCAGCAGCATCGTAAACATTCATATCCAAAGGCAAACCGTTTCTCAAACAATATACCAGACGATAGTCCATGATAAAATCCATTCCTCCGTGTCCTCCCACTTTACGGGCCAATTCCCCTACCTCCCGGGTAATCGGATGTTCATATTCCTTCATCATTTGGGCGAACTGCTCTTTGTTCAGGAAACCATGGGCTCCCAGATTGTCAAATTTTACAGCTAATTTATCATTCGGATCCAAAGCAATACCTGGATTCGGATATTTTTCAATATATCCTTTCGTACCACTTAAACAATGTTTCCGGTTATAGGGACGGGGGCTGGTTACATCGTGCTGGATCATAATCGTTTTCCCGTTAGCGGTACGGATAACACTGGTATTCATATCTCCCATCCGGTATGTCCGTTTTGCCATTTCGGAATCTTCCCCGAATTTTTCCTTTGCATACTCCGTCATACCGAACTGATCGCTGGACAAAGAAACCAGATAATCCAAACGGTCCCCACGGCCGATATTCAATGCCTGAGTAACGGGTCCCAATCCGTGAGTAGCATAAGGATCACCCGTATGCTCTGCATTGTATTCCAAACGCCACCAATCGTTATAGCCGCCGTCTTTCGGATCCATAAAATTCAGAAACCGTAAATCGTGAATATAAGCTCCCTCTGCATGTACAATCTCTCCCAGCACCCCTTTCTGAGCCATATTTAAAGTAGCCATTTCGAAAAAGTCATAACAGCAATTTTCCAGCATCATACAATGCTTTCTTGTCTTTTCAGAAGTATTGACCAGCTCCCAGCATTCTGACACAGAAGTTGCAATGGGCACTTCACAGGCAACGTGTTTACCATGCTCCATAGCATATACAGCCATAGGGGTATGACGCTTCCAGTCCGTACAAATATAAACCAAATCAATATCTTCCCTGTCACACAACTGCTTCCAGGCTTCTTCTGTCCCGGAATAAGCAGCCGCTTCCGGTAAACCGGCCTTCTTCAAAATTTCCTGAGCAGCTTCTACCCTTTCCGGATGTATATCACACAAAGCTACAATCTTCACCCCATCCAGATAAGTAAACCGTTTCACAGCTCCCGGTCCGCGCATACCCAATCCGATGAACCCCACCCGTACTGTATCCATCTTCGGCGCAGTCAAGCCAATTACATCTTCCTGTCCGGACGGACGAGCCGGCTGATCTAAAACAATAGGCTGAACAACCCCTACACTGCTTATCTCCTTTTTGGCAGAAACATCACCACATGCAGCAAATAGTAAGGCAACAGCTAAAAAATTTAAAATTTTCAACATAGGTAAATAATTTATAAATTATTAATACAAATTTCAACACACGAATCTCAACCGTTTACGAGGGTAAAGATATATTATTTTTAGGATGAACCTACAAAAGAATGTAAATTTTTTTACAAAGAATACATAAATAAAAATCCGGCAAAACAAAATTGCTTTGCCGGATCTTTAAAACTCCAGATATTTTAATTATCTGCAGCCTTCTTCATTCTGATTAGAACTGTTGTTACTGTTTCTGGATTGGCTACCACTACGTGATGTTCTTCCGCCCTTTGCAGCTTCACTTCTTGAAGGAGCACCGCTCTTGGATGAGCTCCGCCCTGTTTGTCTGCTACTCTTTCCTTCTTCTTTCATGGTTTCAAAATTTAAAAGTTAGTTGCTAAATTAAATTTGTTTCTGATGTGTATCATCAGAAGACTGACCCATACGTTGAGAGTCATTCTGTGGACGGCCTTCCTGGAAAGGTCCGTTATATTGTGAATCAGAACGGCCGGTTTCACTGCTTCTGGCACCTGTTTGTGAACCATCATTGGCATATTTGCCGCTCTCAGCCTTTATGGATTCTCCCAAATTAGGTTCGTCTCCTTCTGTATGCATCCTTTCCACGTCATTTCCCATGTTCCGGTCTTCATTTACTTCATCCCGCATGGTCTGACTCCGGCCTAATTTTTCTTCATCCTTTTTCTGATTGTAATCTTTGTCGTTGTCCTGATTTTGTCCGTAACGATTGGTATTATCGTTCATATTTTCATTCTGGTCTCCTACTTTTTGTGAATAATCCTGGTTAGAACTTTCACTTCTGTGATTTTGCTGGTTACCTTCACTATGGGAGAAATGCCCATGTTGTGATTGTTCATTCATCTTGTCGTTCATAGCTTTTTTTTTAAATGGTTTATTGATTATATATCTTCTGTTTTAGAATAGAATTCAGCTCTGTATCCGGCACCCAGAAGTATTTTTTCAATAATCGACGGTTCCCCGCCTTCCATATCAACCGACAGCATACTGTCATCCCCCCTCTGATCTACCGACCATTTTTCTATCTGCTCTACTTTGTCTAACTGCGGTTTTATTTTAGCTACGCAATTTTTACATTTCAAATTCGTTTTAAACGTATAGGTCATCCCCATCTCTATTGTTTTCTTCTCACCTATTAAAACGTCCCTCTCTCTAAGAAAGTTTCCTAACTTTTCCCTTCAATCAATAAATCTTACAAACAGATTTTACCGAGTATATAAAATTAATAAACTTCATTAAATTACACATTAGGGACGTGCCCTAATGTGTAATTTTGCCTGCCCCCTGAAATCCGGCCGGCAAGATTTTCCGATTCCAATTCTTTAAAAAAGAATTCCGGTATCTTTCGAATAAGGCGATTATGCAGGAAATATTTTCCGGAAAGTTTTGATCAGATTTTTTTCGCTTTAATTCTCAGGCTATTTCCGACGACCGAAACAGAACTAAATGCCATAGCAGCAGCAGCTATCATCGGATTTAACAAAAAGCTGCAACAAGGATACAATATCCCGGCTGCCAGTGGAATACCGATCAAATTATAGATAAACGCCCAAAATAAATTTTGACGGATGGCTGCGGCTGTCTGACGAGACAATGTCACCGCTTTAGGAATTGCATTTAAATCTGAAGTAATTAACGTAATTTTAGCCACATCTATGGCAATATCAGTGCCTTGTCCCATAGCAATACTCACATCTGCCTGGGCCAAAGCCTGGGAATCGTTGATCCCGTCCCCAACCATGGCGACCAGTTTGCCTTGTGTCTGCAGCTCTTTTACAAAATCAGACTTATCTGAAGGCATTACCTCTGCCCGGTAATGTTTTAACCCGATACTATCCGCCACTGCCCTCGCTGTCAAAGCATTATCCCCAGTCAGCATATATACCTCTATGCCTTGCGATTGTAACTGACGTACTGCAGATTCAGCCCCTGCCTTTATCCGGTCGGCTATGGCAATTATGGCTAATATCTGCCGGTGATCCGCAAAATAAATCACAGTCGTACCCGACAACTGTAACTCTTCCGCCTGTTGCTGCTGTTCGGCTGTTCTCAAAATGCCGTTCGCTTCCATCAGCCGGTAATTTCCGACCCAATAGGTTTCACCTCCTACCGTACCTTTAATCCCCCGGCCCGTCAGACTTTCAAATTCCCCGGTTAAATCTGAAGTTATTCCCCTTTCCAGCAAATATTTTACAACAGCATCCGCTAAGGGATGCTCTGATTTACTTTCTAAATGCAATAATACCGGCATCCATTTATTTAATTTGGCTTCCGAATACCAGAAAATATTCCGGACTTCGGGTTTTCCTTCTGTAAGGGTACCCGTCTTATCCAAGACGACCGCCTTCACCCGATGAAGCATTTCCAGACTTTCCGCATCTTTAATCAAAATATTATGCTGGGCCCCTTTTCCTATTCCCACCATAATAGCCGTAGGAGTGGCCAATCCCAACGCACAGGGACAAGCAATTACCAAGACGGTAACAGAAGTCAACAAAGCATGTGTAAAAGCCTGTTCTCCACCGGCCAGCATCCAGATTCCAAAGGTAAGGAGGGCTATTCCGATCACCACCGGAACAAAAATTCCCGCAATTTTATCCACTAAACGCTGCACGGGTGCCTTACTTCCCTGAGCTTCCTGTACCATTTTGATAATATGGGCCAGTATGGTTTCATTTCCCACCCTTTCTGCCATAAAACGGAAACTGCCCTTTTGGTTAATTGTACCTGCAAACACTTTACTGCCGCTCACTTTTTCTGTAGGCACCGGTTCTCCGGTAATCATACTCTCATCCACGAAAGAATGCCCAGTCTGAACAGTACCGTCAACCGGAATCTTGTCTCCCGGTTTTACCAATAGCAGGTCCCCGGCCTGCACAACCTTTATCGGGATCTCTGTCTCCCTCCCATCGTCCGATACCCGCACAACCGTCTGAGGCTGCAAACCGATTAATTTACGGATAGCTGCCGATGTGTTGGCCTTTGCCCGGCTCTCCATTAAGCGCCCTAATAAAATCAGAGCTATAATAACGGCTACAGCCTCATAATATACATGAGCTTCTATGCCCTGATCCGTCCAATATTGCGGATACAGGGTATTAAATAAACTGAATAAAAAAGCAACTCCTGTACTTACAGCCACTAACGTATCCATATTGGCATGCCCGTGTTTCAACTGCTTCCAGGCATTTACAAAAAAGCTACGTCCGAAAATGGTCAGTACCGGAAGGGTAAATCCCAACATAATCCAATTTCCATAAGGCATATGCATAAAAAACATACCGATAATAAATACTGGTAAAGCCAGCAATATAGCCCCCCAAGTCCTTTTCTTCAACCGTCTGTATTCAGCTTCCTGCCTTTCTTCCACTTCATTCTTTTCCTCTTCTTCAATAATCAGATCATATCCGGCTGCCTGCACAGCTTTCTGTAATGCCTGAGGTGACGTTCTGGCTTCATCGTATTCAACTAATACAGTCGAAGAAGCAAAATTCACTTTTGCTTCTTTTACCCCTTCCTGTTTTGATAAAGTCACTTCTACATTCGTTGCACAGCCGGCACAACTCATCCCTGCAACGTAAAATGTCTCTTTCTTTTCCCCTCCCATTCCCATAATTTTATATTTAATTCATTTTTCGCATATACAAAATTAAGCAAAACAGAATGAATACTTTCTATCTTGCTCCCTTTTTTCCATAAAACGCCTTCAGGAATCTGTCCTCCCCTCACAGAATACAGCCCTCTTCAGCGTTATATTTTCCTTTCTATCCTTTTACTTTTGCACCACAGGTTCTACCACCGTAAATGGCCGGTAAGGCGCCTGATTAAAAGTAAAGTTGCCGTACGAATCAGTTCCTCCATGCCCTTTTACTTCTGCCCTTAAAGTATAAACAGCATCCGGCTTGTAATGATCTACTTTTAAATGATAAAGAAAAGTTTTTGTCCGGTTTGTCCCTCTGAAAGTATCAGCTAAACCCTGATGTTCATCCACAGAAATAACTTTCCCGTCTTCCAGTAATTCCACTTTCCGGATATCCATATAATTCTCCCCGTGAGTATAATAGAAACCGGCAATAATTCTCCCGTTGGTATAAACTTTCGGACTTACCTCCCATACCAAAGGCTTGTATTCCACAGAAAGTAATTCAGGATGCCAATGTTCTGTAATATATCCGCCGGGACGGTAATAATCTACCTTCAATTGATCCAAGCGCCCGTAATTCTGCTGCAATCTCTGTTCAAATTCTGCAAAATTTTTCTTCTCTCCCGGAGTCCATCCGATCTCGGCCAAGGCTAACAAACGGGGAAAATTCTGGACATTCATATCTTTCACTTCCTGGGGCACAGCCGTCCACATATTGGCTTGTACACCCAAAAGATATTTTTTCTGTTCAGGTTTCAAACCATGAGCCGGATCGTAGCCGTAAATCCGTTCTATTGAATTAATATTCCGGTAAGCTAAATCCGACATTGTACCGTCGTTCCGGTCTGCCTGGGTTATGTCAAAATACAAATAATCTGTCGGAGTGGCAACGGTATAAAAGCCCTTATCGGCAGCATCCAGAATGGCTTCTTCTCCCAGCCAGGACATAATAGCCGTTTCACTGGTCAACCCTTCGGGATTCGCCAATATATCGTTCCACCCAATCGGCTTCTTCCCTTTCGATTTAATAATCCGGCATACCCGTTCCACAAAATAATTTTGCAGATCCAAACTGGTTTTCATGCCATGCTCTTTTTTAAATGCCGTAATATGAGGTTCTGCATCCCATACCACATGCCTTACTTCATCCCCTCCAAAATGGATATATTCAGAAGGGAAAAGCGAAGCGATCTCTTCGAATATCTGGTCCAGGAAAAGATAAACTTCTTCTTTAGTAGGATCCAGGGTATTCGGAGTAAACTGATTTCCCCAGTATCCCCAGGAAGCCAAAAACGGAAATATATATTCCGGATTATGTTTGTTATTTACCCCCAACTCCGGATATACCAGAAGCGTAGGCCAGCTATGTCCCGGAATATCTATCTCCGGCACAATCCTGATATGTCGTTCCGCTGCATATTCCACCAGTTCTTTAATTTGTTGCTGGGTATAAAAACCGCTTCTCTCCTCTGGCTCATTGTGTTTTTCAGCAAAACGTGTAGTTAAAGGAGAAGTAAGTTGAGGATATTTACGAATTTCTATTCGCCATCCCTGATCGTCTGTAAGATGAAAATGAAGTACATTCAGCTTATAAAGGGCCATTATATCTAAATATTTCTTTACCACCTCTACAGGATAAAAAGTACGGCTGACATCCTGCATATATCCCCTCCAAACATATTGGGGCTTGTCCACAATTTCCATACAGGGTACCTTCCAGTCAATTCCCCGGACAACTTCTTTTTTTTCCACATCAGCGGGCAACAACTGACGGAAAGACTGCATGGCATAAAACAATCCGGCCTTGTCCGATGCAAGGAGGCATACCTTCTCCGGTCCTATTTGCAGACAATACCCTTCCTGTCCTAAAGTATCCAATCGGGAATCAATAATAAGCCGGATGGTGTTTTTCTTCTCCGTTTTTCCCTCTTTTACGGGTAAACGGTAACCGCTTGAATTCCGGAGCAATTCAGCTAATTGCAAAGCAACCGGTTTCCCTTCCGGAGAAGTATAAATCTCCGTATTTTTCTGAAGGCAAAAAAAGCCTTCCTGAAATGTCTGATACAAAGGCAGCGGAATAATACCTGCTTTTTTTCCTTCTCCCTGAGCACAAACAACCGATCCCCCGAACACATTATTCATTCCAAATAAAACCCAAATCCAAAATAAAATGTTTCTTATTCTCATTTTTACCTGTCTTACTGAATATTTCTGTTCTGTAAACTTTAAAATCTGATTTACAAAAATAAATAAAAAATAAGAAATGTTCTTCTTTTAATTAATGATAAATAGTTGCTTTTCTTTTCAGCTGTTACCTCAATATTTCTTTCCCTTCTTTTGTAACAGTATTGTAACAATTTTGAAACAGTCCCTTAACACCTCCATTCTATTTTTGTAATGGATAACAGAAATAAAAGAATGGAAATAGTTTACCTGGGAATCGTCATTTTTCTCTTTTTACTTGCGATCTTTGATTTAATTGTAGGGGTCAGCAACGACGCTGTCAATTTTCTGAATTCAGCAATAGGCGCTAAAGCAGCTTCATTCCGGAGTATAATTTGTATTGCTTCTATCGGCATTTTCTGTGGGGCTGTTATGAGCAATGGCATGATGGACATAGCCCGCCACGGTATTTTCCGCCCTGAAGCTTTCTATTTTGACGAACTGATCTGCATTTTTCTGGCGGTCATGATCACAGACATCGTTTTATTAGATATCTTCAATACTTTAGGAATGCCTACCTCTACGACGGTGTCTATGGTATTCGAGTTGCTGGGGGGCACCTTTGCACTTGCTTTACTGAAAATTGCCAACGGACCGGAAGGGCTTACGTTTGCAGAACTGTTGAATACAGAAAAAGCATTAACGGTCATTCTGGGAATTTTTTTATCTGTCGCAGTTGCCTTCTTTTTTGGAATGCTCGTACAGTATCTCTCCCGCATTATTTTTACATTTAACTATAAAAACAAATTAAAATACACGATCGGACTTTTCGGAGGAATAGCCGTTACTGCCATCATCTATTTTATGCTCATTAAAGGAATTAAAGATGCCTCTTTTATGAGCCCGGAACACAAATTATGGATAAAAGAAAATACGTTATTAATTGTGCTGGGTTGCTTTCTGTTCTTTACCATACTAATGCAAATTTTACACGGGTATAAAATAAACGTTTTTAAAGTAATCGTCCTTTTAGGAACATTTGCTTTGGCAATGGCCTTTGCCGGAAATGACCTGGTTAACTTTATAGGCGTTCCCCTAGCAGGGTATTCCGGTTATACCGATTTTATTGCCCACGGTAACGGAGTTTCGTCCGCATACTTAATGAACGCTTTAAATGAACCGGCTAAAACTCCGTTTATTTTTCTATTTCTTTCGGGAATAATTATGGTAGTTGCTCTAACAACTTCTAAAAAGGCCCGGAATGTTATAAAAACCTCTGTAGATCTGTCCCGTCAAGAAGAAGGAGAGGAAATTTTTGGCTCTTCTGCAATTGCCCGTAGTTTGGTACGTTCCATCACGGCTCTGGTAACAACTATCGCCAAATTTATACCGGCCAAAATTAAAAGTTGGGTCAACAAACGGTTCAATAAAGACCAGATTATCCTTACCAACGGAGCGGCTTTCGATTTAGTCAGGGCATCCGTTAATTTAGTGCTGGCAGGCCTATTGATTGCCCTTGGAACTTCCTTAAAATTACCGCTTTCCACCACTTATGTCGCTTTTATGGTGGCTATGGGCACTTCTTTAGCCGACCGCGCATGGAGCCGGGAAAGTGCAGTCTTCCGCGTCACCGGCGTACTCTCCGTCATCGGTGGATGGTTCATTACCGCCGGAGCCGCTTTTATACTATGCTTTTTTGTAACCTTAATTATGTATTTCGGCGGAATCGTCGGGATACTGCTTATGACCGGTATTGCCATCTTTTTATTGATCCGAAGCAATAAGAATTATCGCAATAAATTAAAAGAAGAAAAAGATGACACACTTTTTCAAAGTCTTATTCAATCAAAAAACAAAACTGAAATCTGGGATTTATTGCGTCAACATATACAAGAAAACGTAACCGGTATTCTCCGTTTTTCAACCCGCATATATATACAAATGACGGAAGGATTTATACAGGAGGATTTAAAAAGCCTGCGTAAAGCTGTCACAGCCACAAATGAAGAAAAAGATTTACTCAAAAAGATCAGGCGAAAAGAAATTTTAGGCATGCGCAAAATTGACCGGAATTTAGCTATTGAAAAAAATACGTGGTTTCACTTGATAAGTAATAGCGGCGAACAGCTCATGTATTGCCTGAAACGAATATGCGAACCTTGCAAAGAACATGTAGACAATAATTTCAATCCGTTACCGGCCGAATACACTACGGAATTTCTACCCTTACGGGACGAATTGACTGCTTTTATAAAAAAAGCAGAAGACCTTATCCACTCAGCCGGATATGAAAAAATAAATGAACTTCTTTCTGAAGGTGAACAGCTCAAGGGGAAATTTTCCGATTTACATAAAATCCAAATGACCAGAATACAGGACATGCACAATAGCGTAAAAATATCTCTGGTCTATTTAAACCTTTTACAAGAATCTCAGGAATTGGTAAGTATTCTCCGCCACATGCTCCGGGCCAGCCATAAATTCCAGATTACACATTAGGGACGTGCCCTAATGTGTAATTTTATCCTATACGAACCATTTTAATGTCCGTTCTTTACCTTCTTCACGCTCTTTATATAAAATAAAGCTGATCCCGCTCCCCTCTTGGGTTTTGTATGATTCGCTGACGGCTTTAACGACAGGGATTTTTTCGGAAATTACACATTAGGGCACGTCCCTAATGTGTAATTTAAAAGTTATAGCCTAATGTAATAAAGAAAGATCTGTTTTTAGATTCTTCATTATCAAACTGGGAGATATTGGTCAACCCTAAATCATAACCTAATCCAAAATAAATGCTTTCATAAGCAAGGCCGCAGCCGAAACGTAAACCGAAATCAGAACGTTTGAAATAATTGTAGTCTCCATTTTCATCTTTTCCGAATAAATCTTCTTTATCTGTTTCCGTTACCCCCTGATAGGTGTATGAATCTTTCATTTTGCCTCCGATCCCCAAAGCATAATATACTCCGGCAAAAGGCTGTACTGTAAAACGATCAATATCAATATGGTAGCTCAATACAGCCGGAATTTCCAAATACCAAATTTTATATTTTCCTTCATAAGATTCGTCACCATCCCCTCCCTTTTCTTTGGCTCCTTTATACTGTAAATACAATCCTGTTTCCACAAATAAAGGTAATTTCCGGGTAAGATTAACGGAACAGGCACCGCCTAAGTTAAAACCGACTTTCGATTTCATCTCATCGTCTTCTACCCCCTCATAAGTCCAGTAAATTTTATTGATATTCATACCTAAACGTACGCCCCATTCTATTTTTTTCGTCGTTTTCGGTACCAAGACGATGGGCCCAGGATTTACGTCGACAATTACAGGTTCCATACCTGTATAAGAAACCGTTAATGTCAGATATCCGGACGGAACTTCAATAGAAAATTGTCCGTTCATATCTGTCACAACACTGATATCTGTCCCGGTCACCACCACAGAAGCTCCTGGTAAAGGTTCTCCATTATCCCCGGACAAAACAATTCCCTTTGTAATGGTAGACTGAGCTATTGCCCAGGTAAAACTCAGTATAAGTATAAATAGTATTAACCCTATCTTTTTCATAATTTTCGATTTAAAAATTTCTTTATCATTTACCAAAATTAAATCCTAACCGGAAAGAAATACCGTTATCTTTCACGTCAACATCCCCTACGGGATTCAAATACGTACTATATTCTGTCCAATCGTATCTTATGGCCAGGTAGACCGTACGGGTTAAATTTATACCTACGGCTACTCCGTAAGTAGGTGCAAATTCATCAATAGAATGGTTATAAGCAGCACCTGCATGAAAATCAGCCCATGCATACATATATTTTCCAAAATAAGGAGTATTATAATTCAAACCCGTTGTCAAACTATAAACCCCGTTGCATACATCATCCTCAAAACGTCCATCGTAAGTAATCATTCCTTGTAAATCCAACACTTTCCAACCAAAAGAACGGGTAAAATGATGATGATATCCCAAACTGAGTCCTACCCGCTCTTTCCCCTTCAATTCCCAGTCTATAATAGCTGATTTTTGATAAGAAGCGTAAAACAATTCCAGATTAAATATATTTTTTTTATAATCTCTGCCTCCTCTTGTCTTTACAACATTTGTGTATTGTCCTGCAGATTTCATCTGAACAGCGGGGGTATTCTTCCGATACAATAAAATCGGTTCGCGTACAATACTAACTACCTGTTTTTTCATCCCTCCATAAGAAATCATTAAAGTAGTGTGCCCTTCCGGTACCACAATCGTAAACTTACCGTCCATATCCGTCATTGTTTTACTATTTGTGCCGACAACTTCGACTGTCGCTCCCATCACCGGCTCGCCGTCCTTACTGACTACAATATTTGAATAATTTATCTCCTGGGCGATTCCTCCCAGAACACCCATCCATAACCAAGTTATTATTAAAAGCAGTTTTTTCATTTTTTTTAAATTTAAATGTTGATCTTACTCTGTTTATCTGATTACAATTATTCTAATCTTTCTTATACATCCGATATGACTTTTCTTATTTCAAATTCCATTTTTTCCATTTATCTCCTATTGTTACAGAAGGGATTACCGTAGGCGTCTGCGATTTTTTATTTACCACTATAGATTTACGTGCCACTTCCGTTTGTATATATTCCATCAGTTCTCCATAATCTACTTTTCCTTTCGTATCCTGTAACTTTTTCAATAAAAAGTAAGTGAACAGTCCGTGCTTTTTCTCCCGGTAAGGATAAGCTGTCTGATTACCGGTAGCAGCGCTTATTACCACCACATTCCCTTGAGGCTTTCCGGAATCAGCTTTTATAGCTACCCCGCGTGCAGAAGAAGCCATCATCTGTCCATCCCGTTTTGAGCCACTGAAACAAGCATCCAGAAAGACAGTAGCCGATTTAGCGGGCATCCCCGCCAAAGTTTCGTACAATTTATTTAAACTATAAGCTGTAGAGACATTCGCTCCGTATCCGTCGACAGGCAATAAATAAGCAGAATGTGTCTCCTCATCCGGAATTCCATGACCTGCATAATAAAACACCAAACTGGCATTAGAACCGTAGGCTTGAGCCACCTGGCTCAGCCAATCCAGTTCCACTTTAATATCATTATAAGTTGCATCCGGAACATAATGTACATTGTTCTCAGGCATTCCTAAAGTCTTTATACAATATTGCCTGAATATTTCTCCATCATTATGGGCAAACTCTACTTCCGACTCCCGTCGATAATTTTCATTCGAAATAATAACAGCAAAGGTATTTTCATTGACATTTTTAGAAAGGGGTATTTCGATATCTACATCCGATTTTCCGACACTCACTTTCCGGGTGGTGACACTGGGAACCGGACGGGATGTTTCGGACGTTGCCGTCTGAATCTCAGCCAGATCTACTTTATCGAAATTATAATCAATCTGAGTCGTTTGATAAGTAAGGGAAGCTTTATTACTATAGGTATACGAACGTCCTGCAGGAGTTCTGAAAGTAATCTCTGCCAAGGCCAATCTGTCATCCGTGATGAAAAACTGCGGATTAAGGGTTTTCACATTATTCCATTGCCGTTCAAATTGGCGGGCTTCGTCATTTGTCCGGGGAACGGGGAGTAGTAAATTTCCCCAACGGGGATCCACAATCAGGAATACCCCGTTTTCCGCATCATACTTCTCCAATTTCAATGTATTCCAATCCACATATTGTCCGTAGCGGGCGATATAATCATTTTCCGCTTTACGGGCCAATTCCCTGATCTTTGCCTCCCGTTTTTCTTCGGATACTCTCAGCCGGTATTCACTTAATGTTTCATAATCATCCTTTACCTGCCAGGCATTTATTTCTTTTTCAACAAAATTCTTGGCAAAGGAAGAAAATAAGGGGATTTCCTGAGGGAAAATCCGGAAAGTTGTATTTCTACTAATATCAGAAGAAACATTTTGTTCTATCGGAGTCCTTTCCGTTCCGGAAGTTTTCTTTCCTGCATTGATTGCAGTTGCCGAAGCAATATAGGTTCCCCCATTCATTTGGATTTTGCGGATTGTCCGCTCTGCTTCCGTCGTTTGTCCCAGGCATTTATACGTATCCGCCAAGGCCGACAGATATTTCACAGAAGCCGGCTCTTTCTGCAATATTTTTTGAAACAATTCGACTGCCGTATTTAAATATTGATTTGCTTTTTGGCGCTGTTGTGCATACTGCCGCTGATTTTCAACCGCATTCGCACCATTGATAAGAGTTGCAGCGTAGTTATAACAAACTGTGGCATATTGTTTTATAATTTTCAGATCAGCCGAATTTCTGGAATATATCATCGTATATAAATTCAGCGCATCTTCCAGTTGTCCCTTATCTGCCAAAAGTTTGGCTTTCATCGGCAAAACATTCATATCCTTTGGATTAAGCGATAGAGCCTTATTTACGTATATTTCCAAACGATCTGTCAACCGCCTTTCAATACATAGATTTATCATTTCGTAAATCAAACGGACATTTGAAGGTAAACGAACAATTCCGGCTTCCAAAATCTGCTGCTGCCGTATATAATCTTTATTATAGTAATAAGCTTTGCTCATATAATAATAGCAATCTTGCAAGCGACTGGTTTCGCCGGTTTCCAAATAATCCTGAAAATAAGTTATTGCTTCACTGAATTGCCTGCTGTTAAAAGTACCGGTTGCTGCATAATAAACAATGGTTGGATAATTCTCACTCCGTGTAAAGCGTTCTCCCTGAAAAGCGGCTTGCTTTGGCATATTTACATAAGCTTTTGCAAATTCCATAGCTTCTGTAGTTCTGCCACATTGAGAAAAATAGGCCGCTCCGTTAACTAAATGAGGATAAATAATTCTCAATTTTTCTTTCACCATCCCCGAAGAACCGGCTCCATTCAAAAAAGATAAATATTCCTTATAACTATCCCACAAGAAACTATACATCAATTTTTTATCCGCTGTTTCCGACTGATACAAACGTACAAAATTCGCATAATTCTGTTCTGCGGAGGTCATCTGTTGGGCCATTACCCGATTGGCGCTTAAACAAAGGAATACGCAAATGAATAGGGTTGTAATATTTGGCTTCATATTTACAACGGGTGAAAATTAAAAAGTATCTATAAACAAAAACTCAACCCGGATACGCCGGAACTCTCCTCCCGTTTGTTCCGCAACGATAATATTGTAATCATAATCACATTTCATATTCCGTAAAGCGGTTAAATGGGATACAATATAATCCTGCACTCCTGCAGCCCTTAAAAAAGCCAACTGTTCATTTTCAGTGATCCCGCTTTCAGAGGTAATCGTAATATTACCCAGCTTCCCATTTTTATATACCAATTCGTTGCGGAAATCCCCGTAACACCCCTCGTAAGCGATCTTTCCGTTAATGGGAGCAGCATCTGCCGTCCCTGTAATCTTGATTTTAATCTGTTTCCCCGGTTTTATATATTGAGCAAAATCTGTCTCAAAAGCCTTAGAAATAATAGACAGCATAGAAAGAGCGGCATTAGAAGCTTCCGTCTTATATTTGCCCATGGGGAAATCTTCCTGGGCTGTATATTCTTTTGCTACTTCATATTGATATCCGATCTTATAATTTATAATCTTCTTCCCATTCGCATCCACATCCGACAACACTTCCGTACTCACATTTATCTTTGTATTATCGGAAATGAGTTTAGACCTTTTGGCTTCTTCCATTACATGCTGCCGGATTTCTTTTAAGCGCACCTCTTCCATATTGGATTGTTCAATCAGATCCAAAGGCACAAATCCTTCTTCCAGATCCATAGATACGACCGACATCCGGTCCAGATTATCGTAGATATAAGTCTTATTGGTCTGAGTATTCAGTACCTCTGTATAAATAATCTCAAATTCATCATCTTTATTAATCCCATAAACTGTATTTTGAAATTGTAAAGCCTGAGGATTAAAATTTTTGATTTCCTCCTTTTCAACTTCTAAAACAATAGAAGGCATCGTACTAAAATCCAAAGCCAGCATATTCTTGGAAGTATTATAGTTTCCCAAGGATATCTCTGTCATCTTTATTTGATCTCCAGCCATTTCTGTAGCTATTTCACGTTCGAATATGGCTTGTTGCTCCACACGGGAATCTTCATTTACACGAATTTTGTATTCTTCCAAAGTTTCCCCTTCCAGCATCTTCATCCATTCATTCATCTTTTCTTTCACTTTTCCGCTTAATTCCTGAGTGAAATTATGTTTTAAGTCAGTAAGCTGCTGAAGCACAAAAGATTTTCCAGAAGTGTACACCAAATATATTTTTTCCGGGTCCCTGAGATCTTCAATATACCGGAGCGTATTCAGTCCTCCGTTATAACTTTTTACAACGGTTTGGTCCGCTTCGTTTTTTAAATTCAGCATCACCAGCGTACCTGAATTTTTTACAACCCCCAAATATTTATTGTTGGGATAAAACTTACAGCTTAAAGCTTCTCCCATCCCAGAATAAGTAAACAGCGGAGTAAAGGAACGGGTGTCATAAACAGTGGCTGTGCCATTGGCAGCTACGACAGCCATCATCGTATTATCCTCTGAAAAAGCAAGATCATTTACACGGGATCCGATATCCAGCTGAGTACGTAACACAGCCTCATGAAAATTCCATACTTCAATCTTCCCTGCTTCAGCAACAGCCAAGAAATAATTATTGGGACTTACAGCCATACAACTTACCGTCAGAGCAGTATTTAACGTCAGATAGGGAGTGTACGTACGGGTATCATATAACACAATTTCATTTCCAGAATCGGCAATAACAAAATTCTTACCATCCGGTGAATACCCTATACAGACAGGTTGCTTCGCTACATCCTTTTCTTCTTTTATTTTATATAAACATTCATTAGTGTTGTTTGCAGAATATATTTCAACCCTTGCCCTTTGATTTCCTCCCAAGTTATTGAGTTTTGCAAAAAAAGAACCGGTTTTTCCGGAAGTCTGTTTAGCAGGAGAAATCAAAAGGGCACAAGAAGAACCTCCGGGTTGAATAGCAAGTTGATGAATATGTTTTATTCGGTCAGCCAAACAGAAATTTCTCAGATTGTAAATTTTCCCATCGGATAAATATAAAATTTGATATGAATAAGAATCGAAAACAGAAGGAGTATAATCTACTTTAAATACTTTCTTTAAATGAGGATCCGTATTATTTACCTGAGCAACAACTTTTCCTAAAAACAGAAATAAAAGGCAAGAGATAATCAAAAATCTTTTCATATTCCGATTTTATTTAGATTAATTTATAAAATTATTACACACGACTTTACTTCTTAAACATAACGATGGGCAATTATTCTCCCAGGAAAACGATCGTTTTTTTGGCTATAAAAAGTAATATATATTGTATTTCATTTAAAAAAATTAATAATTTGATCCCGAATACATTGCAATTAAAATAATTATTATGTACTTTTGTAAAAAATAATTTCCGAGGTAACCACTTAAACGATCGATTTTTAAGTAGGAGAGAAACGTTTCTATAATTATCTTTTTATCTTTTAAGTAAATACTGCACAGAAAAGAAGTTTCAATTGATTATCCTATTCTTTCGTAAGCCGTATATCATAGATCTATTTCAATTTAAAGAATATGGAAACAGAAAATGAAAAACGGATATATACGATAGGGCATTCTACTCATTCCCTGGAGTATTTTAAAGAATTGCTAACAAAACACGAAATCAACTGCATTGTAGATGTCCGTCAATTTGCTGCCAGTACTTATAATCCACAGTATAATGAAAGTACTTTACGGCCTTTTCTGGAAAGTTGTCAAATCGTTTATATACATATGGGAACGGCATTCGGAGCACGTCCACAGGATTTATCCCTGTTAGATCTGGACGGAAAAGTAGATTTCGATAAAATAAGGGCAAGTAAGCCTTTTCTGTCCGGTATTGAAAGATTGGAAAAAGGATTACAAAAAGGATATCGGATCGCCCTTATGTGTTCACAATCCGACCCTTTTGATTGCCATCGTTTTGTTTTAATAGCTTATTATCTCGTCCGGCACGGATTTACTGTAAAACATATTTTAAAGGACAAATCCTGTATCGATAATTCGGTTCTGGAAAAATTGCTTTTAGAAAAATATAAAAAAAAGTTACCGAAGGCAGATCTTTTCAATCCTCATATCGGGCAGGAAGAACAACTGAAAGCAGCGTACCGGCTGAAAGAAAAAAGTATCGCCTATAAACCTTTTACACATTAGGGACGTGCCCTAATGTGTAATTATTTGAGCTTTTGTAAGGTAAAACCCGGACAATCTCAGGTAAATAGTTATTCGAAATATTTAATCTTTCCCCTATTTTTCCGGTAATTCTGTCATTTCAAACAAATCGTCGAAATCAAGTTTCAATACAGCAAATCCTCTTTCTGCAGCAGAAAAGGAATCCGGAACATGTTCAGCTATCCATTCCCGGTTTGAATCTTTCAGATGTACTTTCCAGCCTTGTCCTTTTTGATTTTTTACAGAAAAACTCATACGGGCAGGATCCCCGAGCTGAAAACGATGTGTACCCGGGGTACATCCTGTAACAAACAACAAAGCATCCACCGCACAATTTTGCATCTCAACGGTTAAAGTATAATCCCCGGGATCTGCCCCCTGTTCATAAAGTTTTTGCATGACGGTAACTGCGCCCAAAACCCCTAAAGCCAGGCCCGGACAGATATGCCCGTGCAATTGGGCAGACTTTAACAATAATTCTTCCGTATCATTACTCAAAATATTCCGGACAATGTCAATACGGGGGGAATCTACCCGAATAGCATTATGTATATTTTCCTGTTCATAAACAGATGTATCGCAGCATTTTAAATCCAGAACCGGCGAACCGTTCAAAGCGTCAGCTCCTTCCACATACAATTTATTCCCTACTCTTTTCTGCAACTTAACGGTAGTAATTCCCAAATGATTGGGGCGGTTAGGCGAACGGGTGGCAAAAATCCCCCTTTGTTCGCCTGTACGAATCCGGGTGTTTAATTCTACACATTCATTTTGATGAAGGTAAAAAACCAGATCCAGATACCGGCAGGCTTCTACCTCTTCCAATCCTTCCGCATATTCCGGAAAAACCTCTATTTCCGAAATCTCCTGTTTAATCAATTCCGGAAGCATAGATTCCATACATTTATTATGGACATAGCCTATAGGAAATAATGTAATCATAAAAGTAAGAATAAGAGTTAACATATTTTCAGTTTATATATTTCGCGGAATAATACAAATATTGTCCTTATAACGGACCACTTCCACCTGTATATCATACAAATGACCTATGTTTTCCGAGATATAAACAGACTGATCTCCGCAAGCAAAAACCGTCCCTCCTTTCAACATCAAAGCTTTATTGCAAAAACGGGCTGCCATATTGATATCGTGAATGGTAATAATTACAGTTATCCCTTCTGCTGAGAGTTGTTGCAAGAGCTTCATTACTTTCATCTGATGGTAAATATCCAGATTGGCAATGGGTTCATCCAGTAAAAGAATAGAAGGTTGCTGAGCCAGCGCCCGGGCAATGAACACCCTTTGTTGCTGTCCTCCGCTCAGCGTATTCAAGGTACGCATGGCTTCTTCTTCCAACTCCAGACGAAACAATAACTCAGACACAAATTCCAGATCAGTCTGTGAAGGTTTACCGCTTATATAGGGTTTACGTCCCAACAATACGGTATCAAAAACGGTAAGTCCTGTTAGGGTTTCCTCTGTCTGGGGAATATAAGCCATGATCTGGGACAATTTAGCCGGAGAAAAGGAGGTCAGAGGGCGTTCATTAATTTCGATACTTCCCTTATTTACTTTTAATATACGGTTCATGCATTTCAATAAAGTACTTTTACCGGAACCGTTCTGCCCTATAATAGCCAGCATATCTCCCGTGTCTACCTCAAAACTGATATCTTTCAAGGCCTGAAGCTCATTATAGCTAAAAAAGATATGATTTACTTTTATTCGCATCTCATTTTCCTCCGGGTAATCAAAAACAGAAACAAGGGAACTCCCAAAAAAGACGTCAATATTCCGACAGGTAAAATAATAGGAGAAATAATCGTCCGCGCAACCGTATCGCATAAGAGTAAAAACATTCCGCCAAAAACAGCAGAACCTGTAATTAAAAACTCCTCATTGTCTCCTATACATTTCCTTACAATATGAGGTACGACCAATCCGACAAAAGCGATTACGCCGAAAAAAGACACAGCGATAGCTGTACACAAAGAAGTAACCACCAATCCGGCAATCCGGGTTTGCTGCGGATTAACTCCCATACTTTTTGCATAATCATCTCCTGAACACAATACTTTATAATCCCAACGTTTTATATAAAAATAAAGCATAGCGGGAAACAAAACAATTAACATAAAAATCAGTTTATACCAATCTCCCCGGCCTAAATCCCCGAATGTCCAGAAAACGATAGAAGCCAGTTGTACATTATCGGCCACATATTGCATAACAGCAATCCCTGCCCCAAATAAAGAATTGATAATTACTCCTGACAGAATAATTGTTTCCACGGAAGCCTGTTTCACTTTTATAATTGTTAAAATAATAGCCAGTCCCAATAAACTTCCCAAAAAAGCAGCGATCGTAACTAAATAAGGATTTGTGATCATAAACAAATCCGAAGAGCGGGCGATGCTGCTTCCCGCTCCGAGGAATACAATCCCGAAAGAAGCCCCAAAAGCTGCTGCATTGGAAATACCTAAGGTATAAGGGGAAGCCAAAGGATTCCGGAGTAATATCTGCATAATGGAGCCGGAAGTTGAAAGAATGGTCCCGGTTATCACAGCAGCCAAAACCCGGGGTAAACGAATATTCAGCAGAATCTGGTAGTCCAGCACTGCTCCTTCTCCCCGGAATAAAGCGGCTATCTCTCTTCCCCCAATCCAGTGGGAACCAGCCATCAGGGCCATTCCTCCTATCAGAACCAACAATATTAAAATAAAAAGAATAAATCGTTTATTACGCGCCCGGTAACGTTTATATTGAATTAATACCTCATCGCTCATGATTTTCCGTTAATAGGTTCTGGTAATCCCCCCATTTTTTACGTAATTTCTGACCGATGGGTTGTCCGACAAACTCTACCAGAATCTCATCCGTTTTATCTGTCATAGAAATGTCCTGAAACTGCCCGGGGAAAAGCACTTTCCCTGCATACCAGGCATTAATCAGCATTACTTCAAAATTGGTATGGTTGTTATTATAAGGCCAAAGAGAGTAGATCTGCTGATTCCGGTAGGCTGTTAATAACTGATTTAACTGTTCCCGGTTTTTAAAATCCTCGCATACCAAAGGCCAACCGGAGCAATCTATAAATATGACTTCCGGATCCCAATCGGCCAACTGTTCCCAATCGATATAAGTACCGGAAATCGGAGATACATAAGCAGAATCGATTGCAGAGGCAACGTTATCGACCCCCAGGAAACCGAAAGCCGCATAATAGGGATCAGTCGACGTAATTCCTTTTAAACCTTTATAAGCAATTCCTCCCACATATACCCGTTTACTTTCCCCTTTCTGTTGTGTCCTCTGTTGAAGTTCGGCAATCTGATCCTCTGTATAAGTAATCAGTGAGTCCACCCTTTCCCCGGTATGCAGCACCTCTCCGATCAAACGCAAGGACGCATAAAAAGTCTTCCGTTTGGGTCCTATATCCCCATATTCCAGCGTAATAACCGGAATCCCGGTACGCCTTTGTAAATCGTCTGCATCTCCGGTTGTGGTCGAAGACATAAAGATAACGTCCGGATGAACCGACATAATCAATTCCGCATCCCCTCCCATCTGCGGACCGATCACCGGTTTTTCCCCCAACTCGGGATAAGCCAGGAGATGGGTAAAGACATTCTCCCGGGTTTCCTGCTCTTCCACACCGCAAATAAAAGGAACACCTCCGGCATAGGTCACCAAACGGATAGCAGAGGCCCGTATACAAACAGCCCGGTTTACGGTGTCCGGAATAATAACTTCTCTCCCCAGTGCATCTGTCACTTTACGGGTAGAAGCAACATTTTTTCCTGATTTTGCATTACAGCCAAATACGAGTAATAACAGGAAAATATAATAAAATTTTCTCATTTTGATAGATGGATTGCTAGTTTAACATTCATCAGTCTGCCTGCAGACCTATAATCTTTGGTATTCATATGACGGTTATCGAAAACATTGATCATCTCTCCTCCCACATACAAACGGCGTTTAAAAAACCATTTGGAAAGCTGGATATCCCAGGTTGAAAATCCGGCAATCGAAGCCTGATTGTCTTCCGTCGTATATTGTTTCGTTTTATAGCGTCCCCGGAGGGTGGCATCTACTATACCTCCAGTCCACATCAAGGCTCCTTTCACCTGATGTTTGGGGGCATAAGTCAGTACCTTATTATTTAATTCCGGACGCTCGTCAAACTCCTTTACTTTCGACTCATTATAAGAATAATTCAGATTGACCGCCAATCCGAAAGAAGAATTATAGTTCAGATCGGTCTCTATCCCTTTTACGTGTACTTTAGAGATATTCTGACGTTGGTAAATATCTTGTTTTCCCCATAATTTTTCTCCCGTAGCGACATAATACAGAAAATCTTTTCCTTCTGCATAATAGAGTGAAGGGGCCAGTGACAAATTCCGGAAAATATAAAAAGTCCCACCGATTTCATAATTATCCAATGTCTCCGGTCCCAAAGCGGGATTGGCAATTTTAGGTCCGATCCACATCCAGCCGGAACGGCATAAATCGTCCAGAATAGAAGCGCGGAACCCCTGTGAATAGGAAACATAAGCGGAAACACGTTTACCCGGATTAAAACGTAAGGCTACCCGGGGAGAAATATGTTCCCAACGATTATTTTTCAAATTTCCGTTGTAAGTATCGAAATCGGCAACTGCGTCCCCTGTCGCTTCGAACCATCCCTCATGGAAAAAAGCATTATCGTAACGAACAGCAAGTTGTAGCCAGAATTTTTCCTTTAAAAAAGAAAACTCTTCCTGAGCAAATACGGCAACAAAAGTCATTGTCCCGCGGTTTAAAACTTTATCCGGTGAAGTCACATAATGGTCTCCTCCATCTACGCTCCCCTCTTTATATTCAGCTCCTATGCTGAAATTATTCCGTTTCCCGGTAAAACCGATACTCAGGATCCCTCCCCAGTCATCCCGATGGGATTTTACGTCAAACCGCTGGTAAACCTCTTTTTTCATTCGTTCGTCAATACGAAAATAATTCTGTCGTTGAAAATAAAGGGCCATACTATAATGAAATTTCCGTTTTTCTCCGTAAAATCTTCCTTGCAGCCGGTTGTGATTGAAGTGGCGGTATTCCCCGTCCGGCGCCTGAATCTTTTCTCCTTCTCCCCTTTTGTCCCGGAATAAATCGCAGGCTAAATCGACATTAAACAAAGAGTCGGGACTGAATAAAACTTTTCCATAAATACCCCTTTCTTTCATAAACCGGGGTACACTATAATCCGGTACGGTACGTAAACTGTCGGGGATATTGTTGAAACCGTCACTCCGGTTATAATAACCGGAAAGAAAAACCGAAAATTTATCGCTGAGTTTACTGGATATCCCCAAACTGGCTAAACAGGTGTTCAGAGAGCCGTAGGATGCTGAAGCATTTACCGAAAGGGGTTGGCGGGCTTTTTTGCTGATAATGTTAATCACCCCTCCCATGGCATTATTGCCGTAGAGGGAAGATCCCGGTCCTTTAAAAACTTCTATCCGTTGAATATTATCCATATGGAGGCTGTTCCAGTTAACAGATCCTTCATCGGAAGTATTGATCGGGACCCCGTCAAACAGAACTAAGGTACGGCCCTGTTCGTCTCCGGATAATCCCCGTATGCTCACATTGGTATGCATATCGACTATTCCATTGGAACGGGTAGTATTTACCCCTGAAATCATCGTCAGTATATCGTCTATACTCTGAGCCGGGCTATTCTGTAATACCCGGGGGGTGATCACATCAATACGTCCGGGGCTCTGGCTTAAATTTCTAGCCGAACGGGATCCGGTCACCACCACTTCCTCCAGCCGCAGAGTCGTATCTACATCCTGACGCTGAGCACAAACCATCATAGTAAAAAATAAAAAAGGGAAAATAAAAAGATATTTTTTATTCATACTCATTCATTTAAATTTCTTAACTCATACGGCATCTTATTTGAAAAGTTTAAAATCGTTGATAAAAATTTTCCAAAAAATATCCTTATATGTATTTCATTTTTCTGACTTTTCTCAAATCTAAACTGACAAGAATGTCAAATACAATTAATTAGAACAATTTTCTGTTTATTATCATTAATAAATGAAACAAGTTGTATTCCGGAGCGTATAGAATCAGTGATACTTTAAAATCTGATTATTACACATCAGAATTTTCTTTTTTACTAACTAAATACAAAAGAATATGCACTTAACTCCAAAAGAAATCGACAAGCTTATGCTTTTGTCTCTAGGTGCCATTGCCGAACGACGCAAAGCAAAAGGACTGAAACTGAATTATCCTGAAGCTGTAGCTTACATTAGTTCCGCAGCTCTGGAAGGAGCACGGGAAGGAAAAACCCTGGAAGAAGTTATGACCGATTCCACCAAAGTTTTGACCAAGGACGATGTAATGGAAGGTGTAGCAGAAATGATTTCTCTGATACAAGTAGAAGCTGTTTTTACGGACGGAAGTCGTCTGGTCAGTATCCACCAACCTATTAAATAAAGAGCACTATGGAAGATAACAAAAAAACACAAGCACCGGCACAAGAGCCGATTACACCCGGGTTTACCCCTCAGCAACATGTACCTGTAGGGGGAGAAATCCTGTCCGATACTCCGATCACTTATAATGAAAACAGATATACGGCTAAATTAGTCGTACACAATACGGGCGACCGTCCCATTCAGGTAGGCTCCCATTTCCATTTTTTCGAAGTAAACCGTTATTTACAATTTGACCGGGCTGCTGCTTACGGGTGTCACCTGAACATTCCGGCTACGACAGCCGTTCGTTTTGAACCCGGAGACGAGAAAGAGGTCGAAGTGGTTGCTTATGCCGGCAAACGCTATGTCATGGGGTTCAATGGTCTGGTACAGGGGTATACCGGAGGCGAAGATGCCCCGACCTATTTCCCGGAACGTATCCGCGCCATCGCAAGAGTAAAAAAACTGGGTTTCAAAGATATCAATGAGTCACAGGCGGAAGCCGACTTCCAAAATAAACAAAAAAAATAAAGCATTATGGCAACAATATCAAGACAACAATATAATGACCTTTACGGCCCAACCGTCGGAGATAAAATCCGCCTCGGTGACACTCAGCTTTATGTTGAGGTAGAAAAAGACCTTTGTGTATACGGAGACGAAATTATGTACGGTGGAGGTAAAACTCTCCGCGACGGTATGGGGCTGGCTAACACCACCACTTCTGAAGGGGGGACACTGGACCTGGTTATCACCAATGTAACCATTATCGATCCTAAATTGGGAGTTATCAAAGCTGATGTAGGGATCAAAGACGGTAAAATTGCCGGGATCGGAAAAGCCGGTAACCCAAATACAATGCAAGGTGTTTCTCCCGAATTGGTAACGGGAGCTGCCACCGATGCCATCTCCGGAGAGCATTTGATACTGACGGCGGCGGCTATAGACGGACACGTTCACATGATTGCACCCCAGCAAGCCTACGCCTGTCTGAGCAACGGAGTGACCACCCTGGTCGGAGGAGGGGTCGGACCGACTGACGGTTCCAACGGTACTACCATTACTGCCGGGCCCTGGAATATCAAACGCATGTTGCAAGCCATTGAAGGCCTGCCGGTAAATTACGGTTTCTTAGGCAAAGGAAACTGCTCTGTCGCCAGGCCTCTTTATGAACAGGTTATGGCCGGTGTTTGCGGATTCAAGATCCACGAAGACTGGGGAAGTACGCCGGCAGCTATCCGCGCTACGATGAAAATGGCTGACGAATGGGATGTACAGGTAGCCATCCATACCGATACCCTGAATGAAAGCGGATTTGTAGAGGACACTATTGCCGCTATCGACGGAAGGACCATACATACTTACCATACAGAAGGCGCAGGCGGGGGGCATGCTCCGGACTTACTGAAAGTAGCCTCTTTAGCCAACGTACTGCCTTCCTCCACGAACCCGACTCTTCCTTTCGGAATTAATTCCCAGGCAGAATTGTTCGATATGATCATGGTTTGCCACAATCTGAATCCCAAGATTCCTTCAGATGTTTCCTTCGCAGAAAGCCGGGTACGTCCCGAAACACAAGCTGCAGAAAATGTATTGCACGATCTGGGCGTAATTTCTATGATTTCTTCCGACTCCCAGGCAATGGGACGGGTTGGTGAAAACTTTATGCGTGCTTTCCAAATGGCTGATTACATGAAACAAGTAAGAGGCAAACTGGAAGAAGATTCTCCCGACAACGATAATTTCCGGGTATTGCGTTATCTGGCAAAACTGACGATCAATCCGGCCCTTACCTACGGTTTCTCCGATCTTCTCGGATCGGTCGAAAAAGGGAAAATGGCCGATTTAGTATTATGGGAACCGCAATTTTTCGGCACCAAACCGAAATTAGTCCTCAAGGGCGGTATTATTAACTGGGCAAATATGGGGGATCCGAATGCTTCCTTACCGACTCCGCAGCCTGTATACTACCGGCCCATGTACGGAAGCTTCGGAAAGGCTTTACCGGATACTTGTGTTTCTTTCGTTTCCCGTGCCGCACATGATCTGGGAATTAAAGAAAAATACGGATTGGAAAGAATCGTTTATCCTGTACACGGTTGCCGTCAAATTGGGAAACACCATATGGTACTTAACGGGAACATGCCGAAAATTGACATCAATCCCGAAACATTTGAAGTATTAGTAGACGGAAAGAGTGCATATGTACCAACGGCTAAAAAATTCGCTTTAGCACAATTATACTGGTTCAGTTAACACCTATCCGTGAAGAGCCTGAAGCTGTTGAAAAAAGAACTCAACCTGATCTTCAGGCTCTTTTAACAAAAATCATTCTCCATCATCCTCTTTCAATTTTTAAAATCACCTTTATGAAAATATTCTCTGAAATTATCGGTAATCTCTATACAGACAAAAGCTGGACCGATAAATTGGAAAAAGCTAAAATCGAATATCTTCCTCTGGATCAGTGGACCGCCCAAAAAAGCCGTTTTATTGCCCGGGATGAAAAGGGTTCGGAATACGCCGTCGCCCTGAAACGCCATTCCCAGGTAGAAAACGGGGATATTCTGGAATACAATGCCAATGAAAATACAGCCCTGGTGATCCGCATCGAATTAAAACCCGTATTAATTATCGATTTACAAAAAATCGCCCGGAAAGAACCGGCAGAAATAATCCGCCGTTGTGTTGAACTGGGACATGCAATCGGTAACCAACACTGGCCAGCCATTGTGAAAAATACAAAAGTATATGTTCCCCTGACAGTGGATAAAAAAGTGATGATGAGCGTCATGGATACTCACCGCTTTGAAGATATTACTTACGAATTCCAGCCCGGTCAGGAGGTTATTCCTTTTCTGGCCCCTCATGAAATCCGGAAGCTTTTCGGAGGAAGCTCTCAGGAAATCAGTCATCTCCATCATCCTTCCGGAACTGAAACAGAAGTTCACCATCACCACTAAGATCATTTCAATTAAAATACATACCGAAAAATCAAAACTATGATCGATGAAATAACCAAGATGATGCGGCTTCTCGAATTTTCCGATTCCGCTTTTCCTGTAGGCACATTCTCTTTTTCAAACGGACTGGAATCGGCAGCATTTGAAGGCATAGTATACGACGCCGGAACTTTGGAGCAATATACACGGACAGCTTTAGAACAGACAGTATACAGCGACGCTATCGCCGCCCTGATCGGGTTCCGGGCTGCAGCCCAAGACAACTACCCGCTTATCCGCAAGGCGGACCAACAGATCATCCTTTGTAAAATGAATGCGGAAGCCAGATTGATGCTTACCCGTATGGGGAAAAAAATGGCTGAAATCAGTTCACAGATTGCATACAATCCTTTGATGGAAAAATGGCTGACGGACATCCGCCAGCACCTTACTCCGGGAACTTATCCCATAGCCCAGTCTATTTTTTTTCAGCAAAATGGACTGGGGGAAAAAGAACTTTTTGCAGCGATTGCCTATGGAATTATCAATATGATCCTGAATGCAGCCTTACGTTGTATTAAAGTCTCGCATTACGAAACCCAGCAAATTCTCTATAAATTATGCTCAACCGTTCATTCTGATTATGAAACAATAAAAGATATGACCTTTGATGACATGAGAGCTTTTGTCCCGGAAATGGACATTCTGGCCGCTATACACGAAAAAGGGAAAATGAGAATGTTTATGAATTAATAGCCTTATCAGAAGTTTTCAATTAAAAGTAAAACAACGGATATTCAATGATCCACAACACAATAAAATGATATGAGTAATACATGCAGAATCGGAGTCGGCGGACCGGTAGGTTCAGGTAAAACCGCCTTAATAGAAGCGATAACCCCTTATTTCTTAAAACTAGGTTTGAAAGTTCTGATTATCACAAATGATATTGTAACCACGGAAGATGCCAAGCACGTACGTAAAATGCTGAAAGGTTATCTGGCGGAAGACCGGATTATCGGAGTAGAAACCGGAGCTTGCCCCCATACAGCGGTACGGGAAGACCCTTCTATGAATATTGCCGCTGTCGAAGAAATGGAGGCCAAATTTCCGGATAGCGACATCGTCTTAATTGAATCCGGAGGTGATAACCTTACCCTGACTTTTAGTCCGGCATTGGTCGACTTTTTTATTTATGTCATAGACGTGGCGGCAGGCGATAAAATCCCGCGTAAAGACGGACCGGGCATCTCTTATTCCGACATACTGGTGATCAATAAAACGGATCTGGCCCCTTATGTACATGCAGATTTGGAAGTTATGCGGCGCGATTCGGAAGCAATGCGCCCCGGGAAACCTTTTGTCTTTACCAACTGCATGACCGGCGAAGGCATTAGGGAACTTGTCGGTTTGATCCGCGACATGGCCCTGTTCGACCGTATTTCCCAAAAAGAAGTAGAACAAATCTACCAGTAAAAACTCACTTGAAAAGGGAAAATACCCTACTTAAAATAAATAGCAACCGGCAATTCAGAAACCTATGATAACAGATTTCACACAATGCAGAGAAGTACATCCTTACCTGGCAGAACCGAAAGCCATGCGTGTCGGGGCTCCGGGTAAATGCGGATTATTGGATCTGGTGTTCGAACTTACCCGTGAAGGAAAATCGATTATGCGTGAGTGGACCCGGCATGCTCCCCTCATCGTACAACAGGAACTTTATTTCGATGAAGCAATGCCGGAAATGCCCTGTGTATATATTTTATCTTCCGGAGGTCCCAATATTGACGGAGACCGCTACGAAAATAAATTCACACTCAAACAGGGCTCCTTCGCCCATATTTCCACGGGAGCAGCTACGAAAATAGCTGAAATGGCCTATAATTTCTCCGGACTAAAGCAAAATTTCATACTGGAAGAAGATGCTTACCTGGAATATATTCCGGAACCGACAATTCCCTGCCGGAACAGTCGTTATATCACCGATACGGTAATCGAAATCGCACCTTCAGCCACTCTTTTTTACGCTGAGATTTACAACGGAGGGCGTAAATATTACAAAGACGGTGAGCTTTTTGTTTACGATCTGCTCTCCATTTGTACCGAAGCACACCGTCCCGGCGGGACTCCGCTTTTCCGGGAAAAGATGGTAGCTTCCCCTAAAGAGAAGAGTGTACGTCCCATAGGTATTATGCATCATTATGATGTATTCGCCAATGTAATCGTGCTCACCCCTGAAAAAGACGCTGCCGAAATTTATGCCAAAACTCAGGCCTTTATCAACCGGGACAGACGGCTGGCTGCCGGTATCAGTTATCTTCCGAATCAATGCGGATTAATATTTAAGGTATTGGGCGAAGAGACCCAACCGGTAAAAAGGATTGTCCGCGAATTCGGCTCTATCGTCCGTATGCAAATCAAAGGGAAACCTATACCGCAAGAATTTATATGGCGATAGGAAGACAAAAATAGGGGGAAGAGAACAAACGATAAACGCCTGATTGCCATGCAGTCTCATCCGGGGAAAATCCGTTCAACACATATCATAAAAGCTCAAACGAAAGTATATACCTTATAAACGAATAGCTTATGGAAACAACAACTACACCGAAACTACCGGCAGTCTTTTCGCCCGGTTTTTTCAAATTGTATTTTAAGGGAGCCGGTCAGGTAATGTTCCAGGGAAATGTCTGGACCGGTATATTCTTCCTGGCGGGAATTTTTTATGGGGCCTATGCTGCCCATATGCCCGCTGTCGCCTGGGGAGCTGTAGTCGGTACATTTATGTCCACGATTACCGGTTACTTACTGAAATATCCGGCAGAAAAAGGATTAGATGGTTTATGGGGATTTAACGGTATTCTCGTTGGATGCGCTTTGCCGACTTTCATCGGGAATGTACCTCTGATGTGGTTAGCCATCGTCATCTTCTCCTCTATGACAACCTGGGTAATGGTAGGCCTGAACCACCTGCTGGCACCTTATAAGGTGAGTTCGTTTACTTTCCCTTTTGTTTTAACCACCTGGTTCATCTTAATGGCGGCACGGATTATGCACGGATTACCAGACTCCGGTTTAGGAGCTCCCGAATTACCGGGTAATTTTTCAACTGCTTTTGACACCAGTTTTAAAAGTCTGGTCATTTATTGGCTAACAGGAATCAGTCAGGTATTCCTGATTAATTCATGGGTAACGGGTGTACTTTTTCTGATAGGTCTGTTTATCAGCAGCCGCTGGGCTGCTCTTTGGGCAGCTATCGGTTCGGCCCTGGCCTTATGTGTTGCAATCCTCTATCAATGCAACGGAGGCGACATCGCCAACGGCTTGTTCGGATTCAGTCCCGTACTGACAGCTATCGCTTTAGGCACCACATTCTATCACGTCAACTGGCGCACGGCAATCTGGGCTTTACTGGGCATTTTTGCTACTGTATTCATTCAGGCAGGAATGGATACCTTCTTTGCTCCTATCGGAATTCCCACCTTGACCGGTCCCTTCTGTGTCGCCACCTGGTTATTCTTATGGCCGCATCTGAAACTGGACAAAAAGATTTTACAACAAGGATAATCGAAAACAGTTCAAAAGTTTAAACGGGAAAATGTTCCCATCAACAACGAATGATCCGTACCCGATTTAAGCTATGGGATAACTCCCCGACCTGCGGTTCAGGTTGGGGAGAATAATCCGGAACTTTAACGCCGTACATCCGTTTTTAAAGATATCTGAAAAACGCCTGAACCAGTCAAATCGAAAAAAACTTCAGTCCACAGATTTTGCAAGTATAAAGCAAGGGGATTGCCCTATTTTTCCATTTGAGGACTGAATTAAACAGATCAGCGTATGTATAATATGGACAACATGCCCCTGCGCAGAGGGCATATCTGGATATTGATTATTGCCTCAGCCGGACAATTTTTCGGAGGTGTACTGGCCATATTAGTAGGCGTTATTGCCCCCCTGATTACCATGACACACCATCCGGAACTTTCTTCCTGGCTTCAGGGATTTATTTTTTCGGCCGGTTTGACCGGTATTATGCTCGGGTCACTGTTATTCGGCCGACTGAGTGACAAATACGGATATCTCTTTTTTTTCCGGCTCTGTCCCCTGCTTATCGTCGGCGCCTCCTTATGGATCTGTTTCAGTCATTCCATCGTCATTCTGACCCTCAATTTACTGATCATAGGATTGGCTATCGGCGGCGCATATGCCCTCGATCCTTCCTATGTCTCAGAGATTATGCCAAAGAAATGGCGGAGAACGATGTTAGGAATTTCTAAAGCATCTTCAGGTGTAGGCAATATCCTGATGATCCTTGTGGCATGGTTTGTCCTGAAAAACTCCTCCGATCCGACACTCTGGAACCGGCTTTTCCTTTTTCTCACTTTATTTGCGGCACTTGCTTTCCTGGCCCGGTTTTGGTTTGTCGAAAGCCCGGAATGGCTGGCCCTGCACGGGAAAGTTCAGGAAGCGGAAAAAAACATCAAACATTTTCTGGGAAAGGACGTCTATATCGGGGAACTGGCCAATAAAAAAGATCTGGCGGCACAGCCCCAGGCTTCTGCCAAAGACATATTCGCCCGTAGTAATATCAGACGAATTATACTGAGTGGCATTCCCTGGGGATGCGAAGGAATGGGAGTATACGGAATCGGTATATTTACCCCGGTCTTATTGCTCGCATTAGGACTGGTTCCCAGCGGAGAAAATCCATTTGAAAAAGTCGTGGAATCTTTCCGCTTTACCCTCTATATCAATCTCTTTGTCATGCTGGGTTTTATTTTAGGCCTCACTGTCGTAAGGCGGCTTAACATTATTCATACTCAATACATAGGTTTTTTTATTTGCGCTGCAGGACTCCTTGTCACCTTATTGGGCTATCTATACCACACCTCTCCCGGCATCACTTTAGGAGGATTTCTGTTGTTCGAACTGGCACTCAATGCCGGACCACATTTGTCCACCTTTGAACTTCCAAGCCGAATTTATAGCCTCCAGGAAAGGGCAAGCGGTGAAGGAATCGCTTCAGCCCTGGGAAAATTAGGAGCCATTATCGCCACTTTTATTATTCCTCCCCTGTTAAAACTAGGGGGAGGTCAACTGGTACTGATTGTTGCAATCGCCATATTATTGACCGGAGGAATCATCACCTGGATTGTCGGTCCGAAAGTCTTAAAACAGACAAACAAAAGCTGAAAAGAAAAGAATAAAAGCTAAAATGAAGGAAAAAATAAAATAATTGTTGAATTTAAAAATAACAGATTATGTTTAAAGCAATGTTAATCGCAGGAGCAGGGGGATTTATCGGAACCTGCCTCCGGTATCTGGTGGGAAAACTTGCCCATTATATGTTTACTTCCCCTTTTCCCTGGGGCACTTTTGCCGTCAATATTATCGGAAGTTTTGTCATTGGTATTTTCTTCGGAATGGCAGAGAAGGCCCATCTGATCTCCGCCAATATGAATATATTCCTCATCACCGGTTTTTGCGGAGGTTTCACTACCTTTTCCTCTTTCGCCGACGATATGTTTTTACTGATACAAAACAAACACTGGGGATATTTTTCCACTTATCTGATTTTAAGTATTGTATTAGGTATTGTATTGGTATGGCTGGGCCGTAGCCTTATCAAAGCCGCATAAAAAACGGTTTTTCACTCTGCTTCCGGCAATTATCCGGGAAATTGTTTTTCAGCTAACAGAGTAATATACTCCAAGGTAAGCCGTTTGATTTTTTACTGATTAACGAAACTTCCGTTCCTGACCCCTCATTTTATCAGAAACGGAAGTTTTATTATCAGGGAACCGTCAGATGAAAATAAACCGGAAGGGAAGCAACAGTAAACCGAAAGAGACTTTCCGAGAGATTGAATTTTAATGGATCATTCCGGTTGTATCCCTTATTGAATCTGAATCTTTTCTATCGGTTGTACAGGATGAGAATCTAACGGATGGGACTGGTACTTTACTTTACTAAAATCAATATCTTCCATAGCAATGCAACGTATGGTATTATTATAGGCTGTTTTATAATATATTTTCCGGTTTGTCAGGTCTACTACCGAAGTCCATTGGGTAGCACTGGGAATATCCGGAGCTTTCCCCAGAGGATGTTCAATCCCAATGGGAATATCGAAATTATTCAGTATGTGAAAAGCCTGTAAAACCGTTGCTTCAGCCGTTTGCAAACGAGGTGCCGTAGCTTTGTAAAAGGCAGCTCTTACAAAACGGGACGGAGGAGTAACATCTCCCGGCATACCCAGAAATCCCGAGCCTGCGCCAAAAGCCTTCAGGGTCAATCCGGATAACTGCTGCGGCGGAGCTCCTCCCGGATAAAGATTGACATAATTATTTAAGTTCGTCAGCTGCCACGGAAAACCGGGTGAATTCGTCAATACACCTATTTCATTTTCGTAAAAATGAGGTTTTCCGTCTACAATTTCCAATACAACCTGTTTCCCTGCAGCATCTCCGATCCGCCAATGTACCGTAGAAGTTGTGCCGGGTTCGTCCAATCCGATAATCCTGATTTTTCCAACGGCAGTCTTGACCTCTTCTATACTGGCAAAGCGGGACAAGATCCAGGTGACGAACTGTAAGTCATTTATTGTCTTTTCCCTTTGTGCCGCATCATAGGTTTCATAACTTCCGTAACGGGGGAAATAAAATAAACCTGCCGAAAGCCCCGCTTCATTCAGGCCTTCAGCAATAAACTCTTTCTGAATAATGGCAAGCCCCACTACCCCGTACTGAACTTCAAATGTCAAACCATTTTTTCCGTCAGGAGTATAAGCCGTCTGTTTTTCTCCTCTGGGCAAAATAACATATTCACTCGGAAGCATACTTTCTCCCCATTCAATGGTACGAGCCAGTATACAGGATCCGTCTTCAGACCGGAAAGAAATTCCGGTACAGGCTTCGGACAGGCTGAAAGAACCGAAGAGAAAGATTAGTAAACCAAATATACCTTTTTTCATAAAAATAGAACTGTTAGCTGAATACTTACACTTTATACGATAAACCTATCCCTAAAGTTAAATATTCAGCTAACAGTCCTTTCTTTATCGGTTTGGCCTTTAAAACAGCTGTTTCAGGAAACGACCTCAAATATAGTATGCCGGTCCCACTCCTGCCAATATTGGATAGCTAATTTCCGGACATATTGCCAGTTTTCTTCCGTATCTGCTCCGTATAATTCCACTCCCTTTTTCAAATCTTCCTGCACCTGTCGGGCATATTCCGGTTTCAAACGAAGAGTAACCGTCCGCCCTTTAAAGGCAAAAGTAGCTTCCGGGCGCCCCTGTACTTCCGGCAGGACGTGAATCAAGCCATGTCCTACCGTTCCTCCGGTACTGACCTGAAGCCCGTCGTTCAGGCAACTCACCGGAGGTTTACTACCGGCATAACTAGTCACAACGATATCGTCCACTCCCACATTAAAATACTCCCGGGCCCGTATCCCCATTTTTACTCCCAAAGTAGCATAAATACCCAAATGTCCGTGCAGTTCATTGGTCAGGACTGCCGCTCTCCACTCACTCGCCCCATAACGGTTGATTGTCGGTCCGATTACCGGCATTAAATCCCGGATATAATACTCTTCCGCTACAGGGAAATGATAAAATATTTTTCCCTCCACGTTTTCTTTTCCTCTGAATACAGCCAGTAATTGCTCTTCGATGGGACGGATCTGCTGTTTCGTATCGACAGAATACCATTCGATAGTAGGCGAAAGGGAATCCACCGTAAAAAGCTGGGGGGCAAAATGAGATAATACAGTCAATTCGTCCCATACCTTCAGATGTTCCTCTTTAACAGCAGAAACCAGAGGAGGAGTGACGTGGGCCGTCACAACCTTCTGAGCATAAGAAGAGGACTGAAGCTGCCCCAATTCCATCAGATAGAACATACTGACCGGTACAGAATCTTCCTCTTTCGAAGAGACCAGCCGCATCTGCACTCCACTCGCCATCACCTTTTGAGCGGAAAGCGTATCAATATTGTAATTTACATCCCTCATCGGCTGCGCCCCGCTATTGTACCAGATTACTTTATCAATTTTTCCGGCCAAACGGGGTTTTGCCTGCAGTAAATCCCCGACATTCGTCAACGGTCCCAAACAAATAAACGTTATTTTTTTGGGTTCCCGCTCCATCGTTTCCGCCATTAAATCCGTAGCAGACCGTTTAGAACTGTCCTCCTGCAGCGTATCACCCCAATTTATCCGTGCCGACATTTCCCGCCAGGCCGGAACCGGGGAACCCACTTCACGTCCGGCGGCCACCGGTATACCCTGATGATATAAACTGTTCAGTAAAGCTTTCACTTTTTGTTTCCCCTGCTGAGGTGTAAGAGCCCCTTCCGAGGTCGTAATCCCCAGAATCTCCACATCCCGGTTACCCAATAACATACAGATTGTCCGGAAATCATCCGCAGCACAATCGGTATCGATAATGACATAAACACGCGGCTTTCCGGAATGCGCCCAAGCTCCCCAAGCGATAAATAAGGCGATTCCCAGTAATAGAACTTTAAGTTTTGACATAAAAATGGGTTTATAATACGATATTATTATTTTCCGGCAACCTGTTAACGGTTAATGGACAAATGCAAGCCTCCGAAAAAGACCGCTCCCGGCATCGGATAACCGTTTATAATCTGATATTTTTCCCGGGTCAGATTCTCTCCTTTTGCAAAAATAGTAAGAACTTTCCAGGGTTTGAATGAAATTTTAGCATTTAACAATCCGTAATCCTCCTGTTTTACTTCTTTCCCCGTAGTCAGATAAAGGCCGTTGATATACTGATACCCTACATTTAATTGCCACCTTTTCGTGTGGAAATTTACATTTGCATACAATTGCCGCTCCGGAGCATTCAAAACAGGGACTTTCATATATAACCAGGAATAATTGCCTCCTATATCCAATTTAGAACACAAGGCGGCCCGGAATGCAACCTCCACTCCTTTATTCTTAAAACTTCCCGTATTGACATTTTTCGGATTTCCGTCAATTATCTGTGTCTGTATCAGGTTATCCCCATCCGCAATAAACCCGGAAACTTCTATATTCATTTTCTGCTTGAAAAAAGTATGTTCCAGCACCAGTTCGTAATTCGTTACTTCTTCAGGTTTTAAATCCGGATTGGCAGGTGCCCACATAAACATTTCCCGGATTGTCGGATTCCGGAATCCTTTGGAAAAGCTCGACTTGATCACAAAATTTTTCGTCGGCCGCAGGGCAAGTCCTGCCTGAGGAACCCATTTGTTTCCAAACGACTCATTGTGTTCCAGCCTTACGCCTGCGTTTAACGTAAGCACGTCTTTAAACAAATTCTGCTGCATAATCGCATATCCTCCTAAATCGTAAGCCGAGGTATCCACCATCACCTTGTCGGGAGTTTCTGTCAGAAAATGATTCCAGGCCTTTCCCCCGTACGACTTATAATCAAAACCCAGGGTAAGCATATTTCCTTTCCACATCCTCACTATCTGGTAAAAAAGAAGACCATAATTATAATCCCTGGAGTGATAACGGTAATTCAGGGGTTTCTCCCCTGCTTTGTATCCATCGTTAATCTCATGATAGCCCCAGTTATAAAAAAAGGATAAAGCCCCATCGCTATGCTTAAAATTATTCGCCAAAGTAAAAGAAGTCACTCCCCGGAGAACATCCACCGTATTGTCGAACATAGGGTCGGTAATTTGACCGGGATTCTCCGCCAGATAATCTGCTACACTTACGTCGGCACGTAAACTGAAATGATCCGACAATTCAAATCCGATATTGGCAAAACCGTTGGTGATGTGAAAAGCTGAATTCTCCCGGTCGCCATCTGTCCGGTCGTGATTTACAGACGCATAAGCATTTACTTTCCCCTTGCGTCCCCCGATATTGGCCATATATTTCTGCGTATTGTAACTCCCTCCCATAGCCCGGGCATTCAATGAAAACCCGTCCCGGATTTGCTTGCGGGTAATAATATTGATTACTCCTCCCATGGCATTTGTCCCATACAGAATGGAAGCCGGACCGCGCACAACTTCTACCCTTTCCACATCTGATGCTACGTAAGCGTCCGGCAGAGGATGCCCCATTAAACCCATAAATTGCGGATGTCCGTCAATTAAAACCAACATCTGCGTATTGGGAGAACCTCCTATTCCCCGTATGGAAATACCTCCTGCAGCTCCGCTGGCCACCCCGAAACCGGTAATTCCCCGCTCCGACACAAACAATCCGGGAACCCGCTCGGAGAGCACCGGTAATAAAGCGGATTCACTACTGTTTTCAATCTCACTTCTCCCCACTACGGTAATATTCATCGGAACATTGTTCCGGTTTACCAAAGTACGGTTACCTGTTACCACAACTTCATCCAGAATATTATGGCGTGCAATAGTATCTTTCTCTTGTCCGTACACTCTATAAAAATTCGTAGAACAAATCAAAAAAAGGACGATCAAAAACTTAGTCATCGATTGTTTCATATTTTCAACTTATTTCAATTATTATTTCATTTCCTCACTGATACGGGGAAAATAACATAATGTTTTTGATTTGTATAATTATTTTTCTATAATTTTTATAATAGCACCCGGGGACGGGGGTAGGTGCTAAATTATAAAAAAACAAAAAAATATGCCCAAAGCTTATTTAACCGGAAAAAAGAATAACACTTCTGGCCGGAAGGGGAATAACATCCCGCTGGAAAACGGAACAAAATTCCGATTAATACGGTTAATCATATCGGATAATTAATCCATAAACAATTCTGATAAATACCGCTCCCTGCCCTAATGGCATCCATTCGGAAAATAAATTTTGAGCCATTCTCTTAATAGCACCCGGGGACGGGGGTAGGTGCTAAATTATAAAAAAACAAAAAAATATGCCCAAAGCTTATTTAACCGGAAAAAAGAATAACACTTCTGGCCGGAAGGGGAATAACATCCCGCTGGAAAACGGAACAAAATTCCGATTAATACGGTTAATCATATCGGATAATTTATCCGTAAACAATTCTGATAAATACCGCTCCCTGCCCTAATGGCATCCATTCGGAAATAAGTTTTGGGATATTCCTTTCATAATTCGTATAAAAGAAATGAAAAATTCAGGTTTTCATTCTTTTATCTTTCTGTGAACAAATGTTCCATCCACCCAAAAAGTTCCTTCATTTGCCTTAAACTTTAAAACTACATAATTCGGATCGGCAGGTCCCAAAGGAAAATGTTCCGCAAACCAATCTTGCCAGCATTCCTTTTTTACAACTTCATCTGTAACGACCTCCACCTCTCCCGTCAAAGCCACGCTATTTCCCGAAGCGTAAAAACATAAACCACTTTTCGGATTCTGATTAAAATCCCTGGTTTTCAACGAGTCCTTCCCGGTAGCCATCCAAACTACCGAAATCCCATCCGCTTTTATTTTACTCATAGGTACGGGCCGGGGGTATCCTTCCCGATTGATTGAAGTAAGAATGACCACCTCACTTTTCTGTAACAACAGCATTGCTTTTTCTTTCATTGTTTCCATTTTAATACGCTTTATTTATTGATAGAATAAGACAAAAATAAAGAAAGAGAAAAGAGAACTGTTGTATAAAAACGACTTTTAAGATTTTCTACAAATGAGAGCTTTTTTCAGGAAAAAAGGATAAGAAAGAATAAGGAGTATTACCGGATAATCTTTTTATTTCTCTCGAAAGATGAGGAACATCATAATACCCTGCTTCCATTGCTACAGAAAGTAAATCTCCCGAATCAACTGTTCTCAATAAACGGACAGCATTTCTGAATTTAATAATGCAGCTATATTCTTTCGGACTAAATCCGGTATACCATTTAAACTGCCGTTCCAACTGCCGCTGGCACAAACAAAGTTCACCGCTTAATTCCCGGATTGTCAGCTTTCCCCCATATAAATTAATTTTCCTGACTGCATGCATAATCCGTCCTTCCGTACTTCGGTTTGTCGTTCGCAAAATATTCAACAAAAAGCGTTCGGTAAAATCTATCCGTCTTTTTACATCCGGCTCCTCACCTAATCTTTCTGCAAAAAAAACATCAAAAACCATCCCTGCTTCATTCATTTCCAGGCGTTGATCCCGCAATTCACTTACAGGAAGTTCTATAAACCGAAATATCCCACAGGGCCGGAAACGAATTCCGAACATATGGACCCGTCTGGCATAAGCCACTAATTCCGAATAAGTTGACATCGGTCCAATAAAATAAGAACGATAAGGCTGCATAAGTAATCCTTCCTTTTCCGGATTCACTGCTTCGTCTAAAGTAAAGATAACATCTGTACATCCATCAGGCAAAATATTCATGCGCATCCCGTATTCCGGGTACCCTTCCAACTCCCAATATTTATCTACATAAGGAGAAAGACAATTACCCGGCAAATATTCTCTATACATACTTCTATTTTGCGTCAAAGATAAGGATAAAAACAAAAATAAGAGCAGATGGAAGTGAGAAGATTGTAAATAAGGGATTTAGAAGAAAATGAGCGGCGTGAACGAAGCCTGCTCAAACTGTTGCAAAGCCAACTGGAACCGGAGTTACTGCTCTGCTCTGAGTGACAAGAGAAATTTAAGAGGTTTTCAAAAGCTGAATTACAAGCCCGATTCGTTCTGTCCCGGCTGCAAATAGACCCGATTTTCCGGTATTCGGGCAGAAGATGGCAAAAAAGTAACATTTCAGATGCGATTGCGCTGATATGATGCATTTTGCATATCAAAAAAACTCTATAACAAATAATTTTGTTCACTAAAAATTGTATAGTTATGAGATCGATATTCAAGGTTTCATTCTATCTGAAACGCAATATCCCCAAGAAAACGGGCTCATTCCGGTTATGTGTCGTATCACCGGCAACGGCAAAATTTCGCAGTTCAGTTGTAAGCTGGACGTGGAGGAAAAATCGGGAAACGTGAAGTCGGGGCGCGTATCCGTTCGGAGTATTGTAGTGTAAAAGGCCAACCGTATGCTGGATAAAATCCGTGTGGAATCAACCAAGCCTACCAGCAGATTGGCGACCATGATAACTATGTAACCACCGAGAAAGTGCGTAATGCCTTTTCTGGACTGGACATGAAATACTACTTACCGTATCCCGACAGCACAACGAGGACTATAAAAAGCAGGTCGGCAACCTCAAAAGCCTGCGCAGCTATTGGAAACACTGTGTCATTTACAAGCACCTCGCGGAGTTCATCGAAAAACGGTACAAGTGAGCGATATTGCCCTGAAAGACCTCACTCCGGCATTCATCACAGACTCTGCGAGAATTACAAAAACGGTATCAAAGTGATTGCGAAAAATGCCGTATCGACAGAAACGTCACGTAACATAGCGGAAGGCATAATACAATATTTTCCCCACTAAAAACAAGAACGTTACAGTGATTTATCAGCCAACAGGTAACGATTTAGAAAGGAGCAGTCCACATATATCTGCATCCTTCTGCACAAAACTTTAAAGAGCATCTTCAATACAAGGGAAGGGGGCGCTTAACCTTCCCCCTTCCTTTCCTTACCAAGTCCTGTTCAATGGTATTTTTAAGAAGGATCTTCTCCTTCCCTATTCCTTTTCAGAAATTACTTATTTATACATTATAGCCTTCCTGGCTCTTCCTGGTTCCATAATATCCGGCCCAACAACAAAGTATGGCAGCGACCAGCATACCGAAAAAAGAAATCAAGGCAGAACGGGCAGCAGCATTGGCAGCTTTTTCTGCATCTTCCAAAGCTTTGTGTTTTACCTTTTCCCATTCCTGTTTAGCCTTCTGTAAATCTTGCTCCAGATGATTGACGATCTCTTTCGCCCGGCTGGATGCTTTGTTGATCAGATTCATATACTGGTCCACAGTCCTGTCAGCTTCAGCTTTCGACAAATTCGTATTATTGGCAATAGCCCGGCTTACGTCATTGCGGTCGATACCTTTAGTAAATTGTTTTGCTCTCGGATCTAATAAGCAAAACCTTTCTTTTCGTTAGCGGTCTAGGATAAACAGGCAAAGGGATAGCATATTTTTGGAGGATTTCGATACAATTCATAAGAAACTCAAAGGGTTGATCCGTATCCATCCCATACATGTCTATTAAACCTACTTCAATAACATATATAACGAGTCGGTTAAATTCCTCCAAACGTTCTTCTGACAACTGTGCCAATAAAGAATCGGGCCAGCGAAGTGAAAAATCCCGTTGGTCTAATCACAAAATTTTAATCACAGAATATTATGACAAATAAATTATCACAAACGGAGGCTCTCCATAAAAATAGAAATATCAACGGTCGCCCCAGACTATCTGCTACCGAAAAGAAAGGAGATAAGGTGACGGTGAAGTTTGCCACTGCCGAATATTACTTCCTTAAATCAATAGTAAAGAAAGCCGGAAGGACAATCAGCCTGTTTGTCCGAAAGGCTATCCGGCAATGCGAAGTCAAGCAATGCCTAAACAGTATACACCTAAGTTATGTTAGCCAACTGACGGGCATGGCGAACAACCTCAACCAAATAGCTCATAAAGCGAATGTCGGGGGATATGCCACTGACCAGACAGAGTATCTAACCCTCGCTTCACGGATAGATAACCTGATAAACAGTATAATGCATAATTCCTGATTGCCCGTCACCACGATACTGATTATCCGCATATTCATCCGATGCTGAATCGAATTGATTATGATGGTAATCGTATCCCTAGTCGGGATGAGCGAATCCGTAGCACTCAGGTATGCAAGGAACTGACGGTTAAGCATAGATTACACTTCGCTAAAGGAAAAAGATGTCAAGGAATACCGTTTACGAGAACCGGATAAGACGAAATATGAGATTTATAATGTGCTTAAAAAATATACTCCAGAAGTGTCAGAATTAGCAGGAATTAACAAATAATTTGAAGCAGAAAGATATTGTTGTTGAATTCAAAACCAAAGGTAGTACCTTACGAGTTGAGGGAGTAAAGTCCAGCAAAAACTGCTATTCGTTTTCCGGCTCAAAAGTCGATAGGCAGTTCAGTTTTTCAAAAATTGATTTTGTACTACGGCAAAACGTCAGAGCTGAGCAACAGGATATTGGATCCTTTCAGCGCCGACTGTCGACACAATAGACACCGAACCATTCATATCCGGTATCCGAACAGATGGGAAGTATGGCAGGCAGACTGTTTGACATTCTGCTTGGTTTTAACAGCACAGCCCCTGAAGAAGAGGCATTTTTCCCATCTTGCGCCGGGCTGTTCGCTTTAAGAAAGACGATAATGAAAAGGTACTTTTCATGCTTTTATTTTTTATTACAAATGTAGGCTAAAGCTTGTAAACGAAAGCTTTTATAGGATGGACAAGGATGGACACTAATAGCCCATTCCGGGACTTCGTTTGGCCATTTTTCAGACGTCTAAAAATAGCCACGATTTAGCCACAAATTCGGGGTATTGTATGGCTTTCAGGATAGACAATGCAGAAAAGAAAAACTCCTGCAACATTTTGATATTGCAAGAGTTGTCTGTTTTTTGTCGCCGTTTGGCGTTTCTTTGTGATCCGCCTGGGATTCGAACCCAGGACCCCAACATTAAAAGTGTTGTGCTCTACCTACTGAGCTAGCGAATCGTCGTTTACTTTCGAAACGAGGTTGCAAAGATAGGGAGATTTCTGTTTTATGCAAAAAAGGATACGCCTTTTTTACGTCTTTGCCCTAAAAAGTGTTACGGAAATCACTGAAGGTACAGAATAGTAAAATTTAGTAAGGAACAGACATACGGACTCTCATAAAATTGTTGTAACTTATGAAAGCGAATCTGTAAAAAAGTGTGTTATGTTACTCTACTATTACGAAAGGAAAGGATTACTGGTACTGCTCCTGCTGGTAAGCTGCCTTATTATTCTGCCCCGTCAATTGAGGCAAAAGAAACAGGAAGTATTTGTATTGGTTCCTCCCTCAGAAGTTCCGGATAGCCTTTTCAATTATCCGGTAGTTAAGCAGGAAGAACCGCTGGAACTGAATACGGCAGACAGTTGCGCTTTGGTTGCAATCAGAGGAATCGGACCTTATTATGCTTCCCGCATTCTCCGCTACCGGGAACGCCTGGGAGGGTATTATGCCGTACGCCAATTAAAAGAAATAAAAATGACCTATTTTAATGTGGATTCCTCTGCCCATCTCTTTACAGCCAACGCGCAACTGATCCGTAAAAAGGATCTCAATACGATGTCATTTAAAGAAGTCCTCCGCCATCCCTATCTCGATTACGAAGAGGTAAAGCTGATTTTCAATGCAAAAAACAAGTATAAAAAGATATCTTTCGATACCCTGGAAAAAAGAAAAATTTTACCGTTGTATAAACTTAGAAAAATAAAACCGTATTTCCGTTAATTTTATAACTTTGTCGAAAATGTACGAAAAAGATAAAGGTTCACTATGAAAAAAATTCTCCTTACGCTGGCTATCATTATCGGTTTATTACTGGTTTTATTAATTACGATTCCCCTTTTCTTAAAAGGAAACATCAAGGAAATTATTGAAAACCAATCGGCCAAATATTTAAACGCTGAGGTGCGGATTGAACAGATCAATCTGAGTATGTTTAAAAGTTTTCCGGCCTTAAATGTAGATGCCAAGCAGGTAGATATTATCGGGAAAGATGAATTTTCAGGAGACACCCTCGTTCATCTCCCCCTTTTCAGAGCCTCTGTGAATCTGATGTCCCTGATCAAAGGGGACGAAATCATTATCCAGCGGGTTTTATTAAAAGATGCCCAATTGAAACCGGTAGTTTCCGCCGAAGGACATCCCAATTGGGATATTGTCATCCACAAAGAATCTGCTGAAGCCGCCACGACAGAAGAGGTTAAGGATAAAAAAAGTACGGATAACAAAACCCTCCGGCTAAATGACATTACGATTGAGAATCTTACTTTGTCCTACGCTGATTATCAGACTTCAACTTTTGCCGGTATCGAAAGCGTTAACCTCAACTTTTCCGGGAATCTATCGGATACACATACTTTGCTCGACATCCTGCTCCGTTTACAAAACATTTCTCTCCGTCAGGGGAATAATCTATGGATCAATCATACGGATTTAAACTGGGAAGCCGGAATCGTCGCCAATTTAAAAGAAATGGAATTTGACATTCAAAAGAACAGCTTGTCTGTCAATGACCTTCAACTGGATCTTACCGGAAAAATCAGTAAAGCCGGAGACCGCATCGGAATGGATTTGCAACTGAATGCGCCCGACACCCGTTTTGAAAACTTATTGACGCTTCTTCCCAAGCAATATCAGGAATACCTGAAAGGAATAAAGACAGCAGGCGATTTTACCCTGCAAGCCCGGGCTAAAGGGGAATATTACTCCAACCATCTCCCCGGCTTAGACATTCACTTTGCTGTCAATAACGGAGAAATTCAATATCCGCAGCTTCCGCAATCCCTCGACCAGATCAATATGAAGTTGCACATCACCAATCCCGGTGGACCTGCAGATTCTACCTTATTCGATTTAAATCAACTCTCTTTCCGTTTAGGCAGTAATACATTCCATATGCACTTGTTGGTCGCCGGGACTGAAGATCCCCGCTTACAAGGAGGCGCAAAGGGAATAATTGATTTCAGCCGATTGAAGCAGGCTTTGCCTCTGGAAGATATTGATCTTCAGGGCACCGTGACAACCGATCTCTCGTTCAATGGAAGATACAGTTTTATCGAACAGAAAAAATACGAGAAATTCGTTACAAAAGGAAGCATTCTTCTGAACGATATTCTCTTCGTAAATTCAGAATTTCCGGAGGGAATCTCTATTCCGCAAGGGACCATTTCAATCACTCCGGCCAGTCTGGAACTCAGTAACCTCCGTGCAAAAATTTATTCTTCCGATTTTTATCTGAAAGGTAATCTGTCCAATTATATTCCCTATTTTCTGAAGAATGAAACGCTAAAGGGGAATTTTGTCCTCACTTCCGACCGGGTAAATTTAAATAAATTCGTCCGTCCGATAAATCATTCTGCCGATACTGCAACTCTTGCAGAAAAGGAGAAAGAAGAGACGCTTGGACAAGCCCCTCAAATTCCGCATAATCTGGATATACAATTAAATACCAGTATAAAAACGGTGCTGATCGACCGGCTGACCATCCAAAACGTCAAGGGGAAAATCCATCTGGCTCAGTCCGTTGCGGCCTTAAACAACCTGAGTATGGATCTTTTAAAAGGCAGTATGGTCATGAGCGGGGAATACAATACCCGGCATCAGGCTTTACCCCGCTTCGATTTTCAACTGAAAGTTTCTGATTTCGATATACGGGAAGCATATGATTCTTTCTCTTTTATTAAGAAAAGTATTCCCATAGCCATGAATTGCAGCGGAAAAATATCTTCCAGCCTACAGTTGTCGGGAGGCCTGAATTACAGAGATATGTCTTTACTGATGAATACGGTCAATGGTGCAGGAAATATCCTTTCAAAAGGGATTTTAGTAACGGACAATCCGGGCATGAAAAATCTGGCCTCCATACTTAAAAATGAAGAATTGAGCCGTCTCAGCATCAGTTCACTCAACATTTTCTTTAAAATCAATAACGGAAATATCACTATAGAACCTTTTAAAACGACTTTGGCAGGAAATCCTGTCACCCTATCCGGAACCCAATCTGTAAACGGTAATATCAATTACCTATTATCGATGAATGTCGACCGGAAATATTTTGGAAAAGACATTGAAAATCTGTTGCAGGCTATTCCGGGAGGCGCGAGCATTAAAAACCTGGATATCGATGCAAAAATTACAGGTACCTTGGACAAACCCGAAGTGAAACCCGATCTGACAAAAGCCATCAATGCTGTGAGAAAGGCTGCAGAAAAAGATTTGAAAAATAAAGCTTTAAAAGGATTTGAAAAATTGTTCAAGTAAAAGCAGCAGAAAAACTCAAAAGATGCTTATTATCTCGTTTTAAAAGGAAAGATTTTATACCTTTTCCAGAACAAAACGGATTCCTGCCGGAGCAAACACTAGCGGCTAAAAAGAGATATCAGCATCAGGAATTCCTGAAACAGCGGGTTGAAAAGGGACTGTTTCCTGTACAAAAGCAGCAGTAAGGTTTAAATATTTCAGCAGCCGGCCATATAGATTTATTTATCAAAGCCGGGACGACGGAAAGCAGCCGCATTGGGAAAACAAAGATTAATTTCAGCTTTTAACTGGTTTAATACAACCAACAGATGAGAAATATCTTTTTTCAGAGAAGGACAATAATTCCGCATGCCCCTCCATGCCCTTTCGGAACGGGCAATACTGATTAGTGCTACCTTTGCCGATCCATTACACTCCATTTCCCATACATCGGTGGAAAGGAAACTGTCTCGGCGGATATATCCGTACAAGGCCCGGCGAACTTTAGGCTGTATGATGTCCAGATACCAGTTTATCACATCCAGTAACCGATTGGTGATGAGAGTCTCCTTTTCTTTTTCCTGCCATTCCTTTTCGTCCAATATTCCAAATATGATATCCAGGCATTCTTCTGCCAAAGCCTCATATATCATGCACATTTTTATCATATCGGAATATTCCACAAAAGACTCTGCCTCTCCTCCTTCTTCGGCTAAACTTCCTTCCCCTTCCAGGAAATCCGGCTCATCATTTTCCAAGGTGTACAAATCCTCCACTTCCATTCCCCTTTCCCTGGCCAATTCTTCCAAAAACTCATACGTGGAATCAAAAAAGAGTTTTAAAAACTCCCAGACATTTTCATTTTTATTGAATAATCCTTCTTCAAAATTGCCATTCTTCCTTTCTTCTACTTTTCTCTCCATTACATAACTCAAACACCTGGACTTTAAACGGCATTTTTCGCACCAATGATCGCAAAAATTGTAAACACCCGGAATAAAACCGGCATTCAATAAATTATCTGATCCCTGTTTTGACACAACAATTATTTTTCCTGGAAATTATTGATTTGCAAGTAAATTAACACACACATTTCCGACCTCCGTCCGTAGAAATTTAAGACAAAGATAGTTTATACAAAGAAATTAACCAACAAGAATGCAATTCTTTTCCGGGAACTCCCAAAATTGAAAGTCATTTTTCGATTTTACCTTTCCGTCAGTAAAGGTGGTCTTTTCTTTTTCCGCTTATGAAAGCAGGAAACCGGCTGCTCCGGACTGTTTATTCCTCCACCTGACGTATGGACAATCCTATTCTTTTTCGTTCCAAATCGATCAAAACCACTTTTACCCGGACTTGCTGATGCAGGCTCAACACATCGGCAGGATTTGCAATATAACGACCGGCAATTTCCGAAATATGGACCAGTCCGTCCTGTTTCACCCCGATATCGACAAATGCACCAAAGCTGGTTATATTGGTTATAATACCCGGTAATACCATATTTTCTTTCAGATCTTCTATCTTCGAAATCCCTTCTGCAAAACTGAAAACCTTCGCCATAGTCCGGGGATCCCTTCCCGGCTTTTTCAATTCTTCCAGAATATCTTTCAGGGTTAAAATCCCGGTCTTTTCATCTATATAGCGTTCAGGCTGAATGCGCTCACATAACTTTTCATTTCCTATTAATTCCCCTACTTTTACCCCCATATCCCGGGCTATCTTTTCGGCAACATAATAGGACTCCGGATGTACAGCCGAATTATCGAGTGGGTTTTGCGCATTCTCTATTCTCAGGAAACCGGCACATTGCTCAAATGCCTTCGGCCCCATACGCTTTACCCGTTTCAACTCCTCCCGGCTCTTTATCGCTCCCTTTTCCCGTATATATTCCACAATATTTTCTGCCAATACCGGTCCTAATCCCGAAACATAAGTCAATAAATATTTTCCGGCTGTATTAACATTGACCCCCACTTTGTTTACGCAAGATTCCACCACCTGATCCAAAGTTTCTTTCAACTTTCCCTGATCCACATCATGCTGGTATTGTCCGACGCCTATCGATTTCGGGTCGATCTTTACCAGCTCCGCCAAAGGATCCATAAGGCGTCTCCCGATAGACACCGCTCCCCTTACCGTAATATCGTATTCCGGAAACTCTTCCCGGGCAATTTTCGAGGCCGAATAAACAGAGGCTCCGCTTTCGCTTACTACAAATACCTGTACCGCATGACCGTACTGCAAATTTTGGATGAAGCGTTCCGTCTCCCGGCCGGCAGTTCCGTTTCCAATAGCAATCGCCTCAATTCCATACGTTGCCACCATATTCATCACCTTAGCCGCTGCCTGCCTGTATTCGTTCTGAGGGGGATGCGGATAAATATTCTCATTGTGAATGAGTTTTCCGGTCTCGTCCAGACAAACGACTTTACAACCGGTCCTAAACCCCGGATCTATTGCCAAAACCCTTTTATTTCCAAGAGGAGATGCCAGTAGCAACTGCCGAAGGTTTTCAGCAAACACGCGGATGGCTTCGATATCCGCTTTCTGTTTGGCTAAAGTCATATACTCCGCTTCAATCGAAGGAAATAACAGCCTTTTATACGCATCCTTTATGGCAAGACACACCTGCCGAGTACTTTCATTGTTCCCTTTTATAAATATTCTCCCGATTCCTTCCAGGGCTTTTTCATTTTCTACTTCCAAATTCACCTTCAGGAAACCTTCTGCTTCTCCCCTCCGGATAGCCAATATCCGATGAGAAGGGCAATGTTTCAAAGATTCCCGGTAATCGAAATAATCACTATACTTCTCTCCTTCTTTTTCTTTTCCCTTTATCACTTTAGCGCACAATACAGCTTCCTTTTCGATCAACCGCCGGATCCGGTTGCGGGCTACCTCCTGTTCATTCACCCATTCAGCAATAATATCCCTGGCGCCTTGTAAGGCTTCTTCTTCATCCCGGACTTCCCCTTTCACAAAACGGATGGCTTTCATTCCTACATCGCCTGCTTCCTGTCGCATCAAAAGAGCAGCCAAAGGCTCTAAACCTTTCTGACGGGCTTTTGCTGCCCGTGTCTGCTTCCTTGGCTTATAAGGCAGATAAAGATCTTCCAAAACGCGCAACTCCCCGCATTCTTCTATCTGCCTCTCCAGTTCTTCCGTCAGCTTATCCTGTTCCCGTATACTCTCCAGTACCACAGATTTCCGCTTTTCCAGTTCCTGAAATTGAGCATACAAAGTCTTTATTTCTGTAATACGGACTTCATCCATATTTCCGGTCATTTCTTTCCGGTAACGTGCAATAAAAGGTATCGTAGCCCCTTCTTCCAATAATTGAAGCAAATTCCGAATAAAACGGGGCTCTCCAACTACTCTGCCGGCAATAAAATCCACCGGTTTTTTATAATTTTCCGTCATGTAAACAATACTATTATTATCTTTGTTATTCATAAGCTTCTCAAGCAGACACCTTCCGGTTTATTTACGGCAATTCCGGGTGTTTTTCTCCATTAAATCTCCTTTTTGTCCTCTGTTTTATGAATTTTCTCCCCAAAACAGAAATATTACCTCAAAATCGGAAACAAATATACAAGTTCTGCCATTTAATGACTATCTTTACAGTCCGATAATTAAAAGGCAAGTAAAATTTAAATGATTCAGGTAAAAGAGATAAAGAAAAGTTACGGACCCCTTCAGGTTCTGAAAGGAGTGGATTTAAATATACGGGAAAAAGAAATCGTCACTATTGTCGGAGCGAGCGGGGCAGGGAAAAGTACACTTTTACACATTATCGGTACCCTTGATTCACCCGACAGCGGAGAACTCTGGTTTGAAAACACCAATATTGCAACGTTTTCTCCCAACAAACTGGCAGCTTTCCGCAATAACAATATCGGTTTTGTCTTTCAATTTCACCATTTATTACCCGAATTTACCGCCCTTGAAAATGTTTGTTTACCGGCATGGATCAAAGGTAAAAGTGGAAAAGAAGTAGAAAAAAAAGCCCTGAACCTGCTGGAATTGATGGGATTAAAAGAAAGAACCGGCCACAAACCGAACGAATTATCGGGAGGGGAACAACAAAGGGTATCTGTTGCCAGGGCACTGATCAACGACCCCAAAATAATTTTAGCTGATGAGCCTTCCGGAAATCTGGATACGCTCACCAAAAACGAATTACACCGGCTTTTTTTCGCACTGAGGGAAGAACTGGGCCAAACTTTTGTCATCGTTACCCATGATACGGGATTAGCGGAAATGTCGGACCGTCAGATACATTTGAAAGACGGAAAAATTATACAATAAAGAGGAAGAGGCCGGAATCCGGCCACAAACTATATAATTTTATTAAAATTTAGCTTTTAAATTTTAGTTTTCCTCTTATCTTTGCATGATTTAATTTAAGAAATACAAACAAATGTCCGGGAAGACAAAACGGGAAACGGGCATAAACTTAAAAAACATAAAATGAAGTATTCGGATCATTTTGATAAAGTAAGCTATTGTTTAGGCTTGAGTATTGCCAGCAATCTGATTTCATCAGGAGTAAAAACACTGAATGCAGCAGCATTCAACGACGGCCTGTCAACTGTTTTCAGTGGTCAAATGCCGGATATAAGCCCAGACGAAGCCAATAAAATTTTACAGGAATATTTCGAAGCACTTCAGCAAGAACAAGGAAATACGGCCCAGGAAGCCGGAAATAAATTTTTAGAAGAGAACAAAAAGAAAGAAGGAGTAATTACACTTCCCAGCGGACTTCAATATAAGGTTCTGAAAAATGGGAACGGACCGAAACCCAAAGCTACGGATACCGTAAAATGCCATTATGAAGGCCGGTTAATTGACGGTAGTATTTTTGACTCTTCTATCCGCAGGGGAGAGCCGGCAGAATTTCCGGTAAACGGAGTAATTGCAGGATGGGTTGAAGCTTTACAAATGATGAATACAGGTTCGAAATGGCAACTGTATATTCCCTCGGAACTGGCATACGGCAGTCAGGGTGCAGGCCGGAGTATCGGACCGAATGAAACGCTTATTTTTGATGTTGAACTATTGGATATCGTATAATTATAAATTCTAAACAATGAAAACAACAAATTTATTCTTGTTCCTTTGTGCCGGTGTTTTGATGATGACCGGTTGCAACAGCGGATCCCTCAACTCTACTACCCCGGTTTTAAAAACAGCAGGTGATACAGCTTCTTATTACTTAGGTTATCTCCAGGGATCAGGTGTAAGCCAGTTTAAAATGAAGGATTTCAACATGCAATCTTTCGTAGCAGGTGTAAACACCGGTATTGAGAAGAAAGAAATAAAAGCCAGCAATATGGAAATGCAAATGTTCCTGAACAATTATCTTCAGAATTTGCAGATGAAATTAGCAAAAGATAATAAGAAGGAAAGTGAAGAATTTATGGCTAAGAAAGCAAAAGAATCCGGAGTAGACACTTTGGGCAATGGCATTCTTTATAAGGTGGAAAAAGAAGGAAACGGTCCTAAACCGGCTGCTACCGATATGGTAAAAGTACATTATAAAGGAACTTTACCTGACGGAACAGTTTTTGATTCTTCTCTGGACAGAAAAGAACCGGCAGAATTCGCTTTAAATCACGTGATCCCGGGTTGGTCAAAAGCCCTGCAAAATATGCCTGTCGGATCTAAATGGATCATTTATTTACCGGCTGACCAGGCCTATGGTGCCAGAGGAAACCAGCGTATCGGACCGAATCAGGCCCTGACATTTGAAGTTGAATTATTAGACATTGTTACTCCGGAATCACCTGAAGGAGGAAGCAACCAGAACAATAAGTAAATTGTCGGTCAAAAGACAATATACAGAGCTTGGGGCTATAACTCCAGGCTCTGTTTTATTAAAATCAAAGCATCATTTACAATTTTATGAATTACGAAATTAGCGGGAAACTTATTTTTAAAGAAGAAACCCAGCACATTAGTGAAAGATTCCAAAAAAGAGAATTCGTCATTGAAGTGGAAAACGAAAAAAATCCCCAATGGAACGACTTTGTAAAAATTCAGTTGATCCAGGATCGCTGCGATCTTTTGGAGAACATTGCTCTCAACGAAAATATAAAAGTATATTTCAATGTAAGGGGAAGAAAATGGGAAAATAAGGGTCAAATTTCTTATTTCACCAATCTGGAAGGCTGGCGTATTGAAAAAGTCCAGCCTCAAACGCCTGAAAATGTACCTATTCCGGAATACCGTGTTGAGGACATTCCTCCCATGCCGGAAGCCGACGATCTCCCTTTCTGATCTGACGGAAAATCTTTTCGCATAAAGCGGAAGAATTTTGCTGCCGGTAAATAAATATCCCTGAATACGGATCAGAGTATGGCAAAACGACCAATACGCTATCAGTATCCAGGGATATTTATATAAATAAAATTTTCCCTTTTTATTCTGCTGCTTTTAACCGGATTTCCTCTTCTCCTAGTTCTATAAAGCCCTGACGGTATAAAGCTCCGATGGCCTTTTTATAATTCTTTTTACTACATCCGAACAATTTGTAAATAATTTCCGGAGCTGTTTTGTCGGATACGTCCAATACTCCCCCATTGTCTTCCATCTTCTCTATTATTTTCCGGCAAAGGGAATCTATTCCCACATACCCGCCGGGCTGCAAGCGTACGTCAATTTTTCCGTCAGGCCGGACCTCCTTCACATAACCTTTCAGCTTTTGTCCGAGCCGCAAAGGCTGAAAAATTTCATTCCGGTAGATCAATCCCCAATGAGCCTGATTAATAATTACATTAAATCCCAGATCGGAAGGACGGGCAATCAGTAAATCCACCTCCTGTCCCGCTTCATATTCTGCAGCTTCCTTATCCAGGTATTTTTCTATTTTAGAAGTAGCCACGATCCGCTCTGTCTCATCATCCACATAAGCATATACCAAATAAGAATTTCCTTCTGTCATTTTCGTCCGCTGTTCCCGGAAAGGTACCAGCAAATCTTTCCGCAATCCCCAATCCAGAAAAGCTCCTACGCTGCTGGTAGCCACCACTTTCATATAAGCGAACTCCCCAACGGTAACAAACGGTATCTCTGTGGTCGCAATAATGCGGTCTTCCGAATCAAAATAAATAAATACTTTCAGTTCGTCTCCGGGGAAACAATTATCCGGTACATATTCTTTCGGTAAAAGGATTTCTCCCCTTTCCTCCCCATCCAGGTATACGCCAAAATCTACAGCTTTCACCACAGTCAGCGTATTGTATTTTCCAATTTCAATCATATTTCTAATTTGCCGTAAAGATAGGAAATAAAATTGAAACTAAATGCAGAACACCGGAATAAGGCTGATGAATAACGATTTAGACAATCGGCCGGATAAAAAAGGTCCATAAAGGTAAACAGCCGGCTATTCAAACGCCGGAATAAACAAAAGCAATTTTTACAAGACAGATTCCTGCGGATGCTTCGCCGATTAAAGAACTTCCGGTTCCGACCATGGGATACAATCAGTAACCTTTGTTCTGTAATCAGCGAAGCAATAACAGCTTCCGGGGAAGCATTCATTTCAGTATTCTGTAAACCGAAAATTATTTAAAAGCTCTCTCCGACAATCCCGGTCCGTTTAATTTCAATTTATCGAAATATTCCGGCACAGGTCGTCCCATCAACTTATCGACATACATTTTGGCAATATACTGCGATAACATAAACCCATGTCCGCGCATACCTACGAACAATCCCAGTTCCGGGTCGACAATATAGCGGGGTTCTGTATAATAACCTGCCCAAACGGCTTGTATACCTACTCCCGCCAGGTCCGGGATCCATTCCACAAACATCTCACTGACAATTTCCAGAAAAGCCTTGGTATTCAACTTGAGGTTCTTATCGATACGCATAGCATCCAGCTTAGGCGAAGCACATCCGATAATCTGTCCGGTATAAGCAATTTGTTGCCCGTAGACGGCAGAAAATCCCTTATAATCCTGGCGATCAATCAGCATATCCAGATTTGTTCCGTTTTTACCCAGCATAGGCAGCCGGCGGGTAATAAAAGCCTGGTGTCTTACAGGATACAAACCGGCGTCTATTCCCATGCTATCGCAAAGTTTACCCGCTCCGCTCCCCAAAGCATTTACAAAATGCTCTGTGCGGTATTCTATATATTGCTTATCGTGCGTCAGCACCAATACACTGGTATATTTCCCTTCCTTTACCGCTTCAATCACCCGGCAATCTTCCATAACCGTACCTCCGGCTGCAATACCGATATTCCGGACCAGGTCCACCACTTTCCCCGGAGTGGCCTGCCAGCATTCGTCAGAAATTAAAGCAGCCAGGTATTTTTTGGATTTAGGATTAAAATAAGGAGAAATCTCTTCCCGGAATTGCTTCGGGGAAATCATCTCGGCCTTCGACCAGGCCTTACTGGCCTCCAGCGCTTTATAAGTCGCCTCATCGTGTGCAAAATTCACATATTTGATCGGACGGTAGTCGATATTGGACAAATATTGTAATTCTTTAAAAATAGAATGGTTGCGGGTAGCTATTTCCGCTAATTCAGGTAAAGAAAAAGCTGTGCGTCCTCCTCCGATATTCCGCCAGGAAGATCCTCTGTCAGCATTTACCAAAACAGGATTCATACCTGCTTCCGCCATATACCGGAACAAAGAACTCCCTGCTATACCTCCGCCGGCAATAAGTGCTCCCACATCAATTTTCTTAAAACTTTCCCGGTTGGCTACGAGGAAAATATCGCCTTTTTTAGCAGGATGTATTTCTCCCAGGCTTAGCTGATTGGAAAGCGGAGCCCGTGGAGTAGCATCTCCCGTCAGCTCTATTCCCCTACTCCTCAAGGCCTGACGCAGACGGGGAATACAACGTTTCCCGCGGCAGGGGCCCATCCCCAAATGAGTCGTATGCTTGATCTCATCGATAGAAATAAAAGAACGGTCCCCTACGACCTGCAATATCTCCTCCAACTTCACATCGTCGCAATGACAGATATAAGTTTCTCCTTTTTCATCCCGAAGCAAAGGCTTCAGGTCCAAAGGTTCCGGATAAGCCGATTTTACAATAAATCCCCTTACCAAGGTCAGTTCTTCCCCATGTATTGTCAAGGCCTTTACCCGGGCCACATTGGTTTTATTCGGCTTCCGCAATATCTTTTCCAATACGCCCTCTCCCAGTATTTCCCCATTATTGTTGACCAAATACACTTCCTGTCCTTCCTGTGCTTCATATTCTATAGGCAGAAACAACATATCTTTTTTGATGTGATACCCGAAAATAGCCAGTCCCGGACATTGGTAAACACACTCCATGCAACCAATACATTTATCGTAATGAACCGTAGGTACAGCAGAAGTAGAAGATTTTGTAATGGCTCCGTGAGGACAAGCAAAAGAACAGGGATTACAGGCAAATCCGTATAAACAATCAGCTTGTACAAATCCACGGGCCAACATCCGGTCAGTACCGGGCAAATTCGGTTCATCCAGAATTTTCAGCGGATGTTGCTGGGAATCGATATATTCTTTTGACAACAGGAGATAATCGTCATAATTAACATTTACTCCCAGCTCCATCATAATCTGCATTGCCGTATGTCTTCCCTTCAATACAGCACTTGTACCTTCCCCGATGCGGATGGCATCCCCCGCAGCAAAACATTTTCCCCCAAAGACTTCCTTTCCCTTTGTAAGCAACTGATTATCCGGAATAAGGCCTGTACATATATTAATGACATCTATTCCTTCAATAATTTTTTCAGTGCCGGGTACCGGTTTAAAATTCTCACAACGGGCAATCACGGCTCCTACAATTCCGTCCCGGTTTTTATTGGGAATAGCTTTCAGCAAAAGATAGGAAGTCATTACAGGAATAGCTAAACGACGCACCCGGTTGGCCTGCACCGGAAAACCACCCTCCCGGGGCATCGCTTCTATTATAGCCTTTACTTTAGCTCCTGCCTGCATCAACTGATAAGAAGTCAGGTATCCAATATTTCCGGCACCTACAGTCAATACATTTTTCCCCAGCAAAGTCATTTCATTATTCATCATCTTCTGCACGACTGCTGCCGTATAGACTCCCGGTAAATCATCGTTTTCAAAAGCCGGCATAAAAGGCACGGCCCCCGTAGCAACTACCAGATAATCAGCATCTACAAAAAACACTTCTTCTGTGGAAATATTCTTTACTGCTACTCTCTTCCCTTCCAATAAATCCCATACTACCGAATTCAGGTAAATCCCATCTGAATTTTCTCCGGCCAGTGTTTTGGCAATGTCAAATCCGCGCATCCCTCCAAACCGCTTTTCCTTTTCAAAGAAAAAGAACTGATGGGTTTGCATGGTAAACTGACCGCCGATTTTATCATTGCTGTCGAGGACAATATTATCTACACCGTATTTATTGAATTCCTCACGGACAGCCAGTCCAGCCGGGCCCGCCCCAATGATAACCACCGTCGTACGCAATATCTTCTTTTTTTCCGGAACAGCATTGGTTTTCTCTTTCGGCATACATTTTTCCGAAATTTCCTCTACCTCTTTTATTCCATCCACTTTGGTGATGCAAATACGCCGGATTTTCCCATCTACCAACATTTCACAAGCCCCGCATTTACCGATCCCGCATTCCAGCGACCGTTCCCGTCCGTCAAGACTGTGGCTGTGTATAGGATAACCCGCCCGGTGTAAGGCCGCAGCTATCGTATACCCGCTCTCTGCTTCAATTTTCTTTCCATTGTATAAAAAAACAACTTTATCCCTGACAGGGACATCCAGTATAGGGTGATTTTCAATTTTAGACATGGTTTCTCAATGATTTTGATTATTTAGCTGCGTAAACCTAATCTAAAAAAATAAAAAAAAAGCTGACTTTCGTCAACTTTTTATTCCGCTAAAAACATCTTCTGTAAAAAAAAATTTTCCGGTACCTCTTTCCCTGAAAAAAACTTTTACTCTCCACGAACGGCATCCGGAATCCCCTTCGTTCCGATACAATTTTCTTTGCATTTTTCAAATACAAAATAGCCTTCTATGCCCTGTTCATCCACACTTATTCCTTTAATTGTCGTGCCGTCAACCAAAATGCCGAACCAGTTGTCCAATTTATATTCAACCTTATATTCCGAATAAATCACATCAAACTCCTGAGCTTCCAAACGGATTTTCAGTCCGTCTATTTCTCCGCGAAGAAACTCCTGAATCATGGAAGTACCGTCCCCTTCTGTCTTATCTGTAAAAATAATTCTTCCGGAAAGCTTATTTCCCTCTTGTTCCAAAACCACTTCTCCCTCCGCCACACCGTATCCGTAATTTTCCCGGTATTTCCATTTTCCTGTAAGCTTCATTCCCAATTTCTTTACTATTGCAATTATAATTCCTTCTCCTGTTTTTCTCCTTTCTTCGCCTCTTCCCAATAAGCTTCCATTTCCTCTAATTCCATCTCATTCAGTTTTTTCCCTGCAATATTTGCTTTTTCTTCCACATAGGCAAAACGGCGGATAAATTTATGATTTGTCTTTTCCAGAGCATTTTCCGGATTAATCCCATACAAACGGGCTGCATTGATTACAGCAAATAAGAAATCCCCCAACTCCATCTCCATTTTTTCAGCGTCTCCTTTTCTCATTTCTGCTTCAAATTCTCCCAATTCCTCCCTTACCTTTTCCCATACATCTTCCTTTTTTTTCCAGTCAAACCCGGCTCCTCTCACCTTGTCCTGAATACGATAGGCTTTCACCAAAGCAGGTAAAGAAACGGGAACACCCTCCAATACTTTATGTTTCCGGCCTTTTTCTTTCAATTTCAATTGTTCCCAATTTTGTAAAACTTCCTTTTCATCCTTTACCTGCACATCTCCGTATATATGAGGATGACGGTAACGTAATTTTTCACAGATATCGGTCAACACATCTGCCATATCGAAATCTCCCTGTTCCTCAGCCAGACTTGCATAAAAAACCATATGCATCATTAAATCCCCCAACTCTTTCTTCACTTCCGGCATATCTTTTTCCAGAATGGCATCTCCCAATTCATATACTTCTTCGATCGTAAGACTTCTCAAAGATTCGACAGTCTGTTTCTTGTCCCAGGGACACTTTTTTCTGAGCGTTTCTATGATCTCCAAAAGATCAGCAAAAGCTTCTTTTTTCTCATTCAAATGATTCATAATCTCAACATTCTCCGGAAATTGACGTTAAAATAAAAAGGATTAAAAACTTTAATCCCCATTCACCTAACCTTAATCCTTTTTTATTAATTTGCACCTGCAAAAATAAAGGTTTTATTTGAAGTTTCATGATAGAGAAAAGAATTAGTATCGGAAATATAGATCCTATTGATTTCTATGGCGTTAATAACACTAAATTCAATATACTGAAAGACTATTTCCCCAAGCTGAAGATCATCGCCAGAGGAGATGAAATAATCATACAAGGGGAAGAAAGCGACATCGAAATCCTTTATTCCAAAATTACAGCCCTTTTAGAACATTACCATCGGTACAACATGTTAACGGTGGCCAATTTAAAGCGGATCATACTGGAAGACAATACCATTGAAAATCCGGAAGACCTGGAATCGGTCATTCTGTTCGGAAATTCCGGAAAAGCCATACGGGCACGTACGCCGAACCAGCGGAAACTGGTCGAGCTGGCCCGCACCAATGATTTACTCTTTGCCACAGGCCCGGCAGGTTCCGGTAAAACATATACGGCCATTGCCCTTGCCGTAAAAGCACTTCGCAACCGGGAAGTCCGGCGTATTATCCTCAGTCGCCCGGCAGTAGAAGCCGGTGAAAGTCTGGGATTTCTTCCGGGAGATATGAAAGAGAAAGTAGATCCCTATTTACAACCTTTATACGACGCCTTATCGGATATGATCCCGCCTAAAAAACTGGAAGATTATCTCGAAACCGACGTCATACAGATTGCCCCTTTAGCTTATATGCGCGGCAGGACCCTTAATGATGCATTTGTCATACTGGACGAGGCCCAGAATACAACCCGGAATCAATTGAAAATGTTCCTTACCCGAATGGGTGTAAGTGCTAAATTTGTTGTCACAGGAGATATGAGCCAGATTGATTTACCCCGGCGGACCGACTCAGGCCTTATACACGCCTTCCGGATTCTACATAAAATCAAAGGCATAGCTTTTGTCGAATTCGATGCCGGGGACATCATCCGTCACCGTCTGGTAAAAGACATCGTCAAGGCATACGAAGAAAAGGAAGAAAAAAAAGAGGAAAATCATCGTGAAAAACAACAGGACCGGTAAACAACGGAAGTTTTTTTATTACTTTTGCCTGTCTCATATAAATTAACAATAATTACGAAAATAAGCATGGAAGCTATTGTAAAAACCGATTTCCATTTTCCGAAGCAGAAAAGTGTCTACAAAGGGAAAGTACGCGACGTGTATAACATCAATGACGAGTATCTGGTCATGCTGGTCTCCGACCGGATTTCAGCATTTGATGTGGTGCTCCCAAAGGGAATTCCCTATAAAGGACAGGTATTAAATCAAATTGCTTCCAAGTTTCTGGATGCTACTGCCGACATCGTACCCAATTGGAAAATTGCCACCCCCGACCCCATGGTTACCGTGGGACACAGATGCGAACCTTTTAAAGTAGAAATGGTCATCCGAGGATATCTGACCGGTAGCTCCTGGCGTGCTTATAAAGAGGGAGAACGGATGCTTTGCGGTAACCCGCTGGCCGAAGGAATGAAAGAAAATCAAAAATTCCCTCATCCGATCATCACCCCTACGACAAAAGCAGATGAAGGCCATGACGAGAATATTTCCAGGGAAGAAATCATCGCTCAGGGGTTAGTAAACCGCGAAGATTACGAGCTATTGGAAAAATATACCTACGCCTTATTTCAGAGAGGTACTGAAATGGCTGCTGAAAAAGGACTTATCCTGGTGGATACAAAATATGAATTCGGGAAAAAAGACGGAAAAATCTACCTTATAGACGAAATACATACACCCGACTCTTCCCGTTACTTCTATGCCGAAGGGTATGAAGAACGGTTTCAAAAAGGAGAAAAACAAAAACAACTCTCCAAAGAATTCGTCAGGGAATGGTTGATGGAAAACGGTTTTCAGGGACAAGCCGGACAGCAAATTCCGGAAATGACTCCGGCCATTATCAATGGAATTACAGAACGTTATATTGAATTATATGAAAACATTACCGGACAAAAATTCGTAAAAGACGAAAGTGCTGACGTTTTGAAACGGATTGAAAATAACGTAAATGCTTGTTTGAAGACGTTGTTATAATCTTCTGTTGTCCCCCGGTCAACGGTAATCTGGGCCGGTAAAGCTTTATCTGAAACCACTGATTAACGGAACGACTGTTCTGATCAAAACTCATCCCGGACTTTAGTTCCGTTAGTCAGTCTCCCAGAGAAGCACCGAATTAAATTTTCTTCCCGACTATCATTTCATTTAAAGTCCTATATTTCAATTCATAACCTGATCTCATCATCCGCATCGGTAAAACATGGGCCGAGCGGGTCAATACGCTTTCGGCTTCCCCCATAACCAACCATAATAACCAGCGAGGCACCGGTAAAGTGACAAAAGGAGGCCGGCCCGAAGCCAGTCCCTGTGCAAATTGTCTATAATTAACCGCATTGGGAATCACCATATTGTAAACCCCGTTCATTTCCTCATTCTGTAAGGTATAAAGCATAAATCCGGTTACATCTTCCACATGTATAAGTGGAAATTCCTGCTTCCCGTTTCCCAGCACAAGTCCGATACGTGCTTTAACCAAAGGCATCAGTTTGCGGACTACTCCCCCGTTCTCTCCGATAACAATTCCGAACCTCAGGATTACCCGCCGAACCCGGTATAAAGCATTCAATTCTTTTTCCCAGGCTTTCACCACAGCTGCCAGAAAATTATTCCCTAAATCTACCGATTCTTCGTCGCAAAACACATCGGGTTTATATATGCCGACCGCTGAAGCATTGATCCACAAAAAAGGCTTTTTTCCGGAAGCATTGACGGCACTCACCAGATTCCGGGTAATTACCCGGCGGGATTCCACAATCTCAATCATCTTTTCATTGGTCCAACGCCCGATCAGGCTTTCTCCGGCGAGATTGACAATGACGTCCGCCCCTTCCATAGCTTCCTGCAAGTTCTTGCCTCCGGGCAGTAAAATTTCTCTCGGTACACTATAAATCCGGTGTCCTTCTTTCTCAAACACTTTCTTTACCTGCTGACCGATAAATCCTCCCAAACCGGTTACCAATACATTCATAAGCTTTACAGTTTGCAAAGCTTATTAACGGTGAAAGAAAAGAAAAGTTTCGGAATAAATGGAAATGCAAACCGGATTAATTTACGATAAACCCTTTAAAATCATTGTGTAAAAAAGTACGTAATTCTTCCGGACTGATCCGTACCTTGTAATTCCCGTCTTTAACAAAAGTGATATTTCCGGTCTCCTCGCTGACCACCACAATAAGAGCATCACTAACGGCACTCAATCCGAGAGCTGCCCGGTGCCTTAATCCCATACTGCCCGGTAGATCTGTCTTATCCGATACAGGCAGAATACAACGGGCTGCCAGTATTTTATTCTCAGCAATGATAACAGCTCCGTCGTGCAAAGGAGTATTTTTGAAAAAAATATTTTCAATTAAATCAGAGGATACTTTTGCTTTCAGAATTACGCCTGTCTGGGCATAATTGAACAATTCCGTATTCTGGGCAAATACAATCAATGCTCCGGTCTTCGTCATGGAAAAATATTCACAAGACTGTACAATCGCCTCCGAAACATCTTCTTTGATCACAGGTTTAGCAAATAAACTTTCCAGATTAAAGATATTCTGCAAATTGTATTTACTTCCGATCAATAAGAGAAAACGCCTTACTTCCTGCTGAAATACGATTAAAAGAGCAATAACCCCCATACCGATAAACTGCCCCAGGATGGAAGAAATTAATTCCATATTAAAAGCCCTCACCAGCAACCAAGCCAGGTAAAAAATAAATATACCTGCAAAAATATTAATAGCAGCCGTCCCCTTCACTAACCGATAGATTTGGTAAAAAATGAAAGCTACAATTAAAATATCCAGGACATCAAATATGCCGAACTTGATAAACAACGAAATCATTTACAGGTCTGTTTAAATAATACACAAAACTAAATAAAATATACCAATCTACCAATAAGAACAAAGGAATGTAAACGAGGGATATTTTCCTCTTCCGTCTCAGGCAGACGGCTCTGTATTTGTCGCTTTGGTTTTCAACTGATTCTTCTTATGCCGTTCATTCATACTGAGGATGACGATCAATACGGACATTAATACCAGTAATAAACCGACAAAATTTTTAACTCCCAATTCTTCCTGAAAAGCAAAAACGCCAACTATAATAGCAGTTATCGGTTCCAAAGTTCCCAATACCGATGTTGCTACCGACCCGATACGGGCCACAGCTGCTACTAAAAGCCGGGCAGAGATCACCGTACTCAAAATTCCCAGCATCGACATATCAAATACAAAACGGAGCGTAAAATCCAGTACTAAATTTCTCCTCAATCCAGCTGCTATCAGATAAAAAATAGCCGTAAAAGCCAATACATAAAACGTCAGCACATCTGCATTCAACGCTTTCAAATGCGGACGGTTCAAGGCGACGATATAAGTACCGTACGTAAAAGTCGTCAACAATGCAAATACTAAACCGGCCCATCTGATTTCCCCATTACTCCAGGACATAAAGTACACTCCCAGAATAGCCAGTACAATTGCACCTTTCACCCGTAAAGACAAATATTGTTTGTAAAATAACGACATAAACACAGCGACGACCACCGGATACAGATAATGGATGGAAGTAGCAATTCCGGTAGGCATATACCGATAGGACAAAAACAAAAAATAGGCAGTAATTCCATATCCACCGACTCCGGCCCACAGTAGCTCAACCAAAGTTTCCCGGTCAATTTTCAGGGATATTTTCCGGAAGGCCAGGTAGATTCCGTACACAAGGGCAGCAATCACATAGCGGTACACTAATATCGTATCGTTATTTATCCCCTCCCGCATGGCCGTATTGGCAAACAATGGAATCATCCCAAAGGTAGCCGCAGAAATACATGCATAAATTATTCCTTTTATTTTTTCCATGCCTCCATTTTTTGTGCTGCAAAATTAAAGAATTCATTCCGTAAACGCCTGCGCTTATCAGATAATTTTTCCGGTATAAGTTTTTAGGTACTGTTTGGTTTTTTCAACGAAAAAAAATAAAAAGAGGTTTTTAAAATCATTATCTTTGCAGATATTCTCTAAAAGAAAAGTTATGCGATATTGGATTACGATTATCACTTTGCTCGTTTGTGCAACTGTTTATGCCCAGAATGAAGCGAAAACAATACTGGATAAGTCTACCGCCAAAATTAAAGCTTTGCCTGCCGTAGAAATCGATTTCACACTCACGATGGAAAACAAAGCCGAGAACATTCAGGAAAACCATGAAGGAAAAGCCTGGATGAAAGGCAATCTTTACAAACTCAACATCATGGAGGTAGAAAACTATTACGACGGGAAGAATATCTATACTTACATGCCGGAAGTAAATGAAGTGAACCTGAAAAATCCATCGGATGAGGAAGAAGAAATGCTGAGTCCGACCAAAATATTCGATATTCACAATACCGGATTTACCCAAAAATTACTTTCCACTGAAAACGGAATTGCTTATATTGAACTTTATCCGCTCCAGGACGATAAAAATTTCACCAAAATAGGTATCCGTGTAAAAACAGCGACTTCTTCCATAGAAGAAGTCAGATCTTTCGGGAAAGACGGTAACGATCTGATCATCCGGATAAAGAGCATTAAGCAGCCTTCGCCTCTCCCGGCTGATTCCTTTTTTAAATTTGATACAGCAGCCCACCCGGAAGTGGAAGTGGTGGATATGAGATAAACAACTGAAATCCGATATTCAGCTGCATAAAAGACTTAAAAGCAAAGGAGGGATCTGTTTCCGTTTACAACCTGAACTGTTAAACGATAAACTGCCGGCCGGGGGAGTTATTGATCCAAATCTTCCCTGAAAAACTAAACTTTCCATGAAAAGTTCAGTGCTGTGATCTAGTATACTGTTTTATATCTTCTGTTGCGAAACAGGGATCTATTCTTGCCGGTCTAAACATTAAAACGGAAATGCATAATGTCCCCGTCCTGTACAATATAATCTTTTCCTTCCACCGACATCTTTCCGGCCTCCTTACACTTCGCCTCCGATCCCAATGTCACATAATCCTCATACTTGATCACCTCAGCCCGGATAAAACCTTTTTCGAAATCGGTATGGATAATACCGGCAGTTTGCGGAGCTTTCATCCCTTTGCGAAAAGTCCAGGCCCGCACTTCCTTAGCTCCGGCTGTAAAAAACGTCTGAAGATTCAATAAGCGATAAGCAGTACGGATCAATTTATTCACGCCGGCTTCTTTCAACCCGATATCTTCCAGAAACATTTGTTTTTCCTCGTAAGTATCCAATTCCGCTATATCGGATTCAATGCCGGCTCCGATAATCAGTACTTCAGCTTTTTCATCCTTAACAGCCTCCCGGACAGCCTCTACATATTTATTTCCCTGCACAACCGAGGCTTCGTCTACATTACATACATACAAAACAGGTTTATTGGTAAGCAATTGCAAATCCCGGGCCGACTCCTGCTGCAGTTCATTCAATTCCACCGTCCGGGCCGACAAACCTTTTTCCAGAGCAGCTTTATAAAGATAAAGTACTTCCACCAACCGCTTTGCATTGGCATCCCCTCCGGTCATTGCCCGTTTTTCTTCTTTCTGCAAGCGGTTTTCCACCGTTTCCAGATCTTTCAATTGCAATTCGGTATCGATAATTTCTTTATCCCGCACCGGGTCGACACTCCCGTCCACATGTACGATATTATCGTCATCAAAACAACGCAATACGTGAATAATGGCATCCGTTTCCCGTATATTGGACAAGAATTTATTTCCTAAACCTTCCCCCTTACTCGCTCCTTTTACCAGACCGGCAATATCCACGATCTCCACTACTGCAGGTACCACACTTGCCGGTTTATCTATTTCGACCAAACGGTTTAAACGTTCGTCCGGAACCGTAATTACTCCTACGTTTGGTTCTATCGTACAAAAAGGGAAATTTGCCGACTGCGCTTTTGCATTACTCAAACAATTAAATAAAGTCGACTTACCTACATTCGGAAGTCCGACAATTCCACATTGTAATCCCATGAATTCAAGTTAAAGTTATAAGCCGGAAGCCTAAAATTATCAGCCCACAAAGGTAACACTTAAATACCAAAATCCAAAGTATCTTCCAAATTCCTCTCCGCCATTTCGCCTGAGGAAATTCCGGATTTTTAATACTTTTATTCCTTTCTGTCCTTTACGACAAAAAATTCTGACTTTGCCTTTTCACTGTTTACCTGATTCACATCCGTTTCCGGCAGCTCCCCTTCATTCGCTACACGATCAGACTAAACCGGAGTTGAAAGCAGGAAAATGCTTCCTTATCCGAAAGAAAACATATTTTCCAAAATCCAGTATGTCTTTAGGTACTGCAAAATAAAAGGGAGTAAATCTTTAGCGCACAGTAATATGAAAACATCCTTGTTTGGATTCGTAACGGACATAACAGCGTTTTTCATTTCGCAAATCCCGTAATACCTCGGCCAATACGGATTTCAATTTGTCGGGTTCCGCTTCCCGGAAACCGGACTTTTTAAACCGGGTATAAGCAATATCAAAAGTAGTACCGAACAAATGAGCTGAGTTGGCACTGGCATTCAAGTTGCGCCGGCGTAATTTTTTCAAAGATTCGTTCGTACGCCATACACTGGTAACGATGACAGAATAGGAAGGCATCCCTTTACGGGAAAGAGAGTCTTTGAAATTAGCAGCAATCGTCTGTAAAAGAGAGGCTGCCCGAGGTACCAGATAAGGCTGGGAATGTGTCAGAGGATCGACTTCATATAAACGGCAGGATCTTATCTCCTCTATCTTTCCCTTTTGGCGTTTTAATTCTTCCAGGGAACTTACCGGCTCAATACCCCATTTACGGGCTCCCTTCAAATGACGGTCATTCAGGTCGTTAAAAGTACGGGAATAATTTCGGAAATAGACGAAACGCTCCGGTTTCTTACGCCCCTGACATCCTGCTTCCAGTAAAAAAATAAAAATCAGAAATAAACATAAATAGCGCATCCCACCTCTTTTAGGAGGCAAAGATAACCAAAATAAAAAAATTTTACGAAAGAGAAGTTTTAATTATTTTCGGATTAACGGCACTTTGTACCCGATTAATCCGTTCATCCGGAACGTTAGTTCCGTTAATCCGCGAAACGTCGATCCGCTTCCGCCAGGAAGCATTCCCCTCTTTCAATTCCTCTCCTTAAATTTCTTCAACCCTTCTTTCAGATACTCATAAAAAGCATCCCGATTCAAGTCATACCCTCTGGCAGGCATAAGCATATATTTCTCCAAGTCCTGTCCTTCTGCCCGGCTATCCAATAAAATATAATTCGGCTGGGCATTTGAATGGAAATATTTTATTTGAAAATCCGCATTTTTCTTACCCAGTGTTTTTTTCTGCTTCCCGTCATAATCGGAGACATACCATTCATTTTCCGGCAATGATTTTTTATCATCGATATACAGGGCAACCACCACATAATCGTGTTTCAGCATATCTAAAATACGGGGGTCAGACCATACAGACTGTTCCATTTCCCGGCAATTGACACATCCGTGACCGGTAAAATCAATAAACAAAGGTTTATCCTGAGCCCGGGCGCATTTCAAAGCCTGTTGAAAATCAAAATAACCATCTATACCATGAGGCAAATGCAAAAAATCAGCATATTTGGGATCTTCGCATGCCTCTGACATAGTCCGGCTATTTGTTCCCCCGACAGCTATGCCGCTCTTCATAATTTCCTTTGCATTATCCCTCACAATCCGGTTGACATCAAAATCTATAGTCTCCTGAGGAGGTAAATAACCGGCCAGGGCTTTCAGCGGAGCTCCGAACATTCCGGGAATTAAATAAACAACAAAAGCAAAAGTAGCGATAATAAAAGCAAGGCGGGGCACCCCGATATAGGACAGATCACTGTCGTTTTTAAACTTCAGTTTACCCATCAGATAGAAGCCCTGCAAAGTAAATACGGCTACCCAAATGGCGATATACACTTCCCGGTCCAGTAATCCCCAATGATATGTCTGATCGGCTACCATCAAAAATTTAAGCCCCAAAGCAATTTCTATAAATCCCAAAACGACCTTTACTGAATTCAACCACCCTCCCGACTTGGGCAGATTACTCAGTTTTGAAGGGAAAAAAGCAAAAAAACCGAATGGTAAGGCAACAGCAAGGGAAAACCCGAGCATACCGATGATGGGCCGCAATACAGACCCCCGGGCAGCCTCAACTAAAACCGTCCCGACAATCGGGGCAGTACAGGAGAAAGAAACCAGGACCAGGGTAAAAGCCATAAAGAAAGCTCCTACATATCCGCCCTTATCCGCCTGCTTATCGGATTTATTGACCAGCCAGGAAGGAAGTACAATTTCGAATGCCCCGAAAAAAGAGGCAGCGAATATCATGAAAATGATAAAAAAGAACAGATTCGGTACCCAATTCGTACTCAGCCAATTAATAAAATCCGGTCCCAAAAGAATAGAAACGACAACTCCCAGTATCGTATAGATTACGATAATAGATAAAGAGAAAAACAAAGCTTTGGCCTTGGCTTTCGCCTTATTCGCATCCCCATGCATAAAGAAAGAAACCGTCATGGGAATCATCGGAAATACACAAGGCATCACTACAGCTGCCAAACCGGCAATAAAAGCCAACCAGAAAAATGTCCACAAAGATTCATCCCCTTTGTGATCTCCTGTTGCCGGCTGTATTTGTTCTGTTACCGTTTCCCGGCTAACATCCTGCTGATGTCCGGAGAGAGGGATCTCAAAATCGGTATCGAACATAATACACTGCCCCTGCTGACAGACCTGATATTCCAATGTACCTTTTACTGCAGCTAAGACAGGATCTGTCACCTTTATCTTTTGTTTAATAATATATTCGCTTTCAAAATACCAGACATCCACATCGAATAATTCATCGAAATGTTTCTGAGGTTCATTTTCAACGGCCTTACCGATAAATTCAACACCCTTTCCCTCCTCATTCAATGTCAAAGTTGTAGCCAAAGGTCCGCCCTCCGGCGTAAACATAGAATACACTTTCCAACCCGGCTCCAGAATTGCTTGCATAGTCAGCTCGTATTCCCCATTCCCCAAATCTTTCTGGGTGAATGTCCAGGTTGCCGGGTTTTCTACCTGCGCACTCAATGCCATTACACCTAAAATACAAGTCAGTAAAAAAGTAAATAATCCTTTTTTCATAAATGAATATATAATTAAATTGAAGTGTATAATTCTCCTGCAACAGTTTACTATCCGGAAACAAAAATAGAACTAATTTTTCCCCCAGACGAAAGTCTGTTCCCTATTTAACATTTAATTAATGAAAAACGAACTATCAGAGGTAAGGTTTCAGTGAACAGCACACGAATATCCGAAAAATCTTAACGAGAAATGAGTATTCTCTGTTTTCCTTATGGTCACTTTCTACTTAAAAAAATCGGTTCTGCTATCCCCTCCAGAACCGTAACTTTATCCCGATATCCTTCCCTTCCCCCAAAATCATTCACCCGGAATCATAACATTTTCCCTTTCCTTAAACAGTTAAACATTATCAATCCGCAATTTCCCGTTTATATTGATTATAAAAGTGATATTCATAAATGTAATAAGAAGGAACATCTACTACCTTTAAAGAAACCCGGTAACGGAAAGCCCATTTTAATCGTAAAGAAAAGAAACCTTCCTTTAAATAAGCTCCCACAAAAGGATGTACTTTTAATACAATATTTTTACATTTTTTCTCTTTCGCAATGTATTCCAGCTGGTCTTCAATCTTGTCAATCACCAGTATAGCGGCTTCAGCTTTTCCGGTACCGTGGCAGACGGGACAAACCTCCATGGTATCTACTGTCATCTCGGGCCTTACCCGTTGACGGGTAATCTGCATCAAACCGAACTTGCTCAAGGGCAATATCGTATGTTTTGCCCGATCGATTTCCATACAGGTTTTCATCTTATCGAACAACTTCTGACGATTTTCGGCCAGTTGCATATCGATAAAATCGATAACAATAATTCCTCCCATATCCCTCAACTGCAACTGTCGGGCCACCTCTTCTGCAGCAGCCAGATTTACTTCCAGGGCATTCGATTCCTGGTCGTCTCCCAATTTTGCCCGGTTCCCACTATTTACGTCAATGACATGGAAAGCCTCGGTGTGTTCAATAATGAGGTAAGCTCCGTTTTTAAACGAAACCGTTTTTCCCAAAGAAGATTTGATCTGTTTATCTACCCCGAAATGATCGAGTATGGGGATTTCCGGGGAAACATATTTGACAATATCTTCTTTTTCCGGAGCGATCGTACTCAGAAAGTGTTTGATTTCTTTACTCAACGTGATATCATTTACATAAATATTTTCAAATGAGGGATTCAATATATCACGTAGAAAAGCACTTGTGCGATCGATCTCTCCCAGAATCAATTTCGGGGGTTCAATATCCCGTATATGTTTAAAAGCTGTCTCAAACCTTTCCACCAATTCCTTGAGTTCACTGTCGAACTGGGCTACTTTTTTCCCTTCAGCTACCGTCCGAACAATCACCCCATAGTTTTTAGGTCTGATACTTTCGATAAGCCGTTTTAATCTTTTCCGTTCCTCTGGCGATTTAATTTTCTGGGAAACGGAAACCTTTTCTGAAAAAGGCATAAGCACCAGATTCCGTCCGGCAATACTCAATTCTGAGGTAAGCCGCGGTCCTTTTGTAGAAATGGGTTCTTTAGCTACCTGCACGGCTACCCACTGCCCTACCGTCAGTATATCGGAAATTTTTCCGACTTTACTAATTTCCGGTTCCAGTTTCAGCTTGGCCACAGGCAAACCTTTACGGGCAATACACTGTTTGATGTAACTATCCAAGGAGTGAAACTGCGGACTTAAATCCAAATAATGAAGAAAAGCATCCTTCTCATACCCGACATTTACAAAAGCAGCATTTAACCCGGGCATAATTTTCTTAACCTTCCCGAGGTAAATATCCCCTACTGCAAACTGAACGCTCGTTTTCTCTTTCGTCAGTTCAATCAGTTTTTTCTCTCTCAACAAAGCGATGATGATTTCATCTGCCCTGACATCAATAACTAACTCACTGTTCATTGATAAACACTACTTATAAACCAATGTCTGTTAGAAGACAAATAGAAACGCCGGACTTCTTTTTCCGGTTTCATTTTTATAATTAAATAAACCTAAAGAACTTCGGTTCTTTAGGTTTACCTTCGCAACTCACAAACTCTGACTATCTCTTCTTATGACGATTCTTTCTCAGTCTCTTTTTGCGTTTGTGAGTAGCCATCTTATGTCTTTTTCTTTTTTTACCGCTTGGCATAATCTACTCCTTTCTTATTTTTTTACTTTACCTTTAACTTCTGTCACAAAACTTTTGGAAGGTTTAAATGAAGGAATGAAGTGTTCAGGAATTTTAATGGTCACGTTCTTTGAAATATTCCGGGCTGTTTTCTCTGCTCTTTTCTTTACGACAAAACTACCGAATCCTCTCAAATACACATTTTTACCACCAACTACGGAATTCTTTATTGACTCCATGAAAGCCTCTACTGTAGCCTGCACCGCTACTTTTTCAATCCCGGTTGTTTTCGAAATTTCGTTAACAATATCCGCTTTAGTCATTTTCTATAAATATTTAATATTCAATAATTTATTTCTTTTCGTCTGTTTTCAGTCTGCAAATATAAGCCTTTTCCTCAAACAATGAAACAAACCTTTGAATTTTTTCATTAAAAAATGCAGATTTCCCATACGTTAGGACGAATAAATCTTCCGCAGGCACAGTAAAAACAAAGAAATATTCCTTTAATTGGAATTAAGGAGAAATAGGTTTAAACATTTAAATGTAAAAATGTTTAACGGTTTAAAAGTACAAAGGTGTAAACATTTAAATATTTGGAGATAAGAATTTTATACCTGATTTAAACTCATCCGACGAACTGCGGCAAAGGAACTTTCCGGTGTCAGTGACCGGATTAAACCGATAATCCCCCTTATAGGTTACACATCTTCCCCTCTTACTTTTTTACCTTTGGACATTTTTGAACAGGAAAACAGTTCAAAGGGTAAACGTCCGAACGATATACTCTTATGCCATAATTTCTATCTTTTTCAAAAAAGAGGAAAGGTGCAATAATCACCGTTAAAATAAATTTTTATATAAATATAAACACGAAAGGATTAAAAATAAATATCATTTGTAAATAATTAGGCGGACGAGCATGTTATTTACAATAATCGCAAAAAATATCTTCATTTCTTACGACATCCATTTTTACTCTGCACCTCCTTTCTTTTCTTCAAATCCTGTAAAAACTTCTCCTGAATCTTCCGATTCCCATAATTTATTATTAAATTCGCATTCAATAATTTTTGATGAAAAATAGGTTTTAAAATAGCTGTTTTTTTCGTAACTTGTGTAAAATTTAAACCGGCTGATTATGGTGAATAAAGTAATTTTAATAGGAAATGTCGGAGCCGATCCTGAAGTTCGGTATCTGGACGGTGGTGTGGCTGTTGCGAATTTACGGCTGGCAACCACAGAAAGCTACAAAAATAAGAATGGGGAAAAAGTAGACCAAACGGAATGGCATAATATTGTTTTGTGGAGAGGTTTGGCTGAAATTGTAGAAAAATACGTCAAAAAAGGAATGCGCCTTTATATTGAAGGCCGGATCCGTACCCGTTCCTGGGATGATCAGAATGGAGTGAAAAGATACACTACTGAAATTTATGCCGATAATATGCAGATGTTGTCTTTCGGCCGTCAGGACAGTTCCGATATGCCTAACCGGACAACTGCCGCCAATGCAGCTTCTTCTGCCCCCGTGAATACCCCGGCACCGGACGACAGTGATGATCTGCCTTTCTAAAAACGGAACTTATAATGCCTGTACGCGCAGACAGGCATTATAAAATTTCCGTTACGCATTTACAAATTTTGCAGATGCTTGATGTTTAACTAATAATATAAATTTTGGAAACTGAACTTATCTGTGCCGTCTCGGATATAACTGCCGGCCCGTTTAATTTTATCGATTTAATTTACATTATTATCTTACTACTGCTGCTTTTTTCCTCCGCAGCGATATCCGGTTCAGAAGTAGCTTATTTTTCCCTTACTCCCGGACAACTGGAAGAACTCCGGCAAAAAGGATACGAAAAAGTATGCAATCTGTACAAAAAGCCGGAAAAACTACTGGCTACGATATTGATTTCAAACAATTTTGTAAACGTAGGCATCGTCATTCTTTCTTCTTATCTGGTCGATTCGCTGTTCGATTTTTCTGCTAATCCGTTGCTGGGCTTTTTTATACAAGTAGTGGTTGTTACATTTGTCATCTTACTTTTCGGAGAAATCATCCCCAAGTTATATGCAAACCGCTCTGCCATGTCTATGGCGATCTTTATGGCTGCTCCACTGACTTTTTTAGGGGTGGTATTCCGTCCGTTGTCGGCTCTGCTAATCGGTTCAACTTCTCTCATCAGTAAAAAGATTGCAAAGAAAAACAGTATTTCCATCGATCAGCTTTCCAAAGCCCTCGAATTGACCAAAGATTCGGATATCAATGAAGAAAAAGAAATCCTGGAAGGCATTGTCCGTTTCAGTAATATTTATGCAATCGACATTATCCAGCCCCGTATTAATGTGATCGCGATCGATCAGGAAGATCATTTCGATCATATCCGGGAAGTCATTATCGAACACGGTTATTCCCGTATGCCGGTTTATGAAGAAAATCTGGATAATATCGTAGGAATTCTCTATATCAAAGACTTACTCGCTCATTTGGGAGAGACAGAAGACTTTAAATGGCAAAGCCTCATCCGTCCGGCATATTTCGTTCCGGAAACCAAAAAAATCAACGATTTGCTGGAAGAATTCCAGTCCAAAAAGGTACATCTGGCTATTGTGGTCGATGAGTACGGAGGAACTTCCGGAATTGTTACCATGGAAGATATTCTGGAAGAAATCGTAGGAGAAATTAACGACGAGACAGACGAACAGGAAAGGACTTATATTAAAATCAAAAACAACGCATTCATTTTCGAAGGACATACGCTACTGAATGATTTTGAAAAAATAACCGGATTGGAAGACGACAGTTTCGAAGAAATAGAAGGAGAAGCGGATACCCTGGCAGGGCTTATTCTGGAAATCAAAGGGGAACTTCCCAAAAAGAACGATATCATCACCTACAAAGAGCATAAATTTACCATCCTGGATGTCGACAACAGGCGCATTAAAAAGATCAAATACGAAAATACGGCCCAGGCTTCTACGCAAAAGACAAAATAGCCTCCTCCTTACTGAAAGAGCGCCTTCCCCTTTGCCGTATAAGGGGGAGTAATGCCCATAATCTTACATAAAGTAGGCAAAATATCCGCCATATAACACTCTCCCGCCAGGGAAGCATTTATTCCGGCTCCGTAAAAATATACAGGAACTTTATTCCGTTTGCTATACCGGAAATAATTATCTTCCCGGTCTTTCAAATCCGGTATCCAAGCCGGCTGTAAACAGAACAAGATATCCCCGCTCCTTTTCTGGGAATAAGCATTCTGCATCAGCATTTCCGAACCGTGGGAAAATGCATTCCGGGTCAGGGAATAAGCCGTCAATACTTTGGAAATCCCCTCGAATTCGATCATAAAATCGGCTACCTTATCCTGCATATCCTTTAACGAAATTTTGTTTCTTTCCACCAATTCGCGGTCCAGATAAATTTGTCCCGCATCATAGTCAGAAATCCAGTCTCCCTCTCCGTAAATTAGTCCCATATAAGACTTCAGAAGTGCAACAGATTTAAAAATACTGAAATAACCTCCCTGTATCCGCATCTCTCCCAATTCCTCCGGTAATAATTCCCGGGCTTCTGAGAAAGTAAGGAATACAGTATAATTTTCTTTCCCGACTTTGGTATCCAATAAGGTGAACAATTTCTCCAGATCCCGGTCCAAACGCAACACCAGATCCCGGAACTCCCGTGCATATATACCGAAATCACGGTTCATATAATCCAGTGAAGAAAAAGTCAAAGCCAGTAAATCCGCATCGTTATCCCTCCCCAAACTAGTTTCAACAATCAATTTCTCTGCCAGTTGCTCTACTAAGGTATTGGCATAAGGGGTCGCTTTTAATACCCGGTAGGTATCAAATTTACGTTTTGCCTGCATTATATCGTAGAAAAAACTCCCTCCCCCTGATTTATTTTTAAATTTCACGGTTGCCGTACGATCTTCTTCTTCCGACAAAGGCATCCATCCCCTTCGGATAAAGAAATCACTCTCTACGGTAGTATTGTAATTTTTCAACCAGGCAGGAAGCGAATCGGCATAAAAATCAGAAGATACCCAGGTACCGCTATTCTCACTAAACCAAAAAGCCATATCCGCACAAGTTCCTCCGCTCAATACGGCATCTTCCGGATTCATGGCAATACTGTAAACCTTCGAAAAAATATTCTCTTTTTTCATGGCACATCCCAAGGTCATAGCCTGAAGCTGTACAGGCGCATACCCCGGAGCAAAACTCCCTCCGATCTCTGAAAAATCTTCCGCCCTGACGTTATTCTCCCTTCTCTTCCGCAAACGGTCGTACCAATCGTGGGAGACAATACCGTGCTCCACCGGGAGTACACCCGTATAAATACTCGCCTGATCCACTCCCGTCTGCGTATAAAGATAATCATAATCAGCCATCGCTTTCTTCCCCTGCTGCATAAGACGTCTCAATCCCCCTTCCCTCAAATCGTTCCGGTATAAAGTCAGCCATTCCGGATAAAACTGATCGATAGTAATTCCGACAACTAAACGGGTTTTATACTCCACTGCATACCCGGTAATTCCCTCCAATAATAAAAATAATAATATCAGTTTTTTCATAATCAGCTCTTCTCGTATTTCCGACAAAGGTAAAAAAACAAAATTATTAATACCTCTCAAATAAAAGAAAGTTCAGTAGCCTTCATTACAGGAAAAGATACCGGGGAAAGGAAAGATTTAAATGTTTCCTTGTTCAAGCGGGGGAAAAAGATTTTTATCAGTGAACAGGAAAAGGGGTATTTATGCTGACAAGGATAACCATTAATTATTTTCATACCGGAACACTTTTATATACATATATTTAAAATCCTAATCCGATCGGCTGTTTTACCAACTATAATTTCTATATATTCTCTCCTCTAAAAATGTATTTTTTTAAGAATAAAAGCAATAAATATTATAATTTATAAGCGGAACGCGTTCCGTTTGATATTTGTTTACTATATTTACACCATTAAACTAAATGTGGTAAAAACATGGAGGACAAAAAGCTTCAGTTAGCTGAAAAGCTAAGAAATTATATTTACCGATACGGCATAAATGACTTTAATGAAGAGCACCTGAAAAAAGTGGGTTTAACGACAACCGAACTGAAAGAGAATTTCAGAAACCGGGAAGAGATCGTAGATGCAATTCTCAGTCACGAAAGGAAATGTTTTGAAGAAATTTTCAACGAATACAATTTTGACGGATGGAATGCGATCGATATTATGCTCATCGTAAGCAATGAAATCAACAATCGCTTTTTCAATGTCACCCCTTCTGTTACCATGGCTTTGGCAAAGACGTTCCCGGATCTCTATATAACCCATCTGAATCAACGTGCGGATTTTATATATGAAAAAATTAAAATCAATATTGAAAAAGGGATGGAACAAGGGATGTACAAAAACGATGTATCCAGCGAAATGATTGCCCGCATGTTTATTGCCAAGCTGAACGATATTCATAACCCTGAAATCTATCCGCCGGAAGGTTTTACTTTTACAACGATTTTCAATAATCTGATCGACAACGTTATCAAATCGATCACAAACGAAGAAGGGAAAGGATACTATAAACAACGGAAACAACTCTACAGTGTTTTGAATTTCCGTTAAACAAGATAATTACAAAACGATTCGCTTAAATGATAAAACCATGAAATATCAAATTGACGACATAGATAAAAAAATACTTTCTTACCTTGTCAAAAATGCCAGGGTACCCTTCCTGGAGATTGCGCGAGAATGCGGAATATCGGGAGCAGCTATCCACCAAAGGGTTAAAAAAATGGAAGATGCCGGGATTATTGAAGGGTCCCGTTTTATTGTTAAACCCAGGGCTTTGGGATTAAAAATATGTGCTTTTATCGGAGTTACTCTCGATAATGCCCATCAGTATAAATCCGTCGTCAAAGAACTGGAAAAAATTCCGGAAATCATTGAATGCCATTTTATTACCGGTCATTACGCTTTTTTGTTAAAACTTAGGTGCAATAATCATCAACATCTTATGGATGTGCTGATCAACACTTTACAGAATATACCCGGAATAGCCAAGACAGAGTCATTTATCTCTCTGGAACAAATCATCGAAAAGCAAATCGATCTGATTCAAGACGAAACAAAATAAAAGAAAAATCAACTGAAAAATTGCTTTTTCAATGCCGATATCTGTGTCCGGTTCGGCAGAGTCCTTTCACTCAACGGTGAATAAATTTTCGGTTCTGATAAATCGATATGAATCCATAAACTACTGATAATCAATAAATAAAGCTCCCTATAGGGAGCTTTATTTATTGTACCAAAGCACGTATTTTCGGGAAAGTCACTTTTTACCAGAAACCTTACAAGGGACTTTTATTTCACAATAACTTTGTCGTGCTCCTTATCGCAATCTACTTCCAGGATTTCGCCTTCGGGTACATTTCCTTTGATAATCACTTCTGCCAATTCATCTTCCAGGTATTTCTGAATAGCCCGTTTTAAAGGACGCGCCCCATATTGGGGATCATACCCTTTCTCTGTCAGAAATTCTTTGGCAGCATCTGAAATTTTCACGGAATAGCCCAAATCTTTTACCCGTTTCATCAATCCTTTTAGTTCGATATCAATAATCTGGTGAATATTCTCTTTTGTCAAAGCATTGAAAATAATCACATCATCGATACGATTCAGGAATTCCGGAGCAAAAGCCGTTTTCAACGCTTTTTGAACCACTCCTTTGGCATAATCGCTGTCAGTAGTGCGATCTTCGCGTCCGAAACCGATTCCCCTTCCGAAATCTTTCAATTGCCGGCTTCCGATATTGGAAGTCATGATCACAATCGTATTTTTAAAATCCACTCTTCTTCCCAGGCTATCGGTCAACTGCCCGTCATCAAGCAATTGTAACAGAATATTGAACACGTCGGGATGTGCTTTTTCTATTTCATCCAATAAGATGACAGAATAAGGTTTCCTCCTTACTTTCTCGGTCAGCTGCCCGCCTTCTTCATATCCCACATAACCCGGAGGAGCTCCGACCAGACGGGATACAGCAAACTTCTCCATATATTCACTCATATCAATCCGGATCAACGCATCATCCGTATCGAATAAATATTTCGCCAAGACCTTTGCCAACTGTGTTTTTCCGACACCTGTAGGTCCCAGGAAAATAAAAGAACCGATCGGGCGGTTAGGATCCTTCAAGCCCGCGCGGTTCCGATGAATAGCTTTTACAATCTTTTCAATCGCTTCATTTTGTCCAACCACACTGCCAGCCAGTTCATCGTGCATTTGCAGCAATTTCATCCCTTCGGTTTTTGCAATCCGTTTTACAGGTACTCCCGTCATCATCGCCACAACTTCCGCAACCTGCTCTTCATCTACTGTAATCCGGTTTTCACTCAGCTCTTTCTGCCAATGTTCCTTTTCCTGTTCCAAAGAAACGGACATCTGCCGTTCTTTATCCCGGAAAGCTGCCGCCACTTCAAAATTCTGCTGTTTAACAGCTTCTTTTTTCTTCTCCTTGATTTCCTCTATGGCTTTTTCCAGTTCTTCAATTACAGGAGGTACGTTGATATTGGTAATATGTACCCGGGAACCGGCCTCATCCAAAGCGTCAATTGCCTTATCCGGCAAAGAACGGTCGGAAATATAACGCATGGTCAGTTTGACGCAAGCCTTTATGGCTGCAGGGGTGTATCTTACATTGTGATGGTCTTCATAGCGGGACTTGATATTATTCAGAATCTCTACCGTTTCTTCAAAAGTAGTCGGTTCTACCAGTACTTTTTGGAAACGGCGCTCCAAAGCCCCGTCCTTCTCAATATTCTGGCGGTATTCATCCAGTGTAGTCGCACCGATACACTGAATTTCTCCTCTCGACAAAGCCGGCTTCAGCATATTGGCTGCATCCAGGCTCCCTCCGGAACCTCCTGCCCCGACAATAGTATGTATTTCGTCGATAAACAATATGATATTCTTATTTTTAGCCAGTTCGTTGAGTATGGCCTTCATCCGTTCTTCAAATTGTCCCCTGTACTTTGTGCCGGCTACAATCGAAGCAATATCCAGGGCTACCACCCGCTTATCAAACAACACCCTCGATACTTTTTTCTGCATAATCCGGATAGCCAAACCTTCGGCAATAGCGGATTTTCCTACCCCCGGTTCTCCGATTAACACCGGATTATTCTTTTTCCGCCGGCTCAAAATCTGGGCCAAACGCTCAATTTCCCGCTCACGTCCCACTATCGGGTCCAAAGTCCCCTCTTCTGCTGCACGGGTAATATCGATTCCGAAATTATCTAAAACAGGCGTATCCGAACGGCTTGCTCCCTGCTGACGATAAGGATTGTAAAGCGGGTCATTTTCCCCCATATCCTCATCTTCATCCGAGTCTTCCTTATAATCCGACTGCATTCGGGCCCGTTCTTTTAATAATTGCTCCTTAAAGATTTCGTAATCTATTCCCATTGTTTTAAAAAGCTTGGAAACAAAGCCCGATTCCGTCCGCAATATAGCTAACATCACATGCTCTGATTCAATTTGCTCATCTCCTAATTTCAATGCTTCTTCCATTACCTTTTTCAGAATACTGTTGGAAGCCAGGGTAAAATCAAGCTCAGAGTCGTCCTGTTTATCCTTTTTTTTCTCTAATTTTTCTTCTATTCTTTCTTTTACTTCATAAAAATCTAATCCCAATGCCACAAGCACATCGATCGCTCTTCCCTGATTTAACCGGAGTAATCCCAAAAATAAATGCTCCGGATAAATTTTTGAATTTCCCAATCGCCGGGCTTCTTCACCGGCAGATGTCATAATTTGCTTTAATCTTTTCGTATCACTTTTCCCCATTTCACCTGATAATAAACGACTTACATTTAAATTTCTCAGTCGTATTTGACATGTTAAAGGTAATATATTCCACTGAGAATTGATATTGAAAAATAAAAATTATTATTACTTATCGTTAATCATCTCCCGAAATTTCTCCTCATCTATAATGGGGATACCCAATTTCTCTGCTTTTTTCCATTTGCTACCGGCATTTTCTCCGGCCAAAAGGAAAGCGGTTTTAGCAGATACAGAATCACTTACCTTACCGCCAGCCTTCAAAATAATCTCTTTGAAATATTCTCTCGGGCGACTTAAAGTACCCGTTATTACGAAAGTCATTCCCTGAAAGATATCACTTTCCCCTTCTTCTTCCCCTATTTCACCCTTTACTCCATACGCTAACATCCGTTCTATTAATTTCCGGTTCTCCTCTTTGCTGAAATATTTCAACAAGCTCGCTGCCATTTGTTCCCCGACGTCTGCTACTTCTATCAGTTGCTCATAAGTCGCATGCATCAGATTATGAATATTTTTAAAACTCTTCGCTAAATTCCGGGAAGCCGTTTCTCCGATATAACGAATCCCCAAACCATACAGAAAAGCTGGAAAACCTGCCGATTTGGATCTTTCGATACCGGCAATCAGATTGTCTGCCGTTTTTTCCTGTATACGATAAACATTTAAGGTATTCAATTTCCGGACCAGTTTTTCATTTCCGGCGAAAAACTGCCGGATGCGGGCAGCATCTTCTTCTGTAATACCTTCTATTGCCGCTATTTCTGCGGGACTTGCGATTGCCAGTTCGTAAATATAATCGAATGCCGACGTCAGTAATTCTGCCTGATGAAACTCAATACCCGGGATATTCAAAGCATATATCACATAATCCAAGGGAATATCAGCCACTTCCCCCGCCCCCTTCAGGCGTTCAAGCGTTTCATTAAAAGGCATACGGAAATACTCCTGTATCCGGTTCACCGCCTTTTCCCCTTCTTCCGCAGTTGACCAGGGCAGAGCCGCTAATTCAGCCTTACTACTTTCTGACAAAGCTTTAAGAGACGGAAAATGCTCCGCTAAAAGAAGGGCATTCCGGGCGGAAATATTTTTCAGCCCGATTTCAAAACCATAGATAATTTTAGCCAAAGGAATACTACTCACTTCATAAATCCGGGGGTAAATAATTTTTTCCAGTCCGATTAATTCCTCCCTTCTGGATGGTAATTCATAGATATCCGCTACATTCCGGATGTATTTCTTTGCCAACAGCAAATCAATGGTCTCCTCTCCCATCCCCTCTATATCCATGGCCTTCCGGCTTACAAAATGTTCTATTTTTCCGGCTATCTGGGGAGGACAATGTTCTTCGTTCGGGCAATAGTGATTTGCCTCTCCCTCCACCCTCACCAACTCCGTACCACATTCCGGGCAATGAGTGATAAATTCTACGGGGAGACTACCGGGTTTCCGCCGGTTCCGGTCAACCCCAACAATTTTGGGTATTATCTCTCCCCCTTTTTCTACATATACCGTATCTTGTTCATGCAAATCCAATTCGGCAATGATATCTGCATTATGCAGAGAGGCCCGTTTTACGACAGTTCCCGCCAGATGAACCGGTTCCAGATTAGCTACAGGCGTAATACTCCCCGTCCGTCCTACCTGATAAGAGACACTGACCAGCGGAGTTTCTTCCTGTTCTGCCTTGAACTTATAGGCAATCGCCCAACGCGGAGATTTCGCCGTATATCCCAAAAGCTTCTGTTTTTCCAGGTCATTCACTTTTACCACAATTCCATCGATCGGGACCGGTAAATGAATCCGCTCTTTATCCCATTTTTTTACAAAATTCCACACTTCCTCCATACTATCACACAATTCAATATAAGGAGGGATACGGAATCCCCATTCCCTGGCCTTCTGTAAATTTCCGTAATGAGTATCCGAAGGGGTAATCTCCCCGGGAATATAATACAGGAAGCAATCCAGTCCCCTTCGGGCGACCAATGCTGAATTCTGCAATTTAAGAGTACCGGCAGCCGCATTCCGGGGATTCGCAAACAAAGCCTCCCCTGCCTCCGCTTTCTCCTGATTCAAACGGTTAAATACGGCAAAAGGCATCAGAATCTCCCCCCTGATCTCAAATTCAGGAAGATAATCTCCATGCAGTCTCAAAGGAATGGTCCGGATGGTCCTCACATTTGCCGTTACATCGTCCCCCCTGACCCCGTCTCCACGGGTAACCGCCCGTGTCAATTCCCCCTTTGTATAAGTAAGACTGATAGAAGATCCATCGTATTTCAGCTCACAAACATACTGCACATCTCCGGCCGTCTTTCTTACCCGTACATCAAATTCCCTCAGTTCTTCCTCACTGTATGTATTTCCCAAAGATAACATCGGATATTTGTGCAATACCTGGGTGAATTCGCGGTTGATATCCTGTCCTACCCGCTGAGTAGGAGAATTCGGATCATACATCTCGGGATGGGCAGCTTCCAGTTCTTCCAGCTCCTGCATCAAGCGGTCAAATTCCCGATCGGAAATCTCCGGAGCATTCTCGATATAATATTTATCATTATGATATTCAAGCAACTTTCTTAACGATACTATTTTTTCCGCAATATTTTCCATAAGTCAATCTTTACGCTTATGCAAAGGTAGGGAAAGTTTTCCGAATCCAATATTCCTACTGCTGAAAGTACAACAGCATTTTCCTTAGAATTTTATTTGTTTTTTTTGATAAAATTTAAAATCTAAACTATATTTTAGTCGTTTAAATCTTTGGAAATATTGAATTATGAAAATAAAAAGGTTATTTGTATTCTTTTTGTTCCTCCTTCCTTTTTCCGGGAAAGCCCAGTTTGTAGATTTAGGACAGGATCCGGCATTTTTACGCTGGAAGCAAATAAAGACCACCGATTTTCAGATTATTTATCCGGATTATTTCGAAGAAAATGCTCAGAAAATTGCCAATATTTTTGCAGCTTTATACCAGCACACTAATTCTCTGGCCCACAAACCCATACGGATATCCCTGGTTGTCCACGCAAATGGGGGGGTATCCAACGGAAGTGTAGCCTGGGCCCCACGGAAAGCAGATTTGTATACCCTTCCTCCTCAGGATCCTTCCGATTCCTGGCTGGAACATTTGTGCGTACACGAATTCCGGCATGTGGTCCAGATCGATAAAGTCAACCAAGGCCTGACAAAAATTCTGTATTACCTTTTCGGAGAACAAATAACCATTGCCATTACCGGTCTGTATCTCCCCCTTTGGTTTATGGAAGGAGATGCCGTTACTTTCGAAACAGCTGTCGGTCACCTGGGACGGGGCAGATCCCCCGAATTTATTAATGAAATGAAAGCTCAGGTTCTCGATAAAGGGATTTATTCCTACTTCAAAGCAGCTAATGGATCGGACAAAGATTTTGTACCCAACCGTTATACCCTGGGTTATTTTATGGTCGCAAATGCCCGGGTCAATTACGGCAATGCCATCTGGTCCGATGCTTTAAACCGGATCGGACGAAAACCGTTTAGCCTCGCTCCTTTTGCTACCAGTCTGAAACGGACTTTAAAAGCAAAACGCGATAGCGTCTGGAACGATTCGACTTTCCGCTCACTCTTTATCAATGCCGACAGCGTGAAAAAAGCCAACACTTACCGGGACGCAAAACGTACTCTTTATCACGATAATTTTGCCGAATTAAAACAAATCTGGACGCAGGAAGTAAAAGACATACACAATGATTTCGACACCCTTCCTACTTTTAATAAAAGTTATACAAACTATCTGTATCCTATTCCCCTGCCGGAGGGAAAAGTCATCGCCTATAAAAAAGGTCTACGGGAAAGCGGAGCTTTTGTCTTACTGGACGGGGAAAAAGAAAAAATACTTACCCGAAGCGGGACACTGGAGGACACCAAGTTTATATACCACGACAATAAACTGGTGTGGGCAGAATACCGGCCTAACTTTCGCTGGGAACACGGAGGCAAACAATGCCTGACCAGTTACGACCTTCGCAAAGGCAAATACCGTTATCACAAAAGTCCGCACAACCGCTTTTCTCCCTTTACCGTAGGAAAAAACTGGGGTGCTATTGAAATAGACGAAGAAAATCAGGCGTCTCTCGTTATTCTGGATTCCCGGATGAAAACCGAACTCCAACGCATCAAAGCCCGGAAAGACGAGCTTTTCATCCATCCTTCGTATGCAAACGGGAAAATTACGACAATTGTCCAGAATACAACCGGAGTTCACCTGGAATCCATCGATCTGCAAACCGGAAAAAGGGAGGTAGTCATACCCGGAATGTGGTATGAAATGGACAATCCGATCCAACAAGACAGCATTTTATTATTCAGAGCTTCTTTTAACGGGAATAATTCTTTTTACCTGAAAAAAGCAGGGGAAGACACCTTGCGCAACATTCTCAATGCCCGCTACGGGGTCCGTTTCCCTCATTTTAATGCCAATGGGAATATCCTTTATTTTTCATTTTACACTGCAGACGGGTACAAACCCGCCCGGATAAAAGCAGACCGTTTTACAAATCTCCCATTGGAAAAAACTTATTTCCGCCTGGCAGATTCCCTTAAAAAAAGAGAAAACTGGCAATTGCAACTGGATAACGATTCGACTTTCGATTCCCGCAGATACCGGAAATTTACCCACCTTTTAAATTTTCATAGCTGGGGTCCCGTGTATATCGATCAATACGAAGGGGAAATCGACGGAGGCATTATCGCCTATTCCCAGAATAAATTAAGTACTCTCTCCTTAGCCGCCGGTTATATTTTCAATTCCGACTACCACAAAGGCGCATGGATGGTAAACGCCGCCTATAAAGGCATATGGCCGGTTTTCAGTCTCGACTTTAAATCCGGACGGGACAAAAATTCTGCTCTGGGAACAGCCCGTAATCTTCAAACAGGGAAGTTAGACACCTTAGAAATACGAAGCCGGTTTTACCGCACTAAAGGAGAATTGACGATGCAACTTCCCTTCAATATCTCCAGAAAGAATTACAGCCGTTATATTACCCCGTATGTACGCTATAAAATAGAAGCGATTTCCGATATCAGTCCTAAAGCTCATTTCCGCTATACCCAAATAAACGACACTTTGTATTATGCTCCCGCAACCCCGGGTTCTTACCAGCTCTCAGCTTCTTCCAATTATTACCAGCTGATGGAATACGGCCTGATGTTCGGGAATCAGACCTACATGACGGTACAGGAAATACACCCGCGCTGGGGACAAATCCTGCAAGGCGGCTATGCACATACTCCTTGGAAAAAAATGGATTTAGGACACGAATGGTGGGTAGCCGGACAATTTTATTTTCCCGGATTCGCCGTCAATCATTCCATTGGCATTTACAGCGGTTATCAGAACCGGCCGAAAACCGGATATTATGATAAAAAGATACTTCGTCCCCGGGGAATCGATATGTACGGCTATGAATTGACAACTCTGCGTACTAACTACAAATTACCGCTCCTTTTTCCGGACCAGCACATTACTTCTGTGCTTTATGTAAAGCGAATCGATGGCGGCATATTTTTTGATATGGGGCACGATAAAATGCTGAGAGGAGCCCGGAATTATTATTCGTACGGTATCGAACTCAATGCCGGACTTCAACTTTTCCGCTTGCCATTTCCGATTACCCTGGGAGGCCGGTTCGGATACGAAACACAACATAAATCGTTATTTGCCAATTTATTATTTAATATCGGATTTACGATTTAAAAATGGGTAAATGCACATATGTAAAAATGGGCAGCTGTGTAAATGTTTGATAGAAGGGAAAGGGAGAAGAATAAACAGGTGATGAACTTTTTAAAGAGAAAATAAAGGCAAACCTTTTATAAAACGATTGCATTTATTATATTCGTAACGATTAAAATCCCGGAAATGCTATTAAAAGAAATCGTTGGTCTGCTGGAAGCTTCACTAGTATATGGGGAACAGCACCTGAATAAAGACATAAAAAAGGCTTTTGCAGCCGATCTGATGAGCGACGTTTTACGCCTGAACACAGAAGATATGATTTTAATCACCGGTATGGCCAATCTTCAGGTGCTCCGCACAGCTGAAATGTCTGATATCTGTTATATCCTTTTTGTCCGGAACAAAAAAGTAACCCCCGAAATGCTGGCACTCGCCCGGGAGAATGGGATTGCTGTACTGCAATGCAGACAAAGTATGTTCAAGGTCTGCGGGGAATTGTATAAAGCCGGATTAGAACCAGTGTTTTGATATGATGGAATTTAATTTCAATATAGAAGGAGGTAATTTTTCGCGGGCAGGTATGGCTTCCAGTGAAATCAAAAAAATACTGAAGCAACTGAATGTCGACAGTAACTTGATTAAACGCATTGTCGTCGCCCTTTACGAAGCGGAAGTAAACGTAGTGGCACACGCCTGGGAAGGAAATATACAGGTACATATCCGTACGGATGCCATTGAAATAACAGTGGCAGACAAAGGACCGGGGATCCCGGATATTAACCTGGCCATGCAGGAAGGCTATTCCACGGCTTCCCCGGAAGTACGGGAAATGGGGTTCGGAGCTGGAATGGGATTACCGAACATGCAAAACAACTGCGATAAACTTCAGATAGAATCGGAAATCAATGTCGGTACAAAAGTAACGATGCTTACCTATCTGAAACCCCAGTAAAAACGGACTTAACCGGCATAAGGGGAAAAGACTGAGAATGAAATGAAGGGAGAAGCTTTTTATCATGCACTGAAAATTATGGATACCGTCTGCACGGGATGTACTCATTGTATGCATTTGTGTCCGACCGCCGCTATCCGCATCAAAAACGGGAAGGCTTCTTTAAATGAAGCCGCCTGTACTGACTGCGGTATGTGCCTGAAAACCTGCCCGCAACAAGCCATCATCGTAGAACAGGACGATTTCAGCCAGATCTTTAAATTTTCCTACCGTATCATTTTGCTGCCCACCGTTCTGATCGGCCAATTTCCCGAGGATATAACAGAGGAACAGATCTTTTCGGAATTGCACAATATGGGATTTCACTATGTGATGGAAGTCGATAAAGCGACTGAAATACTCTCCGAAGAAACCCGGAAATACATGGAGAAAAATTCTCATCTCCGCCCGTTTATTTCAAATTCCTGTCCGGCTGTTATCCGCCTGATTCAGGTTCGTTTTCCTTCCCTGATCGATCACATTATCCGTTTAAAGCAAGTAATGGATATTGCCGCCATCTATGTCCGGCAAAAATTTATCGACAAAGGGATTCCGGCTGAAGAAATCGGTGTTTTCTTCGTCACTCAGTGTGCTGCCAAAATAGCCGCCATTAAAAGTCCGGTGGGCGAAGAAAAATCTTCGGTTGACGGAGTCATCAATATGGATTTTATATACAACAAAATCTTATTAGCCATCAATAAGAACAAAGATAAACCCATAGACAAAGTACCGGAACAATATCACTTAACTCCCGAATCTATACAATGGACCCTTACCGGCGGGGAAGCTTCCCGTTATCAGGGACGTTGCCTGGCTATAGACGAAATCCACAATGTCATAGAAATTCTGGAAAAACTGGAAAATGACGAAATTACAGACATCGACTTTTTGGAATTAAGGGCCTGCGATCATTCCTGTGCCGGAGGAGCCCTGACGATCAATAATCGTTTTCTGACCATAGAACGCTTACAGAAAAGGATGGAAAATTACGTCAAAAATAATTATCATACCGTCAATAAAATGCCCCAATACCGGGATTTTCTGAATGAACAAATCCGGCTGACAGGAAAAATACTTCCCCGTTCTATTGAAAAATTAGACGAAAACATGCTGGTGGCCATGGAAAAAATGGAAAAAATCAACCGTATTATGAAAGTATTGCCTCAAATTGATTGCGGAGCATGCGGTACCCCCTCCTGCCATACCTTGGCTCAGGATGTCGTCCAAGGAAAAGCAAAACTCAACCAATGTGTATTCATGCAGAAAATTCTTACAAAAGAAGGTCTGATCACCCCGGAAGAATCAATGGAACTTTCTGCTAAAGTATGGGGAGAGGAAAAATTTAATAAATAAATACCTGCATAATTAAACAATAATCTATACAACTCAAACCACCCTCTGTATGAAAGTAAAGGACATGATTGAAAAATTAAATCTGAAAGTTTGTAGCGGAGCTTCAGGTCTGGACCGGGAAATTAAAGGAGGTTATACTTCCGACCTGCTGAGTGACGTTATGGGAAATGCCCGGGAAGGGAATATCTGGATAACACTCCAAACCCATAAAAATATTATGGCTATTGCTTCCCTGAAAGAATTGTCGGCCATCATACTGGTAAAAGGATATGCTCCAGAAGAAGATACGGCAACTGAAAGTGAAACGGAAGGCATTCCGATCCTAAGTACCCCTCTTCAGACATTCGAAATTACAGGAAAAATATTTGAACTTTTACGTACAGAAAAATAATATTCCATGCTGCGGGCAGACTTGCATATCCATACCGTTTTATCTCCTTGCGGAGATCTGGAAATGAGTCCTCTTTCCATTTTGGAAACAGCCTGTAAAAAAAATCTGAATATCATCGGTATTACCGACCACAATTCTACGCGTCAATCCAAAATCATCCGGGATGCCGGAAAAAATTTCGGCATATTTGTATTGACAGGAGCTGAAGTAACTACACAGGAAGAAGCCCATTGCCTGGCTTTTTTCGCCGATGATACCCGTCTGGACAGGTTTCAGAAATACCTGGATATACATTTGCCGGATTTTCCGAATAATCCCGGAAAATTCGGTTATCAGGTGGTCGTAGATCTGGAAGATCAAATCCTTTACGAAGAAAAGAAACTGCTGATCTCTGCTTTGGACCAAAGTATAGAAGAAGTAGAAAGATATGTACATTCCCTGGACGGCATTTTTATCCCTGCTCATATCGATAAAAGCCGGTTCAGCATTCTTTCCCAACTCGGTTTTGTCCCCCCGGATCTTTCCTGTGAAGCCCTGGAACTCAGTCCGCATTGTAATTTAGTATCCTTTTTCCATGCTCATCCGGAATTAGCAGCCTATTCGTTTACCCAAGCTTCTGACGCCCATTATTTACAAGATATAGGAAAAAGCTTTATCCAATTCAATCTGAATGAAATTTCTTTCACGGCCATCCGCACTGCAATGCAACAGCTAAAAAGACCCAAAATATAAAAGAATGAAAATTCATTATTTTTAGATTCTTTCGGGTGCAATCGTTGCAATTATTCAAATTTAAATTAATTTTGAAGCGTTTTCTAACATTTTTAAGGTAAACGGGTGCTAAATAAGTTAAATCGAAAGTAGATACAGGTGAAAGATCTGGCTTCGCATATTATGGATATTGCTCAAAATTCTGTAAGGGCAAAGGCAAGCGAAATAGAAATTGTGATAGAAGGCCATCTGGACGAAAATCGTTTGTCTATCCTGATCCGGGACAACGGTTGCGGAATGGATGAAGCTACCTTAAAGCGCGTAAGGGATCCGTTTTTTACCAGCAGAACTGTCCGTAAAGTAGGGCTGGGTATTCCACTTTTACAACAGAATGCAGAACGTACAGGCGGGAAAGTGAATATTATCTCCGAAGCAGGTAAAGGTACAGTAATTGAAGCCACTTTTGGATATACTCACCTGGACCGGCCTCCTTTGGGAGATGTTGCCGGAACAATCGGGTTACTCGTAATGGCTAACCCGGAAATAAGGTTTAAATACAGCTATTTGTCTCCCAAAGGGAAATTTTGCTTTGATACAGAAGAAGTAAAAACCATTTTAGAAGGAGTACCGATTAATACGCCTGAAATTATACGAAGCATCGAAGAAATGATACGGGAGAACGAAAAAGAGATAAAGGAAATATAAACTGTATACTCAAAACAACGGAAACGTTTTCGAAATGCTATAGACCGGAAGGTCAGCTAAACAAATAAAAATTTCTTTCCGTCAGGAAAAAACGGTAAAAACGCAAAAGGTGCCTACAACCAGAAAAAGACAGAAGACAAACTTTAGAAATAACAATCATCAATAAAACTACTTTTAATATTGCCCCGGAGGCTTAAATGACAAATTATGGAAAAAATAAAGACGTTAGCTGACCTGAAAAAAATCAGGGACAATGTACAAGCTAAAATAGATTTACGAGAAAAAAGCGAACATCCCGAAAGTATGATACAAATAAAAGTGGCTATGGCTACTTGTGGTATTGCAGCCGGAAGTAAGGAAACCATGAATTATTTCCTGAATCATCTCGAAGAAAACGGTATTTCTGCTGTTGTCACCCAAACCGGCTGCATGGGCTATTGTTTTGCAGAACCGACTGTCGAAATTACCAAACCGGGAAAAGATCCCATCGTATTCGGGCATGTCAATTGCGAGAAAGCGGAGGAAATTATTCAGAAGTACCTGAAACACGATGAATTAGTAGAAGGGATCATTCCTGTGAATTACGAAACGATAGGAGATTAAACCAGAGCATGTATTGAAATTGAGAACCTAATAATACAGTTATTTATGAGTTATAAAATGCATATTCTTGTCTGCGGAGGTACGGGTTGCCGCGCCTCGTCGAGCAAGAGCATCATCAGTAGAATGGAAGAATGCCTCAGAGAGCGCAACCTGGAAGAAGAGGTGCAGGTCATTGCCACCGGTTGTTTCGGCTTCTGCGAAAAAGGACCGATTGTAAAGATTATGCCCGACAATACCTTTTATGTACAGGTAAAGCCCGAAGACGCGGAAGAAATTATCAATGAACACATTATAAAAGGACGTAAGGTTGAAAGACTGCTGTATAAGGATCCGGAAAAGAAAGCCGCAGTCAGCGATTCCAAGCACATGGGATTTTATAAAAAACAATTGCGTATCGCTTTACGGAATTGCGGTTTTATCAATCCTGAAAATATTGAAGAATATATCGGCCGCGACGGATATTCAGCTCTGGCCAAATGTCTTTCGGAATTGAGTCCGGAAGAAGTAATCCAGGAAGTAAAGCTTTCCGGATTAAGAGGAAGAGGAGGTGGAGGCTTCCCTACCGGACTGAAATGGGAATTTGCCCGGAAATATCAGGCAGATCAGAAATATGTCGTTTGTAACGCAGACGAAGGAGATCCGGGAGCTTTCATGGACCGTTCCATTATGGAAGGCGATCCGCATTCCGTCATCGAAGCGATGGCTATTTGCGGTTACAGCATTGGTGCCAGTAAAGGATTGGTCTATATCCGGGCCGAATATCCCTTAGCTATCGAACGCCTCCGCATCGCTATCCGCCAGGCGGAAGAATACGGCCTACTGGGAGAAAATATCCTGAATACCGGCTTCAATTTTACAATAGAAATCCGCTATGGAGCCGGAGCTTTTGTATGCGGAGAAGAAACGGCACTTATCCACTCTATGGAAGGGCAAAGAGGAGAACCAACCATGAAACCTCCTTTCCCTGCTGAATCGGGTTATCTGCATAAACCGACCAACGTCAATAATGTCGAAACCTTAGCCAATGTACCCGTAATTCTCACCCGGGGAGCAAATTGGTTTAACCAAATCGGGACCGAAAAATCCAAAGGTACCAAGGTTTTTGCCCTGGCAGGTAAAATTAATAATGTCGGCCTGATTGAGGTTCCCATGGGAACAACCTTACGGGAAGTAATTTATGAAATCGGCGGAGGCATCAAAAACGGAAAGAAATTTAAAGCCGTCCAGACCGGAGGGCCTTCCGGCGGCTGCCTGACAGAAAAACACCTCGATACCCCCATTGATTTCGATAACCTGATCGCTGCCGGTTCTATGATGGGCTCCGGAGGTATGATCGTTATGGACGAAGATGATTGTATGGTAGCCGTAGCTAAATTCTATATGGAATTTATTGTAGAAGAATCCTGCGGGAAATGCTCTCCCTGCCGGATCGGGAATAAACGCCTGCTGGAAATTCTGACACGCATTACCGAAGGCAAAGGGACGATGGAAGACCTGGAAATGCTGTATAACCTGAGTAAGGTCATTAAAGACACAGCACTCTGTGGTCTGGGACAAACCTCTCCGAATCCCGTACTTTCTACCCTTGAAAATTTTCGGGAAGAATACATCGCTCACATTCAGGACCACAAATGCCCCGCAGGCCGGTGTAAAGCTTTACTGTCCTACCGTATCGATCCGCAATTGTGTGTAGGCTGTACACTGTGTTCCCGGAATTGTCCGGTAGATGCTATTATCGGAGAACGGAAAGAAACACATTTCATCGATTCTTCGAAATGTATAAAATGCGGTACCTGTATGGAAAAATGTAAATTCAAGGCGATAAGCATTGTATAGAATTTTAGTAAAGCGAACCGATTTAACAGGATATTCCCATTGACTATGAGAGAAAAAATTATGGAACCAAATATAATATTACAAATAGACCACCACACCGTAGAAGTACCCCGGGGAACTACCGTACTCGAGGCAGCAAGAGGTGTGGGCATAAACATTCCTTCGCTATGCTATATGAATCTGAAGGATATGTGTATTACCAATCTTCCGGCTTCCTGCCGTATATGCGTAGTGGAAATCGAAGGAAGGAAAAACCTGGCCCCGGCTTGTGCTACCCGCTGCGAAAACGGCATGAAGGTCCACACCAGTACTCTGCGGGTATTGAATGCCCGTAAAACGGTACTGGAACTCATTTTGTCCGACCATCCGAACGACTGCCTGATTTGTCCGAAATCCGGAAACTGCGAACTGCAAAGCCTGGCCGTCAAATTAAAAATCAGAGAGATCCCGTTTGCCGGAGAACAAAGTACGTACAAAGCAGAAACCTCTCCTTCCCTCATCCGCGATATGAATAAATGTATTTTCTGCCGCAGGTGTGAGATGATGTGTAATGAAGTACAGACAGTCGGAGCGCTTGGAGCTATAAACCGGGGATTCGCCGCAATCATTTCTCCCGCTTTCGAACAACCGCTCACCACTTCAGAATGTACTTTCTGCGGACAATGTGTAGCCGTTTGCCCTGTAGGAGCTTTGACAGAAATGGATCATACGAACCGGCTGATCAATGACTTAAATAATCCACAAAAGACCGTTATCGTACAAACCGCTCCCGCTGTACGGGCAGCTCTGGGAGAAGAATTCGGATTGCCCGCCGGAACTTCTGTCACCGGGAAAATGGCTGCAGCTCTCCGGCAACTAGGATTTGCCAAAGTTTTTGACACCGATTTTGCCGCCGATTTAACCATTATGGAAGAAGGAACGGAACTGCTGAACCGGCTTACCGCATACCTGAACGGAGATAAAAATGTACGCTTACCAATACTGACTTCCTGTTGTCCGGCCTGGGTGAATTTCTTCGAACACCAGTTCCCCGATATGCTGGATATCCCTTCTACTGCCCGTTCTCCTCAGCAAATGTTCGGCTCTATCGCCAAAACGTACTGGGCAGAAAAAATGGGTATACCCCGGGAGAATCTCATCGTAGTTTCCATCATGCCTTGTCTGGCTAAGAAATACGAATGCGGACGGGAAGAATTTAAAGTAAACGGCGACCCGGATGTAAATTATTCGATTTCTACCCGGGAACTGGCCTCCCTGATTAAACGGGCCAATATCGATTTCAATAGCCTGCCGGAAGAAGACTTCGACCAACCTTTAGGAGAATCCACCGGAGCCGGCGTTATCTTCGGTGCCTCGGGAGGAGTAATGGAAGCCGCCCTGAGAACAGCCTACGAACTCTATACCGGTCAAAAACTGGAAAAAGTTGATTTCGAAGCCGTAAGGGGATTGGAAAATATCAAAAAAGCCACAGTACGCCTGAACGGAGTGGAATTACACGTAGGCATTGCACATGGATTGGGAAATGCCCGTAAACTATTAAACGAAATCAAAGAAGGTAAATCTGAATTCCACGCCATCGAAATTATGGCTTGCCCCGGCGGATGTATCGGCGGAGGCGGGCAGCCACTCCATCACGGGAATTCCAGTTTATTGAAAGCCCGTACCCATGCTCTTTATGAAGAGGACAGGAATAAGCCCTTGCGGAAATCTCACGAAAACCCGTATATTTTGAAACTTTACGAAGAATACCTGGGCAAACCGATGAGTGAAAAAGCACACCATTTGCTCCACACCCATTATTTCAATAAAAGTAATTAAAAAGAAATGAGAGGATGAACCGTTTAAAACCGGAACTTCCTCTCAGCCAAATACACTATACATTATGTCAGAAATCAAATTATCTGAAACAAAAGTCAACGAGCTGATAAGCTTATGTGAAACTTATGGAAATCAGCCCGGAGAATTGATCAATATACTTCATAAGGCTCAGGATACTTTTGGATACCTGCCGCGGGAAGTGCAGGAAATCATTGCCCGTCAGCTAGGTATTCCGGTTTCCAAAGTGTACGGAGTTGTTACCTTTTATTCCTTTTTTACCATGACGCCCAAAGGCGAACATCCCGTTTCAGTTTGTATGGGTACGGCCTGCTACGTAAGAGGAGCCGAAAAAGTACTGGATGAATTCAAACGGGTCTTAGGCATCAATGTGGGCGAAACCACTCCGGACGGGAAATATTCCCTCTCCAGCCTGCGCTGCGTCGGGGCTTGCGGTTTAGCCCCCGTAGTCCTCATCGGAGAAAAAGTATACGGCCGCATTGTTCCCGGTGATGTCGAAAAAATTTTAAAAGAATTAGATTAATCCGAATAAAGAGAGTTGCCGTTTTCTGGCAACTCTCTTTTTCTTAAACGGTTTTTAATTTTCGTTCCTATTTTTACTTTTTGAAAACTTCCGGAGCCGGATAACTCTTTAAAACTATTAACGTACTAACGTATAAAATATCCCTAAAACCAGAATGTCAGGGAGGATATAAAAACGAATATACAAAAATCCGTAAGGACAGAAAGGGCAATGGAAGGTAACTTTTAAAATAAAAAGTTTATTCTCCCCCAGGCGATAACAAAATTTGACACTTATGTGTTTTCACAATTCGATGACCAAAAAAGCCAAACAGCTGGCAAACCGTTATCAACGCAAACTCGGTTTTCCGGAAACTGAAGCAGAATGCGCAGAAAATCTATATCATGTCTCTGCCTTTACGAATCCCCTTTATCCCGTAATTACCGATTCCCGTGAAATCCAGCTTTATCATTGGGGACTTATCCCCTTTTGGACAAAAACAGCGGAAAATGCCGAATCCATTCGAACCAAAACGTACAACGCCCGGGCAGAAAGTATTTTCAACAAACCTTCCTTTCGCGATTCCATTACGACGAAACGCTGCTTAATCCCTTCTACCGGCTGGTTTGACTGGAGACATGAAAACGGGGAAAAAACGCCTTATTTCATTTATGTAAAAGAGGAAGAAATATTCTCTATGGCCGGAATTTATTCCGAATGGAAATGTCCGCAAACGCAGCAAATTCTCTATACTTTTTCCATTATTACGACAGAAGCCAATGATTTAATGCGCTGTATCCACAATACAAATTTCCGCATGCCCGCTCTTCTAAGCAGGGAAGAAGAAGAAAATTGGCTCTTCCCGGAATTAAACCGGAATACAATTGAAGCGTTTTTGCAACCTTTTGACTCCAACCGGATGGAAGCCTATGTAATTGATAATAACTTTCTTAAAAAATCTCCCCACGATCCGGATATCCTTCTCCCGCGAAAAACGTCCCCGGGTGGCTAAATGAAAATTATATTTTTCTCTTTATTTCCTAATAAAATATAAATCCTAATAATGAAATAAAGTTTATTTTTTATAATTTTGTTTTTATATTTATCTTTGTGAAAAAGATTTTTATTTATAAACAAAAAACGGTTTTGCTGAAACTTAAAAATGCAAAACAGACCCTCAAAATATCCATAAGATTTTTAGAATAAATCCTATGGACTTTTAAGCATTGTACCGGCTTATAAAAATTTAAATTTCCTCCAAATAATAGACAAATGAATAGACAAAAAAAAAATCCGTATTATTTTTTTAACTTTTGACTTAATTTTGATATATATATAAATACAACTAGCTTATGAAACAAATGCATATTTTAAAAAACATTGCTCATATAATTATAATTTTACTATTTGCTGGATTATATGGGTGTCAAAATCACGATGTGTACGATCCGAACAGTACACAACTTCCTCCGGCTGATAATTATTTTGATTTTAATACGGATAATAAAGTCGCTTTGGATATTCAATACAACATCCCGGGTTATCAAGCCTTATTAGCCGTTTATACGGAAAATCCCATCGATGATAGAGATGGAATCCGGACGCTGAAAGAAGGAATAACTCCTGTTTTTAAAGCTTATACAGATCAGAATTGCAATTATTCAGGAGAGATCACTTTACCCACAGCAGTAAAAAAAGTATATCTCTGTTCCGGTTATCTGTTTGTTCCCGAATGTGTAGAATTGGAAATAGCCAACGGACAAATCACTTATTCCAACAGTACGGCGGCAGCCCCGACAAGCCGCGTACAATATGACAGAAACAAAGACTTCGTAACAACTGGTTTTCCTTTTACAATTAATGCCAGTTACAGTCTTTATTCATTATGTGAATGGGGAAATCACGGACGTTTGCCGTCGGATTATATAACAGAAACGGTTAAAAATCTGGGAAATCATGAAACAATAGGTACCCTCTTTACCAGATTGCAAAGTAAATTAGGAGGCATTATAGACGGATTAAATAAGAAACAAAATAATTCCAATCTCATCAGCACAGAGGATCTGACAAATGTCAGCATTTCAAAATTTGCCGCTGACGGCGAAGTCATCCAATCAGCCCGCATAGACTTTGTCTACCTGAACGAAAGAGCCGGATATAAAAGTACTTTAGGATACTATTATTACAATACAGCAGATTTTAAGGAAGGAAAAATCAAAATTGAAGATTTACCGAAATATATTATTTTACCCAATGTATCCCAAGGCTGGGACGACCCTTACGATAAATCGTATGGTAATTCTGCTTATTATAACGCCCCTTTGGAAAGAGGACAGAAAATCCGCCTGAAATATTTTGGAGAAAATTACGATAAACCGGCCAGTGACAATTTCCCGTCCGGCTATTCGATCGGATGGTTTATATTGCCGGATGCTTATAATACCAGCAACAATAAAATCAATACCCAGAAACCCTTCTATTATTCCAATCAAAGTGCTAACTCCGGAGGGAAAAGCCGTTGCATAACTGTATTCGATAAAACTACCCAAAAAATGATTATCGGTTTTGAAGACGGAAATGATAATAGTTATGAAGATATTTTATTCTATGTAGAAGCCGACCCGGTCAAAGCAATAGTCGATCCGGCAAAACCGGGAGTCCCTTCTATAGACGAAGGAGAGGAAGATATTAATATTCCCGATCAGACCAATATTGCAGAAGGCACCCTGGCTTTCGAAGATATATGGCCAAACGGCGGGGACTACGATATGAATGATGTGGTGGTAGAATATAAAATCGAAGTCTCTTTTAATACCAAAAACCAAATTACCAAAATCGTTGATAAATTTATACCCGTTCATAACGGAGCGATTTATAAAAATGCCTTCGGTTATCAGATTCCCGAAGCATTGGCCTCTAAGCAAACTACTTTCCTCAATGGGACGAAAGAAGAAGCCGGACAAAATCTGCCGACCTTTTTAGTATTTACCGATATAAAATCAGCCGTTGAAGCCGGAATCGGCTATTCGGTCACACGGGAGTTTACGTCACCCTTGTCCTACGAAACAAATGACGCGGCCAGTATTATGAAAAATTATAACCCTTTTATACTTCCCAATTATCAAGAAGAGAGCAGGAACAGAACAGAAGTTCACCTGCCTAAAAAAACGGCCACAGCATTTGCCAACCCGGAATTGTCCGGAACAAAGAATGACGCCTATTTTTTAGACAAAGAGGGAGCCTATCCTTTCGCTATACAGCTTCCCATTACCAATTTCCACGTGGTAACTGAAAGAGTTTCTATCGATAAGGAATATCCGAAGTTTAAAACCTGGGCAGATTCAAAAGGGAGCCAGGACACAGACTGGTATCTGCACTACGAAGGACCGAATCAGTAATAGTTAACTTTTTCCTTCCTTTTCTAAAATTACACATTAGGGACGTGCCCTAATGTGTAATTTTTTATTTGCTTTACTGAAAAATCATCAGTTCGGGATCTCTTCTCTATAAAAATAAGAACAAGAAAAGTATAACTGAAAAATAGTAAACATTTTATTTTACAAGATTAAAATTATTTGTAGAACTTTATTATTTTTATATTTGTAGAAACTTTCTTCATCTATTGAAAATTTACTTCTTTGTAAAGTACTATTTTTCAAAAAGTTAACTCAAAAGAAAGACATGAATAATTTTAATATATCCAGTTGTAGCGGTATTAACCCAAACAGAGCAGCATTTTTCAAACCGAATGAAGATTATTTGATTGAAGATGATCTCCATTACATCTATATTCTCCTTGACGGAGTTACGAGAAATAAAATTAACGGTAAATATCCTAACCCCAGTCCATCCGCTATTGTTTCAAAGCTTTTCGGGGATGAAGTACATAAAAAACTCTTAGAATATATAAATTCCGATTATTTCGAACTTTTAAAGAATTCTATATTCCATGCCAATAAAAAAATCCGAAATTACAATCAACAACAAAACAATTGGAGTTTTTTGCCTGGAACAGTAGGCATTATTTCAATCATTAAAGACGGTACGTTTTACTATGCTTATAACGGAGACTGTAGCGGAAGACTCATTCGGAATTCGAACATTTATTTATTCACTCATTCCCAAACAGAAAGGATTCACAAACATCTCCATGAATTTTCTTCCGATTATATCCGGAATGAAATTGTCAATAATAAAAAACATCCGTACTGTTACGGTGTTTTTAACGGACAACCCCAAGCCCTAGATCTCATCGAATATGGAAAACTGGAATTACAAGCCGGAGACAAGCTAATACTGGCTTCAGATGGCCTTAATCCCTATTTTGATTCAAAAAACACCGCCATAATCGCTGAAACAACTCCTCAGCATATAATAGAATCCACAATCCAGATTGAATCTTCATCTACAACACCAAAACGAAGTGATGATAAAGCTGTGATCATTATCAATATCCATTAAAATAGTCTTCCATGCGTTTCAACAAGAATTTAATAAAAGTTATTTTTATATACCTACTTATATTCATTGTATTAAATATTATTTTCGGATTTATTTACTATGAACTGGCCAATCAATATAACGCAAAACAAACGGATTTTTTAAGTTGGTGGTATTTTGCACAAATGAATTTTGCAGCAATCAATTACGGTGAAATAATACCCGTAAAAGAAATGCGCATCGTTATTGTCATTCAATACCTTATTGTCAGTATACTCCTTCCAGTCTTAACGGGCATAATTTTTTATTTTATACTGAACCGTCCCCCACGAATCCTGTTTCCTGATAAATTAATAATCAGAAAACGAACCAGCGATGGATGCAATGGATTACTCACTTTATCTGTGAAAATTGCAAATAAAAATACATCAAAACTATACGATCTTAATTGCCAGTTGATTTATTTTTATTATAAGAATTTAAATAATACCTATACCCGGAATGGTGAAACCAAGTTCTCTCAAAATATACCTTATATCGAAAAAACATTCCGTTTTTCTTTTGAATTAAATAAATTTCCGAAAACATTTCTGGAATCTGTTTTAGATAAAAATGAAGTGAACCAAAACGGAAAGATATCTATTTTAATATTTGGAAAATTCGGGAAATTCGGGGATTCTTTTATGGTAGAAAAAGACTACTTCCTCAAAGATATAGAATTTGCTAAAGACAGTAAGCTTCTCTATGAATATATTGTAGAAAATCAGAAAATAAAGCGAACTAAAATATGTTACCCAAATCTGAATGAACTCATATACTACTCGGAAGACGATAGAACAAAAATTGTCAATGAAATAAAAGAATATATTCAGCAATGGGGTAAAAATTGATTTAATACAAATTATTTTTTCAATTTAAATTATTAAAAAATAAATTTTATTGAATTAATAGTGAATATTATTCAAAATAAATTGAATAATAGAGAACATCTTCTTATATTTGTCGATAGAATAAATAAAACAACGATGAATGTCTAAACTACCTGTAAAATGCCCCGGATGTAATGCATCTCTGAAAGTAAGTAAACTTCACTGTGCTCAATGTAACACAGAAGTATGCGGATCTTTTGAACTTCCGCCTTTAATCCGTTTATCTGAAAAAGAACAAAATTTTATCATTGATTTTATCCGGGCAGGAGGAAGTTTGAAAGAGATGGCTAAAAACATGAATCTGAGTTACCCTACAGTCCGCAATTTATTGGACGATCTGATTGACAAACTAGCTTAAATGATCTCTTATGGAAAAACATTTTACCTTTTGGCAAAAACTACAAAATCCGTTTATATGGATTGCAGGGGGAACAGCCTTGTGGACCGGACTGTCAGGAATCTGTCTGAATGCCGTTTTGTGCTGGTTGACAGGCCTTCACTTTCAAGGTTTACTTCATCTGGGTCCTGCTCCTGCAGATACCTTCGGAGTATTTTTTGCAGAGCATCTGATCATCTGGCTTGTACCCGCTCTTTTGTTTTATCTCTCAGGGATACTCTTTTCCCGTTCAAAAATAAGAGTAGTAGACGTAGGAGGGACTACAGCTTTTGCACAGCTTCCTCTACTGGGAATAGGCATTTTCGGTTTTTTCCCGTCCGTTCAAGGTTTGATGCATATTCAGCCGTCAGACATTACGCCGGAATGGATTACCCGTCCGGAGATCCTTACAGGAATTATTCTTATCCTGATCGCGACTCTCTTTCTGATCTGGACTTTAATCTGGATGTTCAAAGCACTGAAAATCTCTTGTAATCTCAAAGGTGCACGACTCGGAATCACTTATACTTTGTCCGTTATTCTAGGAGATATTGCAGCTGTGTATTTGATTCATCTGTTTTATATATAAATAAAATGCCCTAAAGAGCTCCATACACTTTTAATCTATAGCTTATGAAAATTCTTTTTTCTTTAATACTTTGTCTGGGACTTCACAACGTAATGGCCCAGGAAGAAGCTGCCGTGTTAAAAACACCAACTGGAGAAATCTACGGAACCCTCCTTATCCCTTCACAAGACAATACTGTTCCGGTTGTCCTTCTCATTGCCGGCTCTGGTCCCACTGACCGGAACGGGAACAATCCGATGATGACAAACAATTCTTTAAAAATGCTGGCCGAATTATTAGCCCGAAACGGAATTGCATCTTTGCGGTATGATAAACGCGGGATTGCTGCCAGCGCTGCTGCCGGTAGTGAAGAAGCGGACATCCGTTTTGAAGATTATGTAAACGATGTAAAAGCCTGGGTCGTTTTTTTAAAGGCAGATAAAAGGTTCAGTAAAATTATTCTGGCCGGACATAGTGAAGGTTCTCTGATCGGTATGTTAGCCGCCATCGGTAATCCTTCAGTCTCCCAATTTATTTCCATAGCCGGAAGCGGAGAAAAAATGTCGGACCTGCTCCGCAGGCAATTAACCTCACAGCCCCAACAGATCCAAGATATTTGTACGCCGATTATCGACAAATTGGAAAAGGGAGATACCGTAGCCAATCCCTCCCCTTTTGTATATGCCCTTTTCCGCCCTTCCGTACAGCCCTATCTGATTTCCTGTTATAAATACAATCCCCGTCAGGAAATCAGCCGTTTGCATATTCCGGTTTTGATTCTCCAGGGAGACCATGATATTCAATGTTCCGTAGAAGATGCGAAAGCACTGGCAAAAGCCTGCCCTCAGGCAGAAATGCATATTATTCCGGGCATGAGCCATCTTATGAAGGACTGCGACACTATGGATAAATTTACACAAGTTGAGCAGGTTTATACGAAACCCGATCTTCCCTTAAATACCTCATTCGGAGAAATGATCATCCGCTTTATTAAAAAGTAAAAATTAACCGGAAGCTGTAGCTGAAATTGTCTTTTTTCTACAACTTCCGGTTTTATACAAACCCGGTTGAATGCCCGGTTGTCCGGGACTATCCTTCTCTTCCAGTCAGTCTCCTCACTTCACTTCATCCGGCCAGGGAACCGGTTTACCCGTTGCCTTATAAGCAGGACGCTGAGCCCCCACCTTCCGCAAATAATTCCCCAGCTCTTTTGAAAGCCTTTTAACCAATCTAGGGTATTGCCCTTTACGGTTGTACGCTTCTCCTATATCTTCTTTGATATTAAATAATTCTTTTTTCCCACTGTCATAATAATAAACCAGCTTCCAATCCCCTTTTCGTATAGTAGCCGTAGGACCGATTCCAGGGCCTGTATTTCCCCATAAATTCGGAAAATTCCAATAAAAATTACGACCTTTTGAAGGATCTCCCGTCGTATTCAATAAGGGTACAAAACTCAGTCCGTCGACTTTCTGAACTGTTTTATAGTGCTTTATTCCGGCCATTTCCAGAATAGTAGGATAAAAATCTTCGATAATCAACGGTTTATCGCAAACTGTTCCGGCTTTTGTAACCCCCGGCCATTTCACTATCATCGGTTCCCGTATACCTCCTTCATATGCAGATCCTTTCCCGCTGTTCAGAGGAGCATTCTGAGTATGCAGCTTACCATCCCTCCACTCCGGCTCCGAAGCCAGACCTCCATTATCCGACATAAACAGAATAATCGTATTATCCGCCAGCTTATACTTTTCCAGATAATCCATCAAATCGCCTAAACTTTTGTCCATTCCTTCAACTAAAGAAGCATAAGCAGCTTCTCTGGGATCCAGTCCTTTATCCAGGTATTTCTGATAAAAGCGCCGGTCTTTATCAATGGGCACATGTACAGCATAATGGGCCATATACAAGAAAAAAGGCTGATCATATTGGCGGGCTTTGTCCAAAGCCTTTTCAGCTTCAAGGGTTAAAGCTTCCGATAAAAAAATATCTTTTCCCCAATAGGATTCCAGTCCGGGCACGGCAAACCACGAATTAGGTTTTCCATCGGTACGGTTACCATAATTTTTATCACTCAAATAAGAAGCAGGAGCTCCTCCTGCATGCCCCGCTATATTCACTTCAAACCCCATGTGACATGGATTTTCCCCGGGAGTATCCAATGCCCCGAAATGAGCCTTGCCGCAATGAATCGTATGATAGCCGTTATCTTTCAGTACTTGTGCCAGAGAAGTCACCTGACAGGTATGTTCAATGCCCGCTACCTGGCAAATACCGTTCATATTCCATTCGGGCAATTGTAAAACCCCGCTTTTCCTGTCAGTTGTTTCATTTTTAGGATAAGTCCAGTTGGTGACCCTATGCCGGGCCGCATTCATTCCGGAGAACAAACTACAACGACTGGGAGAACTGATACTGCATGCATAGGCCTGAGTAAACTTAACTCCCTCTGCAGCCAAACGTTCCATATTGGGTGTCTCAAATTTGTCATTCGCCACAGTGCGCTGTTTCCCGAAGGGAACAGACGTATCCTGCCAACCCATATCATCTACCAGAAACAAAATGATATTGGGACGCTTTTCCGGCTGGGCAGCTTCTATACTCCCCCAACCAGCCAAAGGAACTACAGCCAATGACAACCATCGTTTTTTATACATATATCAAAAGTTTTCAATTATCAAACACTTACAAACACAAGTGACCCGGCATTTACCCTTTCCTTCTCCGACACTCTTAAACCCGAAACCAGCAGCATATCAATAATGGGGGTTATCCTCAACCGGACTCCCCTGAATTTCACCGGTTTGAATAATTGTCTCCGCCTACGTCACCAGCATTTCTCTACGGAAAAATCACTTTAATTATTCAATCTCCGGATAGGATCATCGTATTGAATTTGTAAACGCTCCAATTCGGCCTTTAACTCCTGTGTAATTTCTGTTGTACCCGGTTGTCCGTATAAATTATGCATTTCCGTAGGATCTTCCTGCAAATCAAATAATTCCCAACTATCGATATCCTTGTAAAAATGTATTAATTTATAACGTTCAGTACGAACTCCATAATGCCGGCATACTGAATGTTCGGCCGGATATTCATAATAATGATAATACAAAGATTTTCGCCAATCAGCCGGATTTTCCCCTTTTAACAGAGGCAGGAGGGATACCCCTTGCATATCTTCCGGTATCGGTAAACCCGCCAGATCCAGAAAAGTGGGAGCATAATCGATATTCTGCACTAACTGCGGGATATCCCCCCTCCGTTCAAATCCTTTCGGAAGCCGCATAATCAAAGGAGTTCTCATAGATTCTTCATACATAAAACGCTTGTCAAACCAACCGTGTTCTCCCATATAAAATCCCTGATCTGAATCATAAACCACCACTGTATTTTCCAATAATCCTTCTTTTTCCAATTCCTCCAACAATCGTCCCACATTCTCGTCCAGAGATTTCACCACTTTCAAATAATCCCGCATATACCGTTGGAACTTCCATTCCGCCAAAGCTTTACCCTTCAGCTTTGCCTCTTTAAACTGCTTTATTATAGGTTGATAATGACGATCCCAGACCGCCTTCTGTGCCGCATTCATCCGCCCGTAAGTCCCCAATGTATCCTTCTGGCGCAGATACAACGTCCGGTAGTGGTCTTCCACCTGATCATCCAGCATTTTCAGGTCATAAATCAATGTCATATCTTTATCAATACTCATTTCCTGTCTGCCGGCTGCTATTCTCCCCTGATAATCGTCACGGAAATTGGCAGGTAACTCAAAAGTCTTATCTTCAAACAATGCCAGATCAGCAGTGTCAGCCATCCAATTCCGATGTATTGCTTTATGGTGGACAAACAGACAAAAAGGTTTTGTGGTATCCCTCTTTGTACGCAGCCAGTCAATTCCCATATCCGTAATAATATCCGTCACATACCCTTCGTACCGTACTTTTCCTTCCGGAGTGATAAAATCCGGATTATAATAATCTCCCTGCCCCGGCAGAATTGTCCAGTAATCAAAATGAGTCGGAATACCTCCCAGATGCCATTTTCCGATCATTGCCGTCTGATAGCCGCCTGCCTGTAACAATTCCTGCACAGTCTGTTGCCCGCCATCAAACACAGCTCCGTCTGTATTATCGGTATAACCATTTTTATGACTGTGCTTCCCGGTCAACAATACGGCCCGGCTTGGCCCGGAAAGTGAATTACAGACAAAACTGTTCGTAAACTTCACCCCCTCCCGGGCTATCCGGTCGAGATTCGGGGTATGAATATACCGTTTATCATAACAACTTATCGTCTGCTGTGCATGATCATCTGTCATGATATACACGATATTCAATGGTTTACGATCTTCCTGCTTTCTTTGGGCTTTGGACTGGCAACCCTGCAAAGCGACTAAGCCGGCTACAGGAACCAGGTAAGAATAAGAATTTACCATAAGTTTACTTTTATATTTTTACGAAAGAACGGTTTCAAAATTATAAAAAATTACTTAAAATATTTTACAGTTTTAAGGATAAGGTATAAAATACCTGAAACTTCAATCCTCCTTCCAAAACGAAACAAAAAAGCCGGTAAAACAGTAGTATGAAGATAAGTTCAATTGAAAAACAATGAAAACATTAGACTACGGTGTTATTGGAAATTGCCGGACAGCAGCATTAATATCCGCCAAAGGGAGCGTCGATTGGTGTTGCTTTCCGGATTTCGATTCTCCTTCTGTCTTTGCCCGTATTCTGGACGAAGAAAAGGGAGGATGTTGTGAACTGATTGTACCGGACGATTACACCATTACTCAACAATACCTGGATAACACCAATATTCTCTCAACGGTTTACAAACGGGCAGAAGACTGGTTTGAAGTACTGGACTTTATGCCCCGCTATAAAACTTCCGATCACGATTATTACCTGGCCCCGGAAATTTACCGCTATATCCGGTATAAGCAAGGGGCTCCGAAATTCCGTATCCGTTACCAACCAGCTCCTAATTATGCCCGGGACCCGGTTACACACGAAAATACGGGAAAATATATCAAATCTTATGCTGCAACAGACGAAAACAAAGCCATTTATCTCTATACCGGATTTTCGTTGACAACCATTCAACAATCAGCAGAAATTACCCTCTCTCAGGATCAATATATCTTACTCTCTGCTCATCAAAAGCTTATTCCGGTAAATTTAGAACTCGTATGTCTGGAATTTGAGCGGACAAAAGTATATTGGCTCAACTGGAACAACCGTTCCAAAAACTATACCCTCTACAACGACCTGATCATACGCAGTATGCTGGTGTTGAAATTGATGTCGTATCAGTATACGGGAGCCGTTTTAGCAGCCGTAACAACCAGTATCCCGGAAACCATAGGAGACGTACGGAACTGGGATTATCGCTTTTGCTGGCTGAGGGATGCTTCCATGTCGATCGAAACTTTACTGGAGACGGGGCACAAAGAAGGAGCCAAACGGTTTATCGGCTTTATCCGCCGGATCATCAAGTCGGAATACGGAGATTTCCAGATTATGTATGGGATCCGGGGAGAAAAAGTTCTTACTGAAGAAATTTTACCTCATTTAGCCGGTTTTGAAAACTCCCGTCCCGTCCGTATCGGAAACGGAGCCTACAATCAAAAACAAAACGATTCATACGGTTATCTGATGGATGTCATATACAAATATTACCGTTTTGATCCGGGAACCCAGGATGAGGTGGAAGAAGTATGGGCTATTGTAAAAATTATCGCCTACACGATTACAAAGGATTGGCGGAAACCCGACGAAGGAATTTGGGAAATCCGCAACCGGAAAGAGCATTTTGTTTTCTCCAAAGTCATGTGTTGGGTAGCTTTAAACCGGGCTTACAAAATTGCAAATATTCTCAATGAGAAAAAATATGCCGAACGCTGGGGAAAAGAAGCTGAACTGATTCAAAAGGACGTAATGGAAAAAGGCTGGAAAGAAGAATTACAAAGTTTCTCTCAGGCATACGACAATCTGGAATTCGATTCTTCTCTACTCCTCATGGAAAAATACGGTTTTATTTCTGCTCAGGATGTCCGTTACCGGAAAACGGTAAAGGCTGTACAAGCCGCTCTCTACCACAAAGGCCTGATGTACCGGTATACAGCTCATGATGATTTTGGAACCCCTTCTTCTGCTTTTACCATCTGTACTTTCTGGCTGATCCGGGCGTTGTATGTCATCGGAGAAAAAGAAGAAGCCCAAGCAATTTTCGAACGGATAGTTACATATTCCAATTCCGTCGGCCTATTCAGCGAAGATCTGAATTTCGACACGAAAACTTCACTGGGAAATCTTCCCCAAGCTTATTCCCACCTGGCTCTCATTAATACGGCCCTTTTATTTTCCCAGGAAATCCCTGCATCCAAATTTTTAATGCCTTAAAGATCCGGAATAAGTGTTATTTTTACAATAAATCTTTCAGGAAAGGCAAAGTCTGAGATTGTTTTGCCAGATTATAACGGGCATTTTCCGACAATTCCCCTATTTTTATCGTAATGGCTCCGGAAGGCATAGCCCGGAACATATCTTCATCGGTTGTATCATCTCCTACAGCCATCATAAAATCATAATCTTCCTTTTCCAACAATTTCTGAACGACAGCTCCTTTCGTACAAACCGGAGACTTGATCTCTATGATTTTATTTCCGCGCATTATCTGTAATCCCAACCGGGCACAAGGTTCTTTTAAAAAATTGACCAGTTGTTTCTCTCTTACTCCTGCCAACCAGTTATTGACATTCCGGTAGTGCCATACCATTGAAGTCCGTTTGATTTCCAGAATAGAACCGGGAGTTTTATCAATCATCTGTTGTAAAAGGCTTACAATCTCCTGGTTCCACAATTCTCCGTGTATATTCTGTATCCAGTGCCCCTGAGCTTTGTAAAAAGCTCCGTGTTCTGCAGCTATTTCCAACGGCAAATACCCGAACCAACGCTCCAGGGTTTCCTGATCCCTTCCGCTGCATATCACTACTTTATTTTTCCGGTCCTCTACCAGTCTCCGAAGTATTTCATATAATTCCGTACCGGGGACAGCATCCTGAGGTTCTTCCGTAAAACCCACCAGGGTACCGTCGTAATCCAACATAATCAGCCGGTGTAAAGCCCTATGATAGGCTGCCCGGATTCGGTCCTTTAAGCCGGATTCGATCAGTTTCCGGCACAAAACATCATTTCTCTGACGGATTGTACGAAGTTCTGTAACAAAATCGGATGCCCATTTATTAACGGTCTGACGGGAAATAACTTGCTGCATCCGCTTTATTTTCTTCAATTGTTCCTGTTCCGGCATTTGTAACGCTTTACAAAGGGCTTTCTCAATTTCATTGATATCATTGGGGTTGATCAGAATAGCTTCCGGCAACTCGATAGCAGCACCTGCCATCTCACTCAGTATCAGTACCCCTGTCCGCTCCCGTTTTGCCGCCACATATTCTTTCGCTACCAAATTCATGCCGTCCCGTAAGGGTGTCACCAAAGCAACGTCCGCCAGGTGATATAAAGCCACCAATTCTTCAAAAGGGAATCCATGATAAAAATAATGAATGGGAGTCCAGTTCAAAGTGGCATATCTTCCATTAACCGCACCGAGCATTTCTTCCATTTTCATTTTTAAATCAGCATATTTTTTTACTTGATCCCGGGAAGGTACGACGATCATGACCAGAGATACTTTTTCCCTATACTCCGGATGCTTTTCTAAAAAAAGTTCAAATCCCCTCAGCCGATGTAAAATTCCTTTACTGTAATCCAAACGATCCACTGTCAGGATCAGCTTATATTTCCCCAAATTCTGGCTTAGCCGGCAAAAGGCACTTTCCACTTCCGGCCTTAAAATGCAGTCATAATACAAGGGATAATTGATTCCCATCGGAAAAGCATCCACGTGTGCGACACGGTTCACCAACCGTACTTCTCCGAAGCAGAAATTCAAATTACACACCCGTTGGACTGCTATACTAAAATGCCGCATATAGTCGTGAGTATGAAAAGCGATCAGGTCCGCTCCCAACAAGCCCTTTAATACCTCCGCTTTCTCCGGTAATACCCGGAACAATTCATAAGAAGGAAAAGGAATATGATGAAAATAGCCGATACTCACAGAGGGGAAATGTTTCCTCAACAAAGCGGGGAGCAACATCAACTGGTAATCCTGTACCCAGACAATATCGTCCGGCCGGATCAGCGGAACAGCTATTTCACAAAATAACTGATTCACCTGGCGGTAAGCCTCCCAGAAACTACGGTCATATTGTACGTAAGAGAAAAAATAATGACAGAGCGGCCACACAGTGCTATTGCTATACCCTTCATAATAATCACGTATCTGTGCCGGAGAAAGAAAGACGGGAAAGTAATGAAATTTTTCCAGATAAGTCCGAATTTTTTCTCTTTCCTTTTCATTTTCTGCATATACACCCGGCCAACCAATCCAATATTTCTCCAAAGACATCTCCAAAGAATCCAAGCCCGTAGCTAAACCTCCTTCACTCCGCGTAAATTTGAATTCTTTTCCTGTTTTTTGAGCTTTTAATGGTAATCGGTTTGAAATGATAAAAAGCCTCATCCCCTTCCCTCCTCTGTCTTATCGATCTCTGCTTCTCCCTATATACGGGAATAGGATTCGAAGGTTTAAGGGGGACTGGAGAAATGTGAAAATGTTTAAGTGTTCAAATGTAAGAATGAGAGGATGGACAACGGCGGGAAGAGGAAGAGGGTTTATTGCTGAATCAGCTGAAAAAGACTTCTGAAAATCGGCAAGGGGAATTAAAACGGGTAATTCATTCGCTTTCAGAACCCACAGTTCATGTGTCATTAAATTGTCAGACAGTTACTCATCAGACGGGAATGCACCTCTATTTTTCCCGTCCTTCCCAATACAGACTGATCAGACGGGAAACGGCATAATTTTCAAAAGCAGTTTCCGGAATAATTCTGTACTGTTGTAAAGCAGAAGACAATTTTTCCACTTTTATTTCGTAAAAACGGGCATAGATAATGCGGTGGGAAAGCACATGTTTAAAAGTTTCCGTACGACGGATCAGCCGGATTTCTCCGGTATCTTCAAATAAACGTTTAAAATCCGGCAGCAAAGCAAGGGATTCCAATTCCATTTCCCTTTCAGTCTCGATTAGTGGAAATTCGTATAAATTCTGCCAGATATCTTTTGCGGTACGCTGAGCGATAAGGGTGTCCTTTCCGTACCGGACATGAAAATAATTGAAATAGCGGGGCTTTATAACCGTTTTTCCCGCTTTGACCGGCAAGCGTCCGACCTGTCCGCTGGCGAAAGCGACACAACAGTCACGCAAGGGACAAAACAGACAGGCAGGCGACTTAGGAACGCATTGAACCGCTCCAAAATCCATAATGGCCTGATTGTACAAGGCCGGTTGATTTACAGGCAGTAATTGTTTGGCCAGTTCTGCAAAATATTTCTTGCCTCCCGGACTGTCAATAGGAATATTTATACCCAATACCCGGGACAAAACCCGGTAAACATTTCCATCGACGACAGCATAAGGCTGGTTCCAAGCAAAGGAACAAACGGCCGCAGCCGTATATTCTCCTATTCCTTTTAAAGACAAGACAGCAGTATAATCGTCCGGAAATTTTCCCTCGAAACGATCCCGTATATCCCGGGCAGCAGTATGTAAATTACGGGCCCGGCTGTAATACCCCAGTCCCTGCCAATATTTCAGGACTTCATCTTCTTCCGCTTCGGCCAAGGACAAAACATCCGGGAAACGGCCGACAAACCGCCGGAAATAATCCAGCCCCTGAGCCACCCGGGTCTGCTGCAAAATAACTTCAGAAATCCAGATTAAATAAGGATCTTTCGTCTCTCTCCACGGCAATTCCCGCCCATGTTCCTGATACCAATCCATCAGCACACGCCCCAGGCGGAATTCCTTATCCTTGTCCGGATTATTTACCATATCCCAAACATCCTTTCCGTTTCCTATATTTTCGCACAAAGCTCCATAATTTTCACCAAAACCTCTACAGCCTTTTCCATAGAAGATACAGGGATATATTCGTACCGGCTGTGGAAATTATGTCCACCGGTAAATAAGTTGGGTGTCGGCAGTCCTCTATAAGATAAATTGGCCCCGTCCGTACCTCCCCGGATAGGAGAAATCCGGGGTTTTACCTTTACTTCTTCCATAGCTTGGCGGGCAATATCCACCACAAAACGGGCCGGCTCTATCCTTTCCCTCATATTGTAATACTGATCGGTCATTTCCAGTTCAATATTCAATCCGTATTTTTTAGAGAAATCCCTTACCCCGTTTTCAACAGTACTTTTTCTCCATTCAAAACGTTCCCGCCCAAAATCGCGGATCAATATTTCCATCTCTGTCTCTTCTACACTTCCCTTTAGTGAGGTCACATGAAAAAAGCCGTCATAACCGGAAGTAAGCTCAGGAATCTCTTTTTTAGGAAGACTATTCAGAAAATCATTAGCAATGGCTATCGAATTCACCATCTTATTTTTTGCATACCCCGGATGAGCATTCCGGCCTTTAAAAATTAATTTTGCCTGAGCAGCATTGAAATTCTCGAATTCCAATCCTCCTATTTCACCTCCATCCAAAGTATAAGCAAAACGGGCTCCGAATGCCCGGATATCAAAATGATCGGCTCCTCTCCCGATTTCCTCGTCCGGCGTAAAGCAGATACAGATTTTTCCGTGCTTTATTTCCGGATGCTTCTTCAAGTATTCGATAGCCGTCAAAATCTCAGCTATTCCGGCTTTATCATCAGCTCCAAGCAAAGTATGCCCGTCCGTTACAATTAAATCCTGTCCGACATAATTAGACAATTCGGGTGAACTCTCCACTGTCAGGACAATATCTTCCTGTTTATCCAGGATAATATTATTCCCCGTATATTCTCTGACGATCTTAGGCTTTACATTTCTCCCGCACATATCCGGGCTCGTGTCCAAATGCGCAATAAATCCGACAGCCTGGGTCTCCCGTTCCGCATTCGAAGGCAGATAACCGCCTAAATAGCCGTATTCGTCAATTCCGACTTCCTCCAGTCCCAACTCCTTCATCTCCTCAGCCAATGCATGTGCAAACACCAGCTGTCCGGGACTGCTGGGGCATGTCTCTGAAGCAGGATCCGACTGAGTGTCGTATTGGACATATTTCAAAAAACGTTCCGTAACTGACATAAAAGGAAGCATTCTGGTTTTGCTGCTTCGTTACCGAAGAACTGAAAAAAGGTTATTTCCCGTTTATTTTCCGACTGGAAGAAGTACCAGTCAGAAAATATTAACTTCGTATTTTACAGCTTAATAAGCTTTTGCAATCAAGACTCTGCGATGAGAAGGTTTTCCGGTAACCATACATTTTCCTTCTTCCTCCGGACTGTCAAAAGGAATACAACGGATCGTCGCCTTCGTATCTGCTTTGATCTTTTCTTCCGTCTCCGCAGTCCCGTCCCAATGACAAAGGAAAAATCCGCCTTTCGTTTCCAGTAATTCTTTGAATTCTTCGTAAGTATCAACTTTTGTAATCATATTATTACGGAAGTTAAGGGCTTTCCGGTAAATATTTTCCTGAATATCATCCAATAACTTTTCTACATGCTCAGCAATTCCTTCCAACGGCAAAGTTTCCTTAGTGAGTGTATCCCGCCGGGCTACTTCAATGGTATGATTTTCCAAATCCCGTTCCCCCATAGCCAAACGCACAGGTACTCCTTTTAATTCGTAATCAGCGAATTTCCAACCCGGTTTCTGAGTATCCCGGTCATCGTATTGAACAGTAATACCCTTCGCTTTCAAAGCCTCTACGATCCCGCTTACCTGTTTGCTGATCCGTTGCAAACCTTCCGCGCTCTTGTAAATCGGCACAATTACCACCTGTAAAGGGGCCAGTTTCGGAGGTAATACCAAACCGTTATCATCCGAATGAGCCATAATCAGGGCACCCATCAGCCGGGTCGAAACTCCCCAGGAAGTAGCCCATACATAATCCCGCTCTCCGGCTTGATTTGTAAACAGTACGTCGAAAGCTTTCGCAAAATTCTGTCCCAGAAAATGGGAAGTTCCTGCCTGTAAAGCTTTTCCGTCCTGCATCAGGGCCTCGATCGTATAGGTATCCAAAGCTCCGGCAAAACGCTCACTCTCACTCTTAGAACCCATAATCACCGGCACAGCCATCCATTTTTCTGCAAATTCAGCATATATCCTTACCATCTGATTGGCTTCGGCAACCGCCTCCTCCTTTGTCGCATGAGCCGTATGCCCTTCCTGCCACAAAAATTCAGCCGTACGTAAAAACATACGCGTCCTCATTTCCCAACGCATAACGTTGGCCCATTGATTACAAAGTATAGGCAAATCCCGGTAAGACTGAATCCAATTGCGGTAAGTATTCCATATAATGGTCTCCGAAGTGGGACGGATAATATATTCTTCTTCCAATTTTGCCTCCGGATCGACAACCACTCCTTTCCCGTTCGGATCGTTTTTCAAACGGTAATGGGTAACTACAGCACATTCCTTGGCAAATCCTTCTACATGGTCAGCTTCTTTTGAAAAGAATGATTTCGGTATCAGCAAGGGGAAATAAGCATTTACATGCCCGGTATCTTTAAACATTTGATCCAATTGATGTTGCATTTTTTCCCAAATTGCATATCCGTACGGTTTAATCACCATACATCCTCTAACAGCAGCCGGCTCCGCCAAACCTGCCTTGGTCACTAATTCGTTATACCATTGAGAATAATCTTCATTTCTTGATGTTAAAAACTTGGCCATCTTCTTATTTTTTGATAAAACAGCTGCAAATTTAAGCAAAAAACTAAGATATATAATCTGAAATCACTATTTTTACAGAGCTGAGAATAAAATATTCAATTCAGGGAGCTATAAAATGCAGAAAAAACGTCCCGGATCTATTACCTGCCCGCAGACTGAGAAGGGAAAGTAAATATAAACAGTACGACAGAAGTAAAAAACGGCGTTCTATCCACGTAAATTTTATAATTCCCACCTGCAAAATTGTCTGATTTTAATCGCAGCTCCTGTTAAACCTTTCAGCAGGAGAATAGTCTAAATTCTAAAAGAGAAACAGGATTCTTCAGGAATTTGGTATACTTTTTGATAGAATATAAAAAACAACTAAACGAATATTACATGAAAATTATTTTCTATATCATTTTAGTTTCGGCTATCTTATTTTCATCCTGCGCTTCTACCCGCAGTCTGAACAACACGATAGAAGACGATATATATTTTGTTCCCGGCAGTAAGCCGCTTCTGGTACAGGAAGTGGAAAACGTCACCGGACAAAGTATTCCCCTGACTTCAGGTAATCGTCAGTCTGCTCCTTCCCTGGATAAAAATACCGCCGGGAACAGTGCACTTGTCATCAATCGCCGGCAAGGTACAACAGAAGAAATCAGTACAAGTACCCTGACATCCAGGGCAGAACAACGTTTAGCCGAATCGGAGGAGGTCAATGAAACGCTTTACGAAAATACGGGTTACTGGATCGGTGGTTTTAAAGGCAGCGATAGCGACCTGAAGGAAGCGGCACGGATTATAGCCCGTTATCCGGACGGATTTGGGTATATTGCTAACGGAGAAGAAATTGCCTTGAATTTATCCTTTAGCCCGGATTGGAACGTTTATACCGATAACGGTCGTTATTGGTGGTTCCCCTCTTATACCAACGTGAAACTTTATTCCACTCTTTTATTCGGAACCTATCCTGAGTATATCTGGACGGTAGTCTGGGAAGATCCGCGTTACGACGTGATCGCTTTCGACAATCAGTTTAATTTCGGACTAAACATTGGCTGGGGAAGTCCCGGATGGAATTTCGGATTCGGCTGGAATTCCGGTTTTTACCGTCCTTGGTATAACGGTTGGTACGGACCTTACTGGAGTGGCTGGTACGATCCCTGGTGGGGATATTACCCCGGTTGGGGATATCCGGGCTGGGGTCCCCCGCACGGACATTACCCGCCTCACTGGGGCGGCGGAAATCACCACCCGGGCGGAAATATTCCTTCACACCGGCCAGGTAATCTGCGGCCCAATTACGGAGGGGGTTCCATTGGTTTACGCCCGAACAACCGGCCGGGAACAAATACCCGCCCGAATGTAACAGGACGTCCCAATACGTCCGTTACCCGGCCAAACGTAAACACCCGGCCGAATTACAGTACTTCCAGACCTTCAACGGGAGTAAACACCCGGCCGTCTACAGGCACCTCCACCCGGCCGTCGGTAACGACCCGGCCCAGCACAACCCGGCCGACAAACAAATATACGCGTCCGGGAACCTCCTCTACCGGTACAAACCGGTATACACGCCCCAGTAACAGTTCTACCGGAACAAACCGGTATACCAGGCCCAACGTAAGACCGAACACGAACAATAGCATAAACCGTAGTACAACCCGGACATACAACCGGTCGTATAATAACTACCGGCCAAGTTATAACAGTAACCGTTCTGCTTCTCCAACGAGAAATAGCAGCAGTTATCAAAGAACGCCTACACGCAGCTCAACTTATTCTCCCTCCCGCTCAACCGGGACCAACAGGTCATCCGTAAGCCCTTCGAGATCAACCCGTTCAGGAGGAAGAAGATAACGAAAGTTTAACAAAACAGTCGACATGCCATGAAAAAGTTATACGTACTAGTTGCCTTGTTTTTAACCTCCGGCATCGCATTTGCACAAACAGATGCCGACGTATTGAGATTCTCCAGAACCCTTCCCCTCGGTACCGCCCGTTCGGCAGCCATGAGCGGAGCTTTCGGAGCACTGGGTGGTGACATCTCTACTTTAAACGTAAATCCGGCAGGTATAGGTGTATTCCGGAAATCGGAAGCCAGCATTACCCTTTCGCCGGATTTCGGGAATACCAAAGCCGGAGGCCAAACAGCACACGACAACTCTTTTCAGATGGGAGATATCGGGGTCGTTATCTCATTATATAATCCCAATTTTGATTGGAGAGGGATTAATTTCGGGATCAATTATACCAATATGAATAACTTTAACCGGCATACGACTCAAGCCATCGCCAAATCCCCCAATTCTTTTTCCCAATATCTGGCACAGGACATCAACGCTTTAATAGCCTACGTTCTCAGTCAGAATCCGACAGCAGACCTGGCAGATTATTTCAGCGAACTGCAATGGCTGGGGATTGAAAGCAATTTTATACTTTCTGATAACGAAAACAAGGATAATCCTTATTTCGAACCTGCCATTATCGGTGCCAACCAGAAAAAAATCATAAAAGAAGACGGCTATCAGGGAGAATATGCCTTTTCTTTCGGTACAAACTATAAAGACAAACTCTATTTAGGAATAACGATCGGTCTACAGAATATTTATTATAAAATGAAATCAGTATACTCCGAAACTCCGGACCAGGACAATCCCTACGAATTGGAACGTTTTAATTTTGAAGAACACCTCAAAACAACAGGAGTGGGAACCAACTTTAAATTCGGTGTTATTTACCGGCCGATTCCCGAATTACGGCTGGGAGCGACGATTCACACCCCGACTTATTACTCGATGACCGATACTTACGATGTAGGGATGTATACTAAATACAAAACCCCTGTAGACGGACAAACAGAGTATTATGGCGGTCCTTCTTATTATAAGTATGACTATGATCTAAAAACTCCCTGGAAAGCCATCTTAAGTATTGCCGGAGTGATTCAGCAAAAAGCAATTATCAGTTTCGATTACGAATATGTAAATTACAGTTCAGCCCGGCTAAAAAACGGAGCAGACGGATATGATTATTACGAACCCGACGGCAGCGGTGTAAATAACCAGATCAAAGATTATCTGAGTTCCACCCATAATTTCAGGTTAGGAGCCGAATACCGGATAAACAGCATGGTTAGTGTGAGAGGAGGTTATTCATTCTATGCCAGCCCTTATAAAGACAATAAAGATCTGAATAAAATACAAACCTTATCCTGTGGCTTCGGTCTCAATTTCGGTCAATTTTACTGCGACGCAGCTTATATTTATAAATTTTCCAAAGATATAACACGTTTTTACAGCTATTATGATGAAGATCCGGAATACGATGTTATCGCAGAACCGATCAATAACAAATACAATAATCATATTGCGAAGGTATCCGTGGGGATGAAATTCTAAAACAGAAAGTGTTACCGGGTCCCGCAGCTGAATGAAATAATACTCATAGGCTTTATAAAAGGGATAAATTATAGAAAAGCTGCGAAAGTTTACCGTTTTTTAAAAATTTATCCTTTTGAAAATATTACTTTTGTCCTTCAAAAGTAATATTTTTTTATGGGAAAAAAATTCTATATAGAAACGTACGGTTGCCAGATGAATGTAGCGGACAGCGAAGTGGTAGCAGCCATTCTGACCGCCAAAGGATTCGAACACGTCAAAGATAAAAACAGAGCGGACATCATTCTGGTAAATACTTGTTCGGTACGGGAAAACGCAGAACAAAGAGTAAGAGGAAGGGTACAGGGATTTTCTGAAATCCGGAAACAAAATCCCCGTTTACTGATCGGAGTAATGGGATGTATGGCTGAACGGCTGGGAGAAAAACTGTTCGAACAGGAAAAAAACGTCAATATTGTAGTAGGACCGGACGCCTATATGGATTTGCCGTTATTGATCGAAAAAGCAAACCGGGGGGAAAAAGCAATCAATATCCAGCTTTCCGAAACGGAAACTTACAAGGACATTTGTCCTTCGCGTATTGATGAAACCTCTATTTCCGGTTTCGTGTCCATCATGCGCGGATGTAATAATTTTTGTACTTACTGTATTGTTCCCTATACAAGGGGACGCGAACGCAGCCGCAGTCCGCACAGTATTATCGGTGAAGTAATCGATTTACAGAAACGGGGGTTCAAAGAAGTGACCCTACTGGGACAGAATGTCAATTCATACTGGTATAAAGACGAAAAAACAAGCGTGGACTTTCCTGCCTTACTGGCTCTGGTAGCCCGCACAGTTCCTTCCATGCGTATCCGTTTTGCCACTTCTCATCCCAAAGATATGAGTAATCAGACGCTGGAAACGATTGCCCGTTATCCTAACATTTGTAAAGCAATCCATTTACCGGTACAATCCGGAAGCAATCCGGTACTAAAAAATATGAACCGGAAGTATACCCGGGAATGGTATCTGAACCGGATTGCGGCCATCCGGCAAATCATCCCGGATTGCGGAATCTCTACCGACGTATTTGTCGGTTTTCACAACGAAAGTGAAGCCGATTTCCGGGAAACCCTTTCCCTCATGGAAGAAGTGAAATTCGACTTGGCCTATATGTTTAAATATTCCGAACGCCCCGGTACGGTAGCTTCCAAACGTTTGCCGGATAATATCGACGAAGAAACCAAAGGGCGCCGGCTTCAGGAACTCATCGACCTGCAAATCGGCTGGTCGCTCGAAAGCAACCGGAAAGATATCGGAAAAACCTTTGAAGTATTGGTTGAAGGAACCTCTAAAAAAAGCCCGGACGAAATGTTCGGACGCAGTAGCCAGAATAAAGTGATCGTGTTTCCTTCCACTACTACCTGCACAGGAGATCTGGTCCGGGTAAGAGTGAAAGACTGTACTTCAGCAACTTTAATTGGGGAACTTGTCTAAAATCTTTTTTATGAAGTATAAAAAACGCCAGAACGAAGAACTCCACCGGATAAGCCCGGACGCTTTTAAATCAGCATCGAAAATGCCCGTTGTCCTCTTACTGGACAATGTGCGCAGCCTGAATAATGTAGGATCCGTCTTCCGTACTTCCGACGCTTTCCGGATTGAAAAAATTTACTTATGCGGCATTACAGCTACTCCGCCCAACCGGGAAATCCATAAAACAGCATTGGGAGCCGAAGATAGTGTCGACTGGGAATACAGTAAAGATACCCTGCCTGTCGTTGCCGGATTGAAAGCCCAAGGCTATAAAGTCTATGCGGTAGAACAAGCGGAAAACAGCATTTCCCTGGAAAATTTTTCCCTTTCTCCGGAAGAGAAATATGCCCTGATTTTCGGAAACGAAGTGAAAGGCGTACAGCAGGAGATTATAGACGAAGCAGAAGGCTGTATTGAAATTCCCCAATACGGTACCAAGCATTCATTTAACATTTCTGTCAGCGCCGGCATTGTTCTCTGGGAATTGATTCACCCCCGTATTAAGGAAGTCTGCAAACGGACAGAAAAATAAAATATTTCAAACGGACAGCTCTTTGTATTCGATTCAAATTCGTCTGACAGTTCATTCCTTACCAAACCTTTGGTTCAGAGAAAATAATCCTTCCGTAACCTCAATTTTGTTTATTAGCGAAAGGTGAATCTGTTTCTGCAACAAGCGTTTATCCGTAAACAATAGTCCGCTCAGGATTCTTTCAATTGCCCGATCAGTTTCACAGCTTCCACAGCCTCTTTGACATCGTGTACCCGTAAAATATCCGCTCCTTTTAACAAAGCAACTGTATTTAGAACCGTCGTTCCGTTTAAGGCTTCAGCCGGAGTAATTCCCAACGTTTTCCATATTGTTGTCTTCCGGGAAATTCCCACCAACAAGGGATAGCCTAAATCCCGGTACTGATACATTCCGTTCAACAACTGGAAATTGTGCCGTATCGTCTTCCCGAACCCGAACCCCGGGTCCAGTATAATATTGTCGAATCCTTTCCGGTTCAATTGTCCGATACGACTGATAAAAAAATCCCGGACATCTTCTACAACATCCCGGTACACCGGATTTTTTTGCATTGTTTGCGGCGTTCCCTGTATATGCATCAGGATATAAGGGATACCGGTCCGGGCCACAAAATCGAACATTTTCTCATCCATCGTTCCTCCGGAAATGTCGTTTATGATAACCGGTCCCATACAGGTATTGACTTCTTCTGCTACAGAAGCCCGGAATGTATCGATAGAAACGAGGGTATCCGGATAATATTTCCGAATCAATTCCACGGCAGGCATCAGACGGGCCGTCTCTTCTTTTTCATCGACGAAAGCAGCGCCGGGGCGGGTAGAATAAGCCCCCACATCAATTATATCCGCTCCCTCCTCCATAATCTGGTGAATACGCCCGATCACTTTTAATTCACTGACGTATTTTCCCCCATCGTAAAAAGAATCCGGTGTCACGTTTAATATACCCATTACCCAGGGACGGGATAAATCGAGGGGATGTCCTCCTAACAAAGGAAATTTCAACATAGTACTGTTAAATTTGAGAATTGAAAATGAAGGATTATCAATTCTATTTATTAATTTTACACGTTCAAAGTAACAACGAGTTTTTTACATTTCATAATGTAAGGGGACAAATTTATGGCGAATACAGCACAAGAATACGATAAGGTGATCCAGATATGCCGTGACATTTTTATAAAAAAAATGCACGATTACGGAACCGCCTGGCGAATTTTACGACCGACATCCTTGACCGACCAGATATTTATCAAAGCCAACCGCATCCGTTGCATTGAAGAAAAAGGTATTTCCAAAATACACGAAGGGATAAGTTCTGAATTTATCGGCATTGTCAATTATGCTCTCATGGGGTTAATTCAATTGGAACAAAAAAGTGAAACAGAACTGCCTGCTGAAAAAATTACAGAATTGTACGACCTTTATTTTCAAAAAGCCAAACAGTTAATGGCAGATAAAAATCATGATTACGACGAAGCCTGGCGGTATATGCGAATCAGTTCCTATACAGACCTGATTCTGATGAAAATTAAACGCACCAAGCAAATCGAAGATCATCAGGGAGATACCTGGATATCGGAGGGGATAGATGCAAACTATTACGATATGATCAATTATGCAGTATTCGCATTGATACGGCTCCTTGTGGAAAAAGAAGAAACAGAGCCGGCAGTCCCGGAAGTAAGGAGTTGATGCCTTGCGTTACCCGGTATTAGTGCTCCAACTGACCGTTCACTCAAAGAGGTAAGTGTACCCGTACCCAGAATAACACACTACATAACAGCAAAATGATACACTTATGAAATTTATTGCAAATCTTTTCCGGATACTTTTAGGGTTGGTATTCATCTTTTCAGGCTTTGTAAAAGGGATTGATCCGTTGGGTTCCGAATATAAATTTATCGATTATTTCAATGCTTTCGGAATAGGAGGACTCAATGCTACTGCCCTGTTTTTTTCTTTCCTTTTGTCGGGATTGGAGTTTGTGATCGGAATTTGTCTTCTCCTGAATATTAAAACCAAATGGGGGGCTTGGGGAGCCTGGTTGTTTATGCTGATATTCACCTTTATCACCCTTATTCTGGCCGTGCGGAATCCGGTGACCGATTGCGGCTGTTTTGGGGACGCCATCACACTGAGTAATTGGCAGACATTCTGGAAAAATATTATTCTCTTATTTATGGCTTATCTGGTATTCCGCCGGAGGAAGCATTTTAAACCCATATATAATTTTCTCGAACAAACAGTGCTGTTCCTCGGATCTGTTATTTTTATAGGCTGTGTGGAAGGCTACAGCTACCGCCACTTACCGATTATCGATTTCCGCCCCTATGCCATCGGGACCAATATCCCGGAAAGTATGGACATACCGGCAGATGCTCCCCACGATCAATACCGGATTTTGTTAAAATACCGGAATAAAAATACAGGGGAACTACAGGAATTCGACGAACAGAATTATCCTTGGCAAGATACCCTAAATTGGGAATTCCACAGTTCAGAACAAAAATTGATTCAAAAAGGCTATCAGACTCCCATACACGATTTTGTAATTGAACATCCCGAATGGGGAGACATTACGGAAGAAGTGTTACAGGACGACAATTATACTTTTTTAGCCGTATCTTATCAGATAGACAAAATTGCCCCCTCTGCTTTGGATCGGCTCAACGAACTGGCTGATTATGCCCGGGCCAAAGGGTACCGGTTTTACGGATTGACTGCATCCGATCCGGAAGAAATCCGGCAGCTTCAGTCAGGCCACCCCTTGCATTTTGATTTTTGCACGACGGACGAAATACAATTAAAGACTATAATCCGCTCGAATCCAGGGCTTCTCTTATTGAAAAAAGGCACAATTATCGATAAATGGGGATACCGAGATATTCCTTCCGTAGACAAGCTCGCAGGGAAAGATCCCCTCGCTTATTGCCTGACAGAACAACAGCGGATTACCAACCGTTACGTTCTCTATTCCCTCGCCTTATTATTCCTGTTCCTTCTAACTTTCTACACCTTGAAGAAGTATAAAAAGGGAGGAAGATAAACGACGAAATTCTGTAAACTTTAATAATAAATCACTGACATGAGAAAAAAAATTGTAGCAGGTAACTGGAAAATGAATAAAACGCTTCCTGAAGGTATTCAGTTAGCTAAAGAAGTAAATGAAAAAGTAAAGGCTTTAAACGTTCCGCACATAAAAGTCATCCTTGCTCCCCCTTTTATCCATTTGGCTGAAGTAAACAAGGTCATCGATCCTGCAATTGTATCCGTTTCTGCTCAAAATTGTGCCACAGAAGCTTCCGGAGCTTATACAGGCGAAGTGTCCGCTGCCATGATAGCTTCCACTGACAGTACTTATGTCATACTGGGGCATTCCGAAAGAAGAAGTTATTACGGAGAAACCGATGCCGTTCTGGTAAAAAAAGTAGCACAGGCATTAAACAATCAACTGGACGTTATCTTCTGTATAGGAGAAGTATTGGCCGAACGGGAAGCCGGAAAACATTTTGAAGTGGTAAAATCCCAATTGATAAACGGACTTTTCCAGCTTTCTCCTGAGGAATTTTCCCACATCATTTTGGCCTATGAACCGGTTTGGGCTATCGGAACTGGAAAAACAGCCACTTCTGCCCAGGCACAGGAAATGCATGCTTTTATCCGCAATGTACTGACGGAAAAATACGGCAAAGAAATAGCAGAAAACACCTCTATCCTTTACGGAGGAAGCTGTAATGCCAAAAATGCCGACGAACTGTTCGCCAATCCGGACGTAGACGGAGGCCTTATCGGCGGAGCTTCTCTGAAAGCCGAGGACTTTTCTATTATCATAGCCGCCCGCGCCAACCACTAAAGCAAGAAATGGTGACAAGGGGACGGTTCTTTTGTCACCATTGCAAATCCCAATTAACCTCCTACTTCTATACAAGCCAAACTTTACATAAAACGAACCTATACTTATTATAGCTCGGATTTATTTCGAATAAATCGCTTCTGGCTTACGTTATGGAAAATTCTGTACTTTCCTCAACAGTAGCTTGCCATTTATTGTATAAATAGAAAAATTCAAAACTTCCGGCTCAAATTAAATAAATGAAATGGTGACAAAAGAACCGTCCCCTTGTCACTGTTTTTCAGGTACTCTATTTTTTTTCGAATATAAATGTCAAGGGAACAAGTCAGGCCCATTTGTTTCCGGATCCGATAGGATTTAGTGTAAACAGAACCTTTGTTCGACAATTCGTAAATAAAACTCAACTCCTCTACTGTAAAACCGACTCCAACAAAACAGACAAATTCGATATCTTCCTCTCTTAGATCCGAATGACACCTGCGAATCTCGTCCACAATCCCATAATAGCAATAATTGATTAAATCACACCACAATTTCCGGCCCGCATCTGAAACCAGATTTTGTTCCATTAAAACATAAACTTTCCGAAAACATTCCTCTTTAGAACCTTTATAAAAAATCAAAATATTTAATAACTTACGGAAAAAAATCAGCATTACTTCTGAATCTCTTTTTTTTAACTCTTTTGTAATCTTCCTCTTTTTAAATAATGCCAAAGCAGGGAAGCAAAACTTTTTCCATTTTTTTTTGAACAATTTCCAGACTTCACTTTTTCTGTAACTTCTCAAATCAAATGTATTAAATAAACATTTTCTCATATTATGTAAGTTAATTTTCATAAATTATAATATGAAAATACAAAACTTTACATTTACATTTTGAAATATTCTTTTAATACAATTCTATTTACTTTATTATCATATAATGATATACTAATAATATTTATAATATATTTTGTTAATTAACTGACAATAAAGATAAAAAAATAAAATTATTTAAATTGAGAATTTTTTTTAATATTGAAAAATAGAGAGGCTATCTTTATTTTTTTACAAAATTTTATCATAAATCTTGATATATATAATCAACAGCCTCTCTTATTTAGAAACTCAATTTACCAATTTCACCAATTGACGGATTGTTTCATCTGAATCGCAATTATCTTTTAATTCTTTTCGGATTTTTATCTCATATTCTTTAGAAACGACTCCTTTCTTCATCAAAGAAAGTTCTTGAAGCAAATTTTCAATTAAATACCAATCTTCTCTTTTCATTTCGTAAGAAGAATCAGTTCCCATCGTCATCCGACACCATGTATCGACATCACCATGGAATGAATTATAAATTTCTAACTTTTTTTGTGTAATCATTTAGGTATAACATTATGATAAATAATTGGATTTTTCCCATTTAAAATAGGATACTCTACAGTACTCCAAACACTCTCTATACTTATTCCATTTTTGGCATTTTGGAACACATGGACTGGTCCTTTCGCTCCTTTCGCGTAGGTGGCTGACAAACGTTCCCAAAGGGGCTTAGCTTCTTCCCAAGACATATTTTTGGTCAATTCGCTTAGATTTCGCCCCGCACGTGTCATCTCTAAAGTAGTCATACCATTTGCTTTGGCAAAATTCATTGCTTCTTCTAGAACACCTCCCGACCAGAATACGCGTGTAAGTTGGGAAGCAGCTGGTTTGACAAAAAATTTACCAATATTTCCCAGAGCAACTATTCCTTCAATTCCACCGGTAGTCAAAAAAACAGCAGCATTCATAACTCCTTGAGTGACCGGATGACGAATAAAATCCTCGCGGCCTTTATTGACCAAAGATTGCATTAGTCCTACCTGACTCTTAAGAGAAAGAGGGCTTCGCCTGTTCAATAACTGAGCGGACAAAGAAGGATCATTCAAAACTCTGAAACTGGCACTTTTCGGTACGTTAGAGATCGAAATGGGTACATTCTGATAGTAATTTATGTAAGAACCATCTATCTGACCGACAGAAACAGAAGTCCCGATATTTGAAAAGGTCTCTCCGTTAAGAACCACTTGTTTATCCTGACGATCCAGCCAGAGAAGGGCTCCACTACCCGAAGCATACCAATCGTCCAGCATACCGTCTGCATCGACCCGGGTGACGGGATTATTTCCGCAATAATGGTAAGGGGTCAAAGCATAATTTTTCTCCGCCATCGGATCAACAGTCATCCATTTTCCCAAAGAGGCATCGTACATCCTCGCTCCATAATCCAACAATCCCAGATTGCCTACTGTCTGACATTCCTTACCACTGAATTTCTCCCGGTTTACAGTCAGTTGAGGATAATTTTCTTTCAGCTGACGGGTTCCGAAAAGGTAGTAATCATTACGCTCCCGGACCTTCCCGTCAGCGTCGACTACAGCACGTACGCTCCCTAAATGATCTGTCAGATAATAATAAACCTCGTATCCATTTGTACCTGAAACGATACGGCCACCTCCGAAAAGGGCACTTTCCAGTGTCAAAGAACTTCCATTACGGGTATATACAAAACTTCCCCGGTAATCCCATCCCCGGCCGTCTGCACCCTTTACGCCTACTTTATTGCCATTATAAGCATAGCGATACGTAGCTTTTAAATTATTGGCAGAAGTGACCTGTCTCAACAAATTTAAATAATTATATTGATAATTCAAGCCCTGCCGCGTATCTGTCTGCAAATTTCCGTCTGCATCATACGTATACGCTCCTGCCACCTCATTTCCCCTTGCATAAATATCTCCGGAAACCGGCGCAGCATTTTCGGCAAGCGCCGTCAATTGATTTCCGGTATAAGTATACACCAAGTTATCTACGACAGCAGCTGTCGTGCCGGTCCGCCGTAACGTCTTTATATTTCCATTTAAATCATAAGTAATCTCTTGTTCTGTATTCCGGTTATCCAACGTATTACCGCTGAAGGAACGAGCCCCTTTAAAGCGTCCGTAAACATCATAATCTATGGCATAAGTAAAAGAATTTCCACTTCCCTGTGTCCATTCCCATTCGCTGATATTTCCGGTATAAGCAGCCGTCGAACCGCTTTTCAAAGGCTGTCCGTAACGGAGGTACATGGAAAAAGAAGCTGAGATCCGGCTGTCCAGCCAACCCTGAAGGGTATACGTAAACGATTCAGTACAGGCTGTCTGTCCGTAAACCCGTTTTGAAAGCTGCCCCAGACGATCGTACTGATACTCTAGCTGCCCTTTCCCCTCCCCGTTCAGAACCGTCTCTGCACTTAACAGTCTTCCCTGACGATCATAGGTATTTGTAGTCATTAAAGTTGAAGTAACAGAAGTTTCCACAGCAGATTGTTCCTGCACCTGAATTTCATTTCCGACGAAATCATATGCTTTGGAAAGAGTACTTGTTAACTCTTCCGGATTTTTCTCCTTGACTTCCAGGATCCGTCCTTCTTTATCGTAAGTATATGCTTTTTCTATATAATGGGAAACGGTATTATCATTCTCCATAATCGCCAGTTTTTCCCAGGTTAACAATCCTTTTGGGGCAGTAAGACTCTTGGAATTTTTCTTTTCAACAATAGGTACCTTGTCCGGCAACAAAGGCACAGAAGAATCGTCCAGGGCAAAGAGAGTGGGAGACAACAGACGATAACTGTCGTAAGCACATTCTTGCAATAAAATCCCGCTTGTCAGGTAGAGAGAATTTGTATTTCCCGTATCGAAAAGATTCTGTAAAGCAGAACGGGCAGAAGTATGGGAAATCAGCTTCACTTCTGTCAACCGCCCCAAAACATCATAGCGGTTCAATTTCCAACGGTTGGAAGCCCTTAAGTTTCCGTTCTGCCACATTACTACCCGGTTCCCTTTATCATAAACAGAATACTCTTCTGACATTCCGGGTAATTTTCTTCCGATCAGGCGGTCGTATTTATCGTAAGTATAAAGATAACTATACTGAGTAGCTATGATATGGGTCCGGCCCACGGTCAGCCCGCTGCTCAGCAAGGCAGAACCCTCCGGAGAAATAACGGCTGCCACCCTTCCCTGATCATCGAATACAGAATAAGTATCCGCTTTATCCCTTCCTTCTCCTATTTGCCGCAGCAATACAACCTTACCTGAAATATCCGTAAAGCTTTCCGAGGTGCGGCCGTCTGCGTCTGTTATTACAGTTTTATGCAGAGAATGTGCCGGATAATATCCTTCCACTTTAAAGCTTCCGTCGTTATTTACCATAAACCGAAAAACTTCATTCGCCGCATTCGTAGCATAACGATAAATTGTTTTTTTATCTTTTTCCCGGAAAATTTTTCCTGTATTATAAGAATATAAGACCCGCTCTAAAGGTGAAGCTTCATACTTTTTTTCTGCATAGGTATATGCTCCTTCGCCCGGATATAAAGCAGCATAAAAAGAAGACTGATGCCCTAAAGCTTCCGGATCGTATCTCCCCTTATTAGCGGCAAGAGCATAAGGCAAATACGTTCTGGCATCTTCTCTGCCTAATTCATCATAATAGACAGGCATTATTAAATCGCTGCCGTCCGGTGCAGCCTCTATCCCGATTTCCTGAGCTTTCCGTCCCAGTCCGTCGTAATAGGTAATAGTAGAACGATAATAATCTTCCGGATCAGTACTTTCATTCTTTAAGGCCGTCGTTTTCAGAATATAATTCCGGTTTCCGAAAACATCCTTTTTCAGGATACAGACATTACTATAAGCGGTCTGCGTCCCGCTACTGACCATTCTCCGGAAATACATATTTTCAGCAGGTGTATTGACAGTATAATCTTTTTTATAGGCATTCCCTATACTTTTCCAGCCTCCAGAAGTATATTGCTGCCAGGTATAATAATAACTTCCTCTTCCTCCTTTTGCCTCACATCCCTCCAACTTACAGGAAGAAGCCCCCTCTGAAAAATACTGAACCGCAGGTATCGTTCCCGCTTCTAAAGCAACATAAGGTTGCTGGGAATAAAAGAATTTCATCGTCCGTTCACAGCGTCTCTCCGTATAACTCCCATCTGAGTGTATCTGTCCGTTTTCATTCAGATAAACCGTATTATAGTGAATCACCACTTTCCCCTCGATAATGGCGTTCGTATAATTCGGTTTAAAACTGACATGACTGGGACCGTAATGACAAGAAATAGAGTTAATTTGCCCACCGCTATCCTCAAAACGGACAAACTCAAAACGAATCAGTTTTTCCGGTTCTATAGGATCGACCGGTTCTACCGGAATGGGATCCGAAAGTAACCTGGCCTGAACATTCGTTGTCAAATCTGTTATTTCGGGTAATAACAAAAGGGTATCTTCCACAGCAACACAAGTATCAACAATTTCCTCCTTGTCTTCCACAACCGTATAAGCCGAATAAGCCCCAATTTTAAAAGAAACAAACGTTTCGTCGAATCCGACCGGTACCTTGGGCTCAAAAGCAGAAGTATGGGCAGACGGAAACACCAGATAAAATTCTCCCAAAAAAATTACCGAATCGGAATATACAATTCCGACCCTGCAACAAAATAAGAATATAAGAATAATCAATTTTTTCATGGCACATCTGTTTATTGTTGGACATGGTATTCGTAGTTCTCTTTCAGATAGCCTTGTCCATCGGTCACATTTTTCAAGCGTCCGTAACTATCGTATTGGTACTGCACTTTTATGCCGGCGGGATCTGTAACCGAGATTATCCCGACATAAGGCAGATAGTCGTAAGTGGTGACTAAAGTCCCCGCCAGTTTCCGGAGTTCCATTTCCTGAAGGTTTGAAAGGGTTCCGGTTAAAGGAGTCTTTTCGAGCGTAGACAATCCTGAAATCTTCTTAACATTTGTCAGGCTGGCGTTTTCTACTTTTCCGATCAGGTATAATCCACCATAACCCCAGATATAAACCGTCTTTTTTCTTTCCTTATCAGTAGTCTGCAGAATATTCCCCTGTTTATCGTATAAATCATACGTCAATTCCGTGTCTGTATAAAGGGAAGGCTGAAAAAGAGAGGCGGATATAGGTTGGTCAAATCTGGCTTTCCGGACAGCAGACGGCAATATCAGATTATTGAATAAGCCAAATTCCGTTTGTTCTCCTCCGAAAAGTTTTTCTGTCCCGTTTGCGTTCCGGAAGCGTCTTTCAGTTTTTAAGGGGGAAGCCAAAATATTCCGGTCGATCATTACCGTCTCTACGCTTGTCCGGTTCCCTGCAGCAATATCATTTACATACTGGGTTTGCTCTTTGTAAACCATACCGCGGCTATCCTGAGTCTCGGTAGCAATTTTTTCCCCTAAAACATTATAGGCATATGTAGTAGCAGATACGACCGAATCGTTTCCGTAATAATTGGTTTTCACTACTTGGTTCAAAAGATGATCGGCTGTATAAATCCGGGTTTTACGGAAAACATCTCCGCAGAGATTGATATCCTCAAAATAAGGAAGCGCCCGGGTATCATATATATATTTTTCCTGATAAACCAATTTTCCTTCGCTATCCTTCATTTTTTTGCAAAGTAATTTTCCACGGTCCCTGTGTCGGGAGTTTAAGCTGCTATACAAATTGCTGACATAAGTACGCAATGAAGACTCGATCTGATAAGCTCCATTTCCGTTATTTACAATACCGGTTTCATCGTCCGGACAAGTGACATAATCGCTATATACATATTCAATAGTAGAATTGTCTTCTCTTTTTTCAATTACCCGGCTATATCCCAAATGTCCTTCATCCAGAGTATAAACACTATTGTGTAAAGAAGAATAACTGGAACATTCCCGCAAGTAATAATAATTTCCGTCCGTACTCATTCCCTTATAATGTACATAATAGCGGGGATATTTTAATAAAATACCGCTACTCAAATTATTTTCGTTCCGGTAAGTGAATTCCCGGCTGATTGTCTGTCCTTCAGGGGTGACATCCCGGATTTTCCACACCCGTACGCCTCCGGCTGGTTGAGTAGCATTTTCCGGCTTGAGATAAGGCAGAAAAAGAGACGACTTGTCCCGGCGGATAGCCCGGGCATAATCATTGCCTTGATAATCGAATTCGGAATAGCCGCCTGTCGGATAGGTAATCTTTTTCAGCATCCCGAATACTCCATAAGCTGCATCCGGATTCCGGCTCGTTCCGGTAATTGTCTCTTCAAAATCAGCGTTTACGCTTACTTGCGGCAAAAAGGTAAACGAAGCACCGGACTTACCGTTATAAAATCCCCAATGATCAACACTCAGGCTACGGTAAGGAGGTGTCTGATCCTGGTTATAATATTCCATCTGATAATTTCCTTCTCCGGAAATTTCTACATTCTGCAGAAAACGGGACATACTTCCTTTCCAGAGATAAGAAAAACGGCATTTTTTCAATTCCCGGCCGGTTTTCAAATGTGTGACTTTTAAAGAATCCAGACAATAATCACTGGGATGATCCGAGTGGAAATATTTGATCTGCAATTGATTATCGACCACCATTTCTTCCAGTATCAGAGGAAACACACGGGCTGTTTCAAAGAAAAACTCATTGCTTCCCGATACCGTCCTGTAAGAAGCATTCCAATTCATTTGATTCATCGGGTTACTTACCCTATTCTGTTCCACATTAGCCGTCAGAATCGGATCCATCTGTATTCTTCCCTCCCGGTATTTAAACTTTATTTCTCTTCCGTCAGGAGCTACAACCCGGGTAAGCATCCAGGAAGTAGTCTGACTTTCCGTACGACTGTCTGACCGCCTCAATATTTCAGTATATTCCCGGGTAGCAACGTCATTTTCATCCTGATATTCTCCGAAATAATAAACCATACCGTCCCCGGTCGTAACCGAGAAAGCACTCATATCACTATATTCTTCTCCCGGTTTGATATTTATTTTAATTTCTCCTGCCGGTACATTGCTATTATATACATGTATCTGGTTCTTTCGTCCCAGTTGAAACGATCCGCTATACCCCATAAAGTTAAAATAAAAAATATCCGGTAGAGGGTCATACCCTGTAGCAGACAAGGAAGAAGAGGGAGAAAGGTAAAGGGAATAAGTATTTATACAACCTTGTCCGGGATAAAACTGAAACAAATCCGCCGTACTTTCGTCCGTACTCACCCGAAAATATTCCGTATACCTTCTGCGCAGTACGCCGTCTTCTTCATCCGGGACACCCCGGATCTGCCTGGTAATACATCCGCCTCCCGTCAGATACCAGCCGGGACTCAAACTTCCCTGCAAGCGGTTGGGTAAACAACCGTTTGAAGCATACCCCAAAGAAACCGGAATGTTAAAATCCTTATCCTTGTACTGATAGAGCGGTATCGTCAGATTCACCGTACCGGAATATAAATTTACAGGTATACTTCCGTATTTGACAAATTCCCATACGTCCGCAGAAGGACGGGCAGTCGTCTCTTCCGATTGCGCATATCCGGACAACCCCAGCCCTACTAATCCCCAAAGTACCCCTATTGTCTTTAGATTAAAGTTGAAGATTGCTATTCTTTTCATCATGCAAAATTTTAAATTAAAAATTTTATAAAGCTGCTCCCTGCATTTTCCGGCAGGTCCGGATCCGAATGTTCAATTTTCTGTTCTCATAGGCAAAAACATTTAAGGTTAAAACTCAGTGAATTGTTGTACCAAGCTTAAACATCGGTAAATACATAGATATTAATACCAAGGCGACCAATGCCCCAACTCCCAATACAAGTAAAGGCTCCAGCAAATTCCCGGCTTGCTTGAGGTCGTGTTCGAGCTGCTGGCTCAGTTCCTCTCCTTCCCGGGCCAGCATTTCTCCCAAACGATTGGTTTCTTCCCCGACTTGTAATAGCGTAACCAGCTTTCTGTCATAGAGGGAAGGATATCGTCCCAGACAGTCAGCGAACAAATCTCCTTTCCGCAACCCTTCACAGACAGAAGCGAAAGACATCCGGTAAGGATAAAAAGAGATAATTCCATCCAACAGACTGATACTCCGCAAGAGTGGTACGCCGGAAGTATACAGCAGCCATAGTAAACTACAAAAACGGGCCTGGCAATTCCGGCGGATAAGGCTTCCTACAAGAGGAATCCGAAGCAACAAGGCCGCCGAAAAACGTTGTACAGTAGGGCGCTTCCCATAAAAACGGAAAAATAAAATACAGCAAAGCAATCCTGTTCCTATACCACCCAGCCAATACGGAAAATCCTGGGAAAAAGCAATCATATACCGGGTCATAGCCGGCAAGTCTCCTCCCATACGGGCATAAACCTGCTCAAACATCGGTACGACCATAAGTATCATAAATACCAACACAATAACGGCCGTTGCCAATACAATAAGGGGATAACTGACAGCCCCTGAAATCATCCGGCGGCGGGCGATCCGTTTCCGGTAATATTCCGATAAAAACGAAAGCGAACGGCTCAACTGCCCGGTTTCCTCTCCAATGCGTACCACCCCATAATCCAAGGGGGTAAAATGAGCATTCCGGGCCAGGCTTTGCCAGAGGGCGCTTCCCTCCACCACAGAACGATGAATCGTTTCCAATAGGGATTTTATGTTCTTATTCGTTTCCCCTTCTGTCAACAGGCGGAAAGAACGGCTGAAATCCAATCCTGAAGCCAAAAGGGAAGCCAGTTCCGAAAAAAAGGTTTCTTTTTTAACATCTTTCCATTTTAAATCTTTCATTACCGCTTATTTTATCCTTCCGGAAAAAGCACCGTTTCCGAAATAGTTAATGTTTCGTTTCTAAAAGTTCAAACCGCCTTACCCGTTCTTCTTCTTCCAGCGGCCGTTTGCCAAATCCCAGATACCAGGATTTATTTTCGTTTTTTAAAGTGACATAAAGGCTGTCCTGACGGCTTCTGCCGGCAATGGAAATTACAGGTACCACAGCCTGTACTCCCCTTAATAAAGTATCCTTTCCTTTTTCCTCCCGGCCGTCCCATTCGAAAATCAACAGTTGCCGGGAGCATTCCAGCCTCCCCAAGACAGTATCTCCGCGTAAAAAAACAACCGCCTGACCTACAGGGAGGATACTGTCGGAAATAACAAACAAAGTTTCCAGCCTTTCAATTCCGGAAAAAGTTAAAGATCCTTTTTCCCATTTTTTCCATAAATCGATACTGCACCATCTGACCGTGTTCCAGCCTTCAAAAAGGGCAATAAACAGCATTCCTCCCACGATCAGGACGATCATCAACTCCGGTAAGGTCATTGCTTTCAGCTCTCTCTTTGATTTTTTTCTTGCTTTCATTCTTCTTTGAGATAAGTAAATCCAATTTCTCGTCCACCTTCCCGGAGTTTTACCTTTAAAGTCACTTGATACAACCCATAAGCATAAGGTGTCACACTCACCTGCAATTCTCCCCATTCATATTCCTGACTTTCCGGCTGATCCGGGGAAAAAGCACTCAGACTTTCCTGACGACATTGCTGCAGAGCAACTATGCTGTCCATACAGCCTTTCCCGTTTCCCTCTCTGACCATCAGCTGGCTCAAAGTTTCCATAGTTATCATAAAAGTAACCAGCAGGATAAGGGCTGCCACTATCGTCTCTGCCAAAGAAGTTGCTTTAGCATTCCTTTTTATTCGAGCCATCGGATGATCCTCCTTTCTGAATTACCTTCCAGCCAATAAGGCCATACCATATCCGGATTTTCTATAAGCACAGCATTGTACAACAATCCGGAATAATACCCGCTTTCAGAAAAATAATAGCTGTCTCTTACATACAAAGCACCGGAAATAATGCCCTGTACCTGTGCGATCCCATCTACATATACCAATCCTCTTACCCTGGCAGAAAGGAACTGCCTGTAATTAAGTTCTCTTTTTTGCACCTCCCCGCTTGTTCCGTCTACAATCACATACCCGTTCACCACTGCCTCATCCCGGATCTCGACCCTCCTTTGTGGATTAAGCGGCAATAAATAAATCCCGGAAGGATATTCGAGTTGCGCTTTTTCTTTAACCACCACCGTATCGCGTGCAAACACCTGAAGGGAACCCCGGAAACCGGATCCGATCACAACTGAAGGGGCTATCAGCAGCACAGATTCCAATTGGCATTCTTCTCCCAGATATACCGGTGTTTCACTATATAAAATCAGTTTCCCGCTATATTTTCCCTTCACCACGCCTCCCACCGGAAAAATGAGGGTCGTTTCCCGGAAAGGCTGTTTCCACACTTCCGGGAGAGGGGCTGAATAAACTGTTCCTTCCTTCAGACAGCAATAATCTTCTATCCTCTGCCTTACCTCCTTCCCCGGGGGAGGTAAAGCTGTCCCGCTCCGGCTGATACAGGAAACGGGTAAAGGAATACCGTCAAAGAATTCAGCATGTACAGCCGTATAGCTAACGCCTCCAGCAGGCAGGCAAGCCTTTCCTCTGATCTGTGTACGACCGGCCAAAGAAAAAATCCCTCCCCGATCGCAAGCATACAACAGAACCGGCTGACGGCCAACCTGAGTCCTTCCCAATAAACGTACAGAAGAAGTCCGGCCGGCAGTAACCGTAACGGTCTCATACAAACCCCAGGGAAACGTTTCCACCCGGATCCGGGAACGCTTATCTTCCGGAAAAAGTATATAACCCGCCGTATCTCTCAACATTCCGACAGTATCCCGGCAGTAAAGCAAAAAACCGGAATCCAGCCACATTTGCCACTGCTTCTGCTCCCGCAGGCGGTAAAAGCCAGAGTCGTAATGGTCTTTTACCAGTATCAGACCACTGATGACCAACAACATCAGTACTGCTACCACCAATACGGAAGCCAAGACAGAGGCCCTGACTGTTTTCCCGCAACCATTCCTCTCAACAGATAAAGGGGGTAATTTTTTATTTATATAAAACATAGCTCTCCTGTTTCTTCGACAATACCACCGAATCGTCAGTACTTTTTTTCACCCGGTAACCTTCAATCCGTGCTCCGACAGCCACGATATACTGACAACCAGTCCTTTCCAGCAAAACAAATTCCCTTTTACCCTGACGAAGCCGTCCCCGGAATAAAAACGGCGGGAATTCTGCAGGAGGGGAGGACTGCGGATCTTTAAAAAAGACTGCGGGCTTTACCTTTTGTTCCGGTTTTTCTTCTTGTTCCGTAAACCGTTTCCCCAAAAAAGGATCAGGATAATCTGCCAGAAGGCTGTCTGCACTACTGAGCTGCAGGTGTACAGCCGGAACAAAACCTTCCTTTCCTTCAGCCGGCGCTCGCATAGGGAGCAGCAAACGCCAGATGATTATCCCCCATACGATCAGTGCAACAAAAATCAAAAACAAAGTAAACTTCTTATTTTTCATGGCTCTGTCCCTCCCTCCCCCGGCGGAATAATGCTGAAAAATGAAAGGGTATCCAGGGATTCATAAGCGGAATTAAGTCCCCTGACCGTCCATTCGTATTCCCCTTCCGGTAAATCCAGTGAAAAACGGCAAGTTTCCACTACCGTATCGAGCAGGTAACTTTCAATCCATTTAAAAGCTGGAGAGACAACAATCAGTCTGTAATCCGATGCTCCTTTCATCGGGTTCCATACAAAAGTGAGGGAAGTCCGGGTTGTCACCAAACCGGAAGGAGGAGCTATCACCTCTACCTGCCTGCAACTGATATTTTTCTCAAAAATATCCTCACAGGCACAGATTCCCAGACAAATCAATAACAAGCATTTCTTTTTCATGTGTTTATATGTTTCCTTTTTAAATCCCAGCTTTTATTTACTCTTTTTCCCCAATTGCATGACAATCAACCGCAACCGCAACTGGGGAGGATCTTTCTGATTTTCCCGATACAACTGAAAATCTGCGGAGATAATTTTCACGGCAGAATACCGCTTTTCCATTTCATAAACCGAACGCACCAAAGGGATATAGCTTCCTGATAACAGCAATTCTCCCGTATACAATGCAAAACCGCTTTCTTCCTGTGCCAGAAAAGGAGTAAACCCGATAACTACAATCTTCCTTTTCCGGAAATCTGCAGCCATTACCTCCAGTAAACGTCCGTCCGGTAATAACAAGTCCTGAGAAGTATCAGTCCAATCCGTCGATTGCCGTATCAAACCTTTTGCGGGAATTTGCTCTAACCGTTTTTTCACAGAAGTATAATTACCCCATAAATCCACTGTCCTGCGAAGTCCCCATCCCCACACCACCAGAGGCATAACCAAAAGCAAGACTCCTAATTTTAATATTCCCGTATATTTTTTATCCATTCCCTCTTCTTTTCAGTTCCACTTCCATTTCAAACCGGTATGTTTTACTGTCTTTTACCCGGCTCATCCGGGTAAGCTTTACTTCCTTACAAAAAGATTCCCTGGACAACTGTTTACACAACTGATTAATCTGCACCGGCTGAAATGTCTCTCCTTTCAGAAGTATAATGTCTGAATCTGTCAGCGGTAACTTACCATTTTCCATTTTTTCCGTAAGGGGGGCCAGGGTCAAAGCGGATAAATTCACCGCTTCCGGAACACAATGCGCCAAACGGTCGAACAATATCGCGCATCCCTCCATTCCCCTTTCCCGGATTTTTCCCGTTAATTCCCGCATGCGTTCGGACTCCTGATTCCTGCCTCTTTGCAATTGTTGCCGTTCAGTCAATAACTGTTGTAATTCCCGGCAATGTTCTTCCAACCCGGAAGCAACGAAAAAATTCAGCATCAATAACCCCAGGCAGATTCCTAAAACGGGTAATTTCAAACGCCGGAACATCCGGTTTGCCAAGCGTTGCCCGCCTTCATCCGGTTGAAACAACCGTTTCAGGCTCAATTCCTGTTCCCGTAAAGCCTTTACTGTAGCTGAAAATCCAGAGGCAGAAGAGAGAAAGTCTGTTTCTTTCCCTTCAAAAAAACGTATTCCATCCACCCTTACTCCCTGCTGTGCCTGTAAAAAATGATCCAGCTTTTCTCTCCGCATAAATTTCAGGACAACCCGGTCCTCTTCCAGGTCTTCCCGTTCATATAACAAATCCGGATTTTCGGTAATCCGGCGCATTCCCTCTTCTTCTGTCCGGTATTCCTTTTTAAGTATCCCCTCTCCGCTAACCAAAATAAACAAAGGCCAATCTGTCCGGATCCGCCCTGTTTCCACAGGTATATATTTCCCTTTCTTCCAAACGAACAAAGTAGTCTGTAAATCCTCTGCAGGTCCTGCCCAGGCCCGGACAACCTGCACTTTCCCAATTAATATTTCAGGTAATTTCATTTTTGATTCCAATTATTGAATTTCCAAAACATACTTTTTCCCGCTAAAGCACAGTAGGCTTAATAAAAATATTCAGTTTCTGACTGACCTTATTATTTTTGGTAGATCCGAACAACCATTTCAATACCGGAATACGGCTGATAAAAGGCAAACCCCGGCTAGTCCGTTCCCGGCTGTTCCGTTCAATTCCTCCCAGCAATACCATTTCACCGTCTTTCACCCGGATCAGGGACTTAAAACTCCGGGTAGCCGTAGTAGGTGGTGCATCTTTTTCTTCCTTCCCGGTGAATTCACTCTGCTCAATCTCCACTTCCAGTGTTATATTATTATCCTGCCCGACATAAGGCACTATCCGTAGACTCAAATTAGCATCTATACTCTTCCAGGTATAAGAATCGCTCTGAATAGGATTCTGGGTACCAATAATATTACTGGCGACCTCTTTATAATGGCGTGTCTCTCCGCTTTTCAAAGTCGCCTCATGTCCATTCAAAGTAGAAAGCTTAGGCGTAGACCGCAATTCAATATCTCCGGCCTCTTCCAGAAATTTCAGATTCATATAAAAATCCGGAGTAACCCTTCCGAGATTAATGGAACCAAAACCATTGAAGCTGTTAATCAATTTATTAATGGAGGCTGCATTTAATTTCATATCGATTCCGGCTGAAAGTGTTCCGGAAGTAGCAGACGGAGCATTTCCCAACCCGGCCTCTATACCGGCTTCCCGTATAGTACTCTTTGTCACGTCGGCAATAATCACGTCGATTGTAATCAAGGGAATCCGTTTGTCTACAGTCTCCAGGAAGCGGCATATTGCCGAAACTTTCCGGCTTTCTCCACTGACAATCAAGCTATTCAGATCCGGAAAGAGTTGTACTTGTACCTCTTTTTTCAAAGCCTCGGGAATCAATTCCGGTAAGGCAGCAGCAGCGCGGAAACGCAAAGGCATAACCCGGGTTGTTACCATTGCCCCCTCCTTCCCTTTATCTCCAAATACAAATACCCCATCGTACTCCCCGCAACTAACTCCCGTGCCCCCCAAAATCACATCAAAAAAAGTCCGGCTGTCGATATCTTTTACATATATGGAAGTCTGCCCTTTTACCGGAGCGGCAAAGAAATAATCTTCCCCAAGCAGCTCACAGGTCTCTGCCAGAATATCTTCCAGTTTTCCGGAAGTAATGTGTGCACTTACGCGTCTTAAACTATCCACAGAGAGATGATCAGCCGGAAACAAACGTCTCCGGAAACCGGTTCCAAGCGTAGCCGCTGTAGTTTCGTGTCCTCCCGGCATTTCAAATCCCCACACCCCTCCCTCCCCTCTGTTTATCACCAGGCCGTTGGCGGAAGCCAAAGCTTCCAGGGCTTCCGGTAAAGGTAAGTTTTCCAAATAAGAGGAAACCCGGAAAGTATAGATAGACTGAGGCACAATCACATTCGTTCCCGTCAGCCGGGTAACCCGTCGTCCGATATCTGCCAGGGCAGCCTCCCGGAAATCAAAAGAAAGCAGGGCCCGGACCGAATCATAACTGACAAAAGGTTCGGGCGCAAGAGATTCTGTCAGGACAGGGGAACTTAAAGTGACAATATTCCCGCATACATCCGCTTCCAAGCCATACTCCCGGCAAAGGAAATAGAGTAAATCAGTAATCCTGGCCCGGTTAAAATTACAGGCAACCAAAGGATCCTGCGTCGCCTTTACGCATAAATTGACCCGGTTGACGGTAGCAATACTCCGCAATAATTCCGAAAGCTTTATATTCCCTACTGAAAGATCCGTCTCCTGCAAATAGGCCGGATCCACCCTCCCCAAACTATCGAAAATACTTCTCAATCCGTCCAGCTGTTCATTGCGAACAGAATCGGTAACTGTCCGGGCACTCAAACAATACGGTAATAACACACAAAAGGCTAAAAAAATCAATTTCATATGTCCATTTTTAACTTTAAACCGTCTCTAACCTTTCTATATAATTCTACAACTGTTTTTTCATTTCCGGAATCCCTTGTCTGAACCATCGGAAAAGCATCCCCTTTCCGGAAAAAGTTCTGTATATTCAGGATTCATTTAATAAAGGCAATATCTCTTCCGGGGAAGTAAGTCCTTCCCGTAGTAGTCCTATAGCCGTTTCCCGTAAGGTTTGAATTCCCCTTTCTTTTAACAAAGCACTTATATCGGCTTCCTGATTCCGTACTGCTGCCGACAAGCGGGAGTCGATAGGAATGACTTCATAAATCGCTTTACGACCGCTGTAGCCCGTATAATAACAAGCTTCACATCCTTCTGCCCGGTAAAAACGAGCGGGCTTTCCCTCTCCCTTCCAGGGAATATTTAAAGGAAACTGTTCCTCTGTTTCTCTTTTACAATGAGGACATAACACCCTTACCAGCCGTTGGGCCATACACAACAGTAAAGTGTCGGAAATCAGATAGGGATGCAATCCCATATCAGCCAGACGGGCTACACATCCCCAGGCGCTATTGGTATGTATGGTAGAAAAAATCAGGTGTCCTGTCAAAGAACTCCTGACAGCCATACGGGCTGTTTCGGTATCCCGGATTTCTCCCAACATAATAATATCCGGATCCTGGCGTAAAAAAGTACGCAAAGCACTCCCGAAAGTCAAACCGATTTCTTCCTTCAACTGTACCTGATTAACTCCTTCCAAGGTATATTCGACAGGATCTTCAATCGTCAGTATATTATTATCTTCCCGGTTTAGCAGACGTAAGGTTGCATAGAGGGTCGTACTTTTCCCTGATCCTGTTGGCCCGCTGATCAAAACCAATCCGTGCGGTTTACTTACAGCTTCACGGTAATCGTTTAATTGCCGCCCGCTAAATCCCAGATTCCCCAGTTCTAACAATTCAGCATGCCGGGTAAGTAAACGTAAAACGATCTTTTCCCCGTGAATAGCCGGTAAACAAGACACCCGCACATCGAACTTACAATCGCCCCTGTGAAAAAAGATACGGCCGTCCTGGGGCAAACGCTTTTCAGATATATCCAAATTCGCCAGAATTTTGACCTGATTGACCAAAGCTGCGTAATTCTCCTTATCAATACCATACCTTTCCAGCAACCGGCCGTCGATCCGGAAACGTACCCTGCATCTCTCCTCATAAGCTTCGAAATGTATATCACTGGCATAGGTCCGGTATGCCTCCTCTATCAAACGACTTAAAAAATCCCGCTCTTCACCGGCAGATACGGCTGTCTGCGTCCTCTTTCCGGAATCCGCAACCCCTTCCCGGTAATATTGTCTTATTAGCCGTCTGAACTCCTCAGGGGGGAGGTATTCTATACCCACTTTTACCCCTCGTATAATTTCAATTTCCTGCACCACAGCTTCATAATTCCGGCCCTTTTCTCCATAACAATCAAGTTTCTCCTCCCGTTTTTCAAACGGGAGTAAACCGTACACCCGGGCTTCCTCCGGAGTAAAAAAACCGATGACTTCAACGGGAATCCGTAATTCATCCATGGTTACAAAAACGAATTGTAAGAAAAACCATATATAGCAAGCCTACCCCGCTCACTAAAGGGATCGTTACCCTCCTCCGGCTCCTTCTGCCGTATATTCGCCATATACAGAGCGTTAAGAAAAAGGCAAAGGTCAGAAAGAATACATAGGCCCTCAGCGTAAAGGCCGGTGCCAACAGGAGACAGAACCATAAATCCCCGATACCGGCTTGTCGTTTCAATAGCCGTTCCCATTGTCTGTAACGGATTAAATCATATAAAACCAAACCACCCGCCATCCATATTACCACCCCCAAATTCACCCCCAGCCGGAAAACCAACTCTTTCCATCCCTCTCCTATCCAGACGATCAGAAACTGTAATCCGCCAAACAACAAAAGATCCGCTATCTTAACCCGTCTTTTTTTATAGTCGTACCATATCAGACGGCTTAACGGAATAAAGAGGAGCAATTCCATAGACTAATCTTTTGTAACTTCTTTCAATTCCTTATCCTGATTGATTTCCCATACGTTGAAAATGCCATCTCCGTCAAAATCCACAACTGCCGTCGCCCTTGCCTTAAACCCTTTCTCATCTGCTTCTGTAATATTTATCTGATAATTGGCATTTCCCCCTTCTGTCACCAGCTTTTGCTGCTCAAAACCCAATTCCTCCAAGGATGGCGAATACCGGGAATACATATAAAAATGACTTCTTTCCAAGGTATGGAGAAATACTAACTGTTGCTGTGCCTCTGTACTTTTAGCCCTTGAAATCAAAGGCATCAGATTGGGCAAAGCGATTAATACCAGAATCCCGATAATTACCAATACCACTAACAATTCCGGCAGAGAAAACGCTTTCACACTCATTTTTACTCTTTTTTTCATACGCTATACATTATTTATTTTCAAAATTCCGAATGTTTACATCTGCACCCTCTCCCCTTTGACAAAGCTTATCCTCCATACTTTAAGCTCCCAATAGGCATATGAATCCCCTATACGACTGCTCGTCGTTCAATAAATATCTTACAATCAATCAAATAGATTTATAAATACCCGAAGTTTACTTCCCTATCCTCCTTACCCGGAATCCGCAGAAAAATCCATACAAAAAACGGACTTTAGAAATTCACTTTACTTTTTGCACTGAAAATTCCTTTTTCTATTTAATCCTTTCGGGTTTTCTGTTAATAAAATTATAGCATAAAAATTGAAAAATCCAATAGGCGGGTAAAAAAAAATCTGAACAAGCGGTTTTTAATAACCTGATAATCAATATCATTTTTTTTAAAAATCTGAACAAGACCTTTTTTGTCCCTTTTTTCCCCAATTTTATAAGTAAAAAAAAGCGTATTTTTTATAAAACCGGAGAAAAAGTAAAAATGTACAAGTATAAAAATGTTTGAGTGTGAAAAAAGTGAAAATGTATAAATTATAGAAAGAGGAGAAGGTTTTATTTAAACGGAATTGAAAATACATGCAGGGAAAGAAGCAAGGAGAACCGAAAGAGAAAAAAGGTTTACCGCAGAAAAGGACTCATTTTCATCACTTCAGGAAACTAAAACTATACTTTATTATTTCATTCTTCCCCCGTTCGGTTACCCACAAACTGAAAAGAACATTTATCCGGCACCACCGTTCCGTATCCCTTAAACACTTAAACATTCAACCATCTAAAAATAAAATCCCAGGTTGAAATAGAAACCCAGTTTTTTGGTCCAATCTGACATATTGAAAACTACATCAATAGGTCCCAAGGCTGTATCATAAGAGTATCCGACACTTCCTCCCCAGATCCCCCGGTTTCCCAGAATATCAAAAAAATTATCATCTTGTAGAGCATAATTTCCGATAAAGGAAACATAATGCCGGCTTCCCATGCGTTGCCGGAAATGAAGCCGTGCTACCAGCAAGGAATTTTCGAATACTTCCACCCGGCTAATTCCTTCAAAAGGCAATTGCTGTTGCATATAGCGTCCAAATACTTGTCCCCCCATATAATTCAAATAAGGATAGGGAATATTTTTCCCGATCAGTACCCGTCCATATACGGAAGGCAACATTTTAAAACGGTTTGTAATCGGTATGACACCGATGAAATTAGCGCTTAAAGCAGAAAAAGGCAAACTCCCGTCATACTGAGTAAAATTATCTGTATACACCGAATAAGCAGCGGTAAAAGACAGCCCTCTTGTAGGATAATAACGTCTGTCGAAAGTCTCTACTTCAGCCAAAGCAAAATAACTGATAAAACCTTCCGATTTTACATTTATCGTTTGGTTATCATCCTTAAAGAGGAAAGGATCATAATCGAAATACTCATAACGCAACCCGAGCTGGAATTTAAAATTCCGCAAATAAATATCCGTTAAACTCAACTCTCCCAGGTGATAACGATACGTTACGGCATTGATCTTATCTCCTTCGTCGTAAATATTAAAATCATTGTATTTAAACATATAAGCTAAATTGAGCTTACGGATCAAAGGATTTTCCAGGGAATAATCCAAACGGATAAACGGATTTTTGCTTAAACGGGCTGTAATACCGGACCGAAAACCCTTTAGAGGCCGGTAATTTAGCTTCAGGTTCAGCAGAATGGCTGCCATTTCCTCCGAATCAAAACGGAAGCCCAGATTGATAATACTCCTGTCACTTTCCTTTAAACTCAATTCCAGATCGTATTCCGGTCCGCCCAATAAACGATAACTAACACTGGCAAAAGCTTTTGTTCCGTACAAAGATGCGATAGCCCGGTGAATCTCATCCTTGGTTATCTTCCGGTTCTCTTTTAAACGAATGGTCCGCCTCAGCCATTTTTCTTCGTCTTCAGATATCCCTTTTAAATAAATCCGGCGGATAAAGAAAGTATCGGCAAAAACTCTTTTCTCCCGCACGACTGTTCCCTCTTCTTCCACACCGATTTGCTTTTTTAAAGCGATCAACTGGTCCCACTGAGCTTCGGCAGCCTGCTTCCCCCTATAGATCATCGTATCGATAGCATCCGGATTAAAACTGGCAGCTGAATATTCATTGAGCTCCGGCTTGATATATAAATCTGTCAATTTCAGATTCTCCTCAAACTTATTCATACATAGCAAATGAATCATCTGCCCCACAACGCCCGGTAAAGAATTCAGTTGCTCGGCTTTTTTGAGATCGGACTGTACATCCACTCCGATAATGATATCCGCTCCCATCGCTTTCGCCACATCTACGGGGAAATTATTTACAATTCCTCCGTCCACCAATATCAAACTATCCATATGTACCGGAGTAAACACACCCGGAATAGCCATACTGGCCCGCATAGACTGCACCAAATTCCCTTCCTTTAACACCACCTCCTTACCGTCCACAATATTGGCAGCTACACAAGCAAACGGAACAGGCAACTCCGCAAAATTCAAAGAATCGTGGAAACCTATCGTTAAGTCGGTAAACAAATTATAGACATTCTGACCGCTGACAAAACCAGCAGGCATACGATTGTCCTTTCCCCTCCCGAAAGGAAAAGAAAGAATATACTTCTCCGTCGCCTCTTTATCCGAAAAAGAAAGATTATCCCGATAAACCTTATCACTCAACAGAAAAGGCCAATTCTGATTCCGGACCATACTGTCCAATACCTGCATATCATATCCGATCGCATACAATCCCCCCACAATCGATCCCATGCTAGTCCCCACAATATAATCCACCGGGATCCCGGCTTTTTCCAATACCTCAATAACCCCGATATGAGCAATTCCCTTTGCTCCGCCACCGCTCAGCACTAATCCCACCTTCTTCCGTTCCGCCATCAGAGACGGACACAGAAACAAAACCAATAATAACCAAACGAAACATCTTTTCATAAAAAATAATCCACTTTTGTCTTCAGAAACGGACAAAAATTATGCCAATCTCTTCTATAAAACCCGAAGCAAATTAATAAAAATTCCGGACTCCCGGGGACGGGGGAAGGTGCTAAAACTACCGGCTAATGGCTTTATGATACGCCGCCAAAGATTCCTTTTGTTGCAACCATGTCTGAATCAGACTACTATATGACTGAATCCAGGTCACCTGAGCCGACAGAACATCGATAATCGGTAATTTTCCTTCGGTATAACTAAACGTATTTAAATCCAGATTCTCCTCTGCAATTTTACAAGCTTCTTCCGCCACCGTAATCTGCTTGGTATTTTCTGTCAGATTTGTCCAGGCATTACTAATTTCCTTTGTAATCTGATCTTTTGTAATCTGCAAATCGTATTCTGTACTTCTCAACACAGCCCTTTGCCGGTTCACTTCCTTACTTCTGGCCCCCCAGTGAAAAACCGGAATATTAAGGGAAGCAAAAGCAATAGTATTCCACATGGTAGCACCATCCAGATTCAACATCTGGGTTCCCCAGTTTTCTTTCAACCCTATTGACAAAGCAGGCAAATACTTACTTTGAGTCAGTTTAAGCTGTCGCTTTTGGTATTCTACATTCAAACCGGCCATAGCATAATCCGGACGGTTCACAAAAGCGGCTTCCACTCCAATTTGCGGAGGCAAAGGTTGTATCCTATTAATTGAATCTGACACTTCCACCTCAGCTACGGGGGACATTCCCATCAAAACATTCAGATTCTGGAGGGCTATCTGATATTGCTTAAAAGCATTACTTCTCTGTAATTCAGCATCTTTCAGACGGGCTTGTACCTGTAACAAATCTGTCTTACTGATATATCCGTCCTTAAAACGGTCGGTCAAAACCCTTTCCAATTCCTGAATTATATTCACATACTGCTTCATGACAAGATACAAATCCTTTTTCGCTACCGTCGACCAATAATTTATATCAGCAGCATAAACAATATTATCCACGGTCAACTCTTCGGCCTTAACAGCGATATCTCTTTGTATTTCAGCTGCTTTAAAACTATGATGTACAGCTCCTCCACTATATAAATTCTGAGTGAATCCGGCTTCCAGACTATACGTCTCATTTTCCATCGGGATCTTTGTCCCTCCGAAGTCCATATCGTAATCATTGATCCGGTACTGGGCGCTTCCGGAAAAATCCAGTTTCGGGAAGTAAGCAGCCTTAGCCGTTCTCATGGCTTCCTGCATAGCAATACGCTGCTCTGCGCTCTGTTTGATCTGCTGACTATAATCGAGCACTTTCTGCTTATATGCTGTAACTGACAGAACTGTTGGCTGAGCCGATAAAGGTAAAGCCGACAATAAGCAACAACTATATAATACTAATTTTTTCATACTTCTACTCTTTATTTACCATTTCTATTTCAACTTCCGGTATTTCGAAACCTGCCAGACCCTTTATCTATCCGACCGGATTTTATAAAAAATACAATACGTAACCGGTAATACAAACAGGGTTAACATCGTCGCAACAAACAAACCTCCCATAATCGTTGCTGCCATTCCGGCAAACATGGCGTCCCACAACAAAGGCAGCATACCGAGAATCGTCGTTCCGGAAGCCATTGTGACGGGAACAATCCTGCTTTTGGTCGCTTGAATCACGGCCTGAAGGGGTGTAATTCCGCTATTCAGGTCTATACCAATCTGATCCACCAATACAATTGCATTTTTAATATTCATACCGATCAATCCCAGCATCCCCAGCATGGCAAAAAAGTCCATAGATTTTCCAAATCCGATCAATCCCCATACTACACCGATAAAAATCAGGGGTAACATCAGCATAATGACTACCGGACTGCGGTAATTTTTCGGGAACAACAGCAAAAGAGTCAAATAAATCAGTAAAAACATCAGGGGAATATTTTTTCCCAAAGCAGCCATAGAAGTATCGTGCTGATCCTGGTCCCCGAAATATTTCATTTTATATCCTTCCGGTATCTTTACTCCTGCTTTCACGGCTGTCAGCACTTCTTTGAAAGCAGCTATGGCATTTGCGCCCCGTTTGGGTTCACATTGCATCATCAAACAGCGTTCCCGGTTATAACGTTTAATAACGTCATAATCGTATTCCAATTTAAAGTTATCGGTTACCTGTTCTACTTTTACGGATTTTCCTTTTGAACTAAATACAGGCAAAGTCCGGATATCCTGCGGATCTATTGAATTCCTATCCGCTACTTTCATCAAAATAGGCATGAACAAATCGCCCTCCCGGTATTCTCCCAATGCAATCCCGTTAGTAGCAGCCTTTAAAGAATAAGCTACTTGTTGGCGGGTAATTCCCAGCCTCAATCCTTTTTCCTGTGAAAACATCGGTTTCCATACCGGAACGGGAGTTCCCCAACTACTCCTTACCTCCATCACCAAATGGCATTTCCGGGCAATTTCCTTTGCCCGTTCCGTCAAGGCGACCAATGTATCAGCATTCTCTCCGATAAAGCCGATTTCTATCGTAGCATCCGGTACAGGGGAAAGCATAAAAAGAGAGGAACGGGTCAAGACATTGGGATAATTCTTCAGCATGTAATTGTAAAATTCCTCTTCCATAGCCGGTGAGTCCTTAGGATCGTGGGTTTCTACCAATACGTTGGCAAAATTCGGTAGGGGACCAAAAGAAGAACTGGCCAGATAATAACGTATCGGCGACCCTCCCATAGTAACAGAAAAAGACTTCACCTTAGGATTCTGCTTCAGGTATTCCTCAATCTGAAAAACATTCTGTTCTACATCCCGGATCCCATAACCATTCGGAAAAATCAGGTCGGCACGCATATAAGGTTTATTCATTAAAGGGAAAAAACTCTGAGGCATCAGTGCCATTACCACCAAAGAAAATACCAGAATACCGATTACGGAAAACAACGTGATATACCGGTGATGGATCAATTCGGTCAGCATCCGTTCAAACTTATGGTATAACCTGGTATCATAGGGATCTGCTGTCACGGCAGAAGTATTCTCCTTCAGGATAAAATTTCCGAAAGTTGTTGTCTGGGTCAAAGCCAGGACCCAGCTCAGTCCCAAAGAAACAGCCAGTACAATAAACAAAGGTTTTACGATTTCGGCCATTGAATCGGGTGCCATAAACATAGGCAAAAACGAACACACTGCGATAAAAGTGGCCCCCAGTAATCCCCATTGCGGGACAGTAGCTCCCGTAATTAAAGCCTGATAACGGGACATCCCTCTTTTAATACCAATCTGGGCATTATCTGTAACCACAATAGCATTGTCCACCAGCATTCCCATAGCAATAATAAAAGCAGCCAGAGAAGTCCGGTTAAGTCCTACTCCCAGGAACAGCATAATCAGCAAAGTACCGGTTACAGAAAATAGCAAAGAACTTCCGATCAGCATACCTGCACGGGCACCCATGACAATAAAAATAATGGCGATTACAATCAGCAAAGATTCGATCAGATTCAGGATAAAACCGTTATTCGCTTCCTGGGCAATCGTATTTTCCGGATAAATAGAAACCAGATCCATACCTACAGGTATCAATTTCTCAATTTCCCGTAAACGTTCGGCTACTAAATCCCCGACAGCCACGACATCGTCTTCTGCTCCCGAAGCCACTCCAATCCCGATGGCTCTTTTTCCGTCTACCCGCATTAAATTAGAGGGCGGATCCAGATATCCCCTTTCGATGACAGCGATATCTCCTAAACGAACTTCATTTCCCCCTTTTGTTATAATCAGCTGATTGCGGATATCCTCCAAACTTTTATAAGTACCGTCAGCCAGGACTTTCAACTGGTAACTCCCGGCATTAATTTCTCCGGTATTCACCTGCAAATTCTGGGTTTGCAGGATTTGTGCAATGGTATTGGGATCAATACCAAGTGCGGATAATTTCGGCACAGAAAACAATACATTCACCACTTCTGTCTGTTCTCCGAAAAGCTGTACCTTCTGTACCCCCTCAATCGGTGTCAGCTCAGTTTTTATCTTCTGGGCCCAATCCCGTAACTCTTTATACGAAAACCCTTCATCTATCGTCAAGGCATAATAAATCCCGTATACATCCCCGAAATCGTCATTTACTGTAATAGAAGAGGCTCCCTGAGGCAGTTTGGATTGTATATTCAAAACTTTACGCCTGAGTTCATCCCATTTAACAGGCATGCGGCCCCCTTTAATTGTAGGCTTGAGCTCAATTGTAATTTTAGAAAGACCAAAATAAGATTCCGATTTGATCTGTTTCACTTCCGACATGGATTGAATTTCCCGTTCAATGGGTTCTGTCACCAGCTTTTCAACTTCCCGGGAAGTTGCTCCCGGATATTGGGTAATCAGCACAGCCTGTTTAATAACAAAGGGTGCATCTTCTTTTTTAGGCAATTTAAAAAACGAAATGACACCTCCTATCAGCATAATAGCCAAAAAGAAGTAAATCACTTTCGTATGCTCTAACGAATATTTTGGAAGATTCATACGCTGCAATTAATCTGTTAATACATTTACGAACTGTCCGTCAACCAAACGGGTCGTTCCGGCAATTACCACCGTCTCTCCCGCCTGGAGTCCTTCGACGATAATCACCTGATCCCGCTCCAGCAGTCCGCCCTCTTTGACTCTCCGTTTTTCCAGCTTTTGAGTCGCATCCTGATAGACGAAAACATTTAATTCTTTGGTAACCGGATCGGGAAACAGAGCCGTCAAAGGAACCAATACATAATTTTCAAAACCTTCCTGTGTAATTTTTAATATAACCCGGCAAGAAAAGCCCGTAGCTACCTTATAATCTTCCAGATTAAAAGCAGGATCATCCACATACAGAGACACCGGGACACCGGAACCATCCTGGGAAGCTTCTACAAACTCCTTAATTCTGGCCCGGAACAACTTACCTTTATAATTCTCAAATTCAATATAAATCTGAGGACTGGAAAGCAAATATTGCATATTATTTTCGGGAAGAGTAAACCTGACCAGTAACTTATCCGGATTAATCAAACAGACAATTCCTTCCCCTGCCTGCACTTTCTGGTAATTTTCCACATATTTTTTTTGAATAAACCCATCAAAAGGAGCTACCAGCTTTGTCTCTTCGAGCGTATTTTCCGCATTTTCATAAGCAGCTTTTGCATTGGCATAATTGGCCTGGGTAGATTCATAATCCTGACGGGATATGGCTTGTTTACGAATTAAATTTTCAGACCGCTCCATCTGAGACTTCGCCGTCAGGTAAGAAGATTTTTTAGCTTCATATTGTAAACGATAGTCCAGCGGATCAATTTCTGCCACAATTTGTCCTTTTTTTACCCGTTGTCCCTCTTCTACATTCAATACAATCAAAGGACCGGACATTTTAAAAGCGAGATCACTGAACTGATCCGGAGAAACGACTCCACTGAAAGATTTTTCTACCACATTCAAAGGCAATGCTTTTGCTACTTTTACTGAACGGGGACCACTCTCCTTTACTTCCGGTTGCTTACACGACGCTATACACACTGCGCCCACTAACACCAATAAAATTTTACCACGCATCATTTTAAATTATATTATTTATTTCACTTATCCATCCTTCCCTAATGATTCATTTTCTCCACGAATTCTTCTATCTGCTTCAATCCCTTTGGAGTCGCAATTCCCCGCGCGTAATTCAATACAATGGTCTCAAAAACGTCTGTATAGGAAAAACGATTCTTTTCTATTTCTTCTGAATGAATCAATACTTCCAGCTGTACCCGTAATAGTAAAGCCAAAATCCGGGGATTTAATTCTGCCCGGATATACCCTTGCTGAATACTTTTTTCCATGACCTGTACCACCCGTTCCATATCTGCCTCCCGTTTTTTAGCCAAAAAATCTGCAATCTGGGGATGATACTTTTGTAAATCCCGCATATAATTCCGGTTTATTCTTCTGAGAGAATCGGAAATGGATTTATATTCCATCAGATTCAATTCCAGTGGATTTGTAAACTCTCCGGCCAAACGTGCCCGCTCCTCTCCTGCTTTGGTTTCCTGATATTCCAATGTCTTCAATAACAAAGTTTCCTTATCTGTAAATTTTTCATATAAAGTGCGTTTTGAAATACCCATTTCAGCCGCCAGATAATCCATTGTTATCGTTTTAATTCCATGTAAAAGAAATAATTCGGAAGCCTTCGCAATAATTCTTTGTTCTAATTCCGCATACATACCTGTTTATTTAGCGCGGCAAATATAAAGCGAAAACTTTTAAAACCAAAAAAGTTTTCTAATTTTTGCTGAAATAAATTTAAATCTATAAAACCACAAAACCATTTTATTTAAAAAATTCAAATCCATCCTTGTTTTAATTAAAACTCGCGTTTCATACTATTTCAGAAGTAATTGCCGATTCATTCTTTCAAACCGGAAGTTTTTTATAATTTTGTATTCCAAATCATAAGAAAACGAAGCTAAAATGAAAAATATATTCGATGGAATAGCAGAAGTAGGAGAAGAAGAACAATTCGATTTATTGATGAAAGGGACTCATTACCGCATCGACCGTATTGTTTCTTCCGGACACAGTTCTCCTCAGGGATTCTGGTACGATCAGGAAGATGACGAATGGATTCTGTTAGTACAGGGAAAAGCAACACTGGAAGTAGAGGATAAACTCATAGATATGAAAGCGGGCGACTATATGTTTTTGCCCAAAAATTGTAAACACCGCATTGAAAAGACAAGTGTTGAGCCGGTATGTATCTGGCTTTGTTTCTTTTCGATCGAATAAACACCAAGATGAAGCAGAAAGGGAAACGGAAAATCACCCTTCAGGACATTATCCGGATGAACCGGAAACTGAGCCGGGAGGAAGAAATTGCACAACACGGACATCCGTTGCTTCAGCACAGGGTGCATGTATCGAAAAAAGTATACAACCGCAAAAAGATCAAGGCAAAAATAGGGATTGCCTCCGTGGACGAGACTTACATCAATAGCTGATGTAAGTCTCTGTTTTTAGATGTACTGACAGAGTTTAGCATTAAATAAACCTTCTCCGGAGGGAAGTCCTATTCCTGTGCAGGCTGTTACGATGGGTCTTTTGACCGTCAAAACAGTAATCCGAAATGAATGTTAAACTTTATTTTCTATGTCACAATCAATATCAAAGGAAAAGCAAACCCTAAAGACCGAAAAGGATCAAACCTGAAAGGATTATTTTCAAAACCGGTTATGCCCGTATAACCAAAGTGCTGAATATTTCCGGTCCGGCCAGAGATCGGAATGATCAAGCCTTCAAAAACAGTACCTTACCGCAAAAAGAACAAAACCCTGTCCGGGCTAAAGAACCAGTATCATAAAATCACCGAGGATTGGAATTCTGAAAACCGTATCTGGTCGCCGGCTAAATTATCCCCTTGTTTTAATTTGATCGATAGCTTGTACAACTAAAATACTAGTTATATATTTGTATCAAAACCCATACCTCCGTTGCCATGAAAAAGAGTTTCCTCCTATTGATTGCTGCTTTTGTACTGCTTCCGCTGTGTAATACCGCTCAGACCAACCCCATGCTTTGGCCCGTGTCGGAAACGGACTCTCCGACCGATAAATCCGGGGATTTCCGGTCCAGGCTTGGAATTCTCTATACACCGCAAAGTTATATCGGCGGAGAACTGAATTTCGACAATATTTTTATCACTGCACCCGAAGGTACTCCTGTCGTATCGCCTGCGGACGGGATAATCGAGACGTTCGGCCTGACTTATATGTCTTCACTTACCTATCAAATCTACTCACAGATAGATGCCGGAGCCGATGTGGTAAAAGAGATTAATGAATTTGCCAAAAAACTGAAAGACAAGGAAGATCCCCGTTTTATCCATATTACGGTCGGAATCCGGTTGGCCGACGGCCGAAAAATATATCTCAGCGGCCTGAAGAGCGGCAGGGTGTTCAAAACAGGCGAAAAAGTGACACGCGGACAATTGCTCGGTACGGTTTGGTATAGCTATCACAAGGTGAAGGAGCCGTCAATTATACTGAGCATCTCCGATCCCCGCGGGAAATCCGCCGATCCGATGACGCCTTTCGGTATTCCCTCGACCTTTATCGCGCTTGCCGAAATGCCGGCGATCACCGAAATGACCGGGGATCAGGCCCGCGAGGATTTTACAGTGCTGATGGAAGTTCTTCGCGAAGCCTATCCGGGTCTGTACGACGTACTGACACCCGAAGAGCTGGAAGAGTTCTGCCACAAGACGCTTGCGTCGTTTCCCGAGAAAATGCCGATACGCGATTTTTATTATGCCATGAAACGTACGGTGGGCACGCTTCACGACAGCCATTTATACCTCTATCCGCTTGAAAGCGAACGCCAACGCCGGAGCATAGACCTGCCGGAGATATACTTCGGATGGGTAGACAGCGCGATGATTGCCGTTCGCACGACAAAACCCTATGCCGCCTATTACGGCCGCCGCATCCGTTCAGTCGATGGAATTCCCGCCGACTCACTTCCAGGGATGGTAATTCCGTATATTGGAAGATACGACTGCAAAGTGCAGAGTCTAAAAAACTATTTCCTCGCCCTGAGTCTTTCGAATCTCTATTTCGACGTCGTTCCCCAAGCGTCGCGTAAATGTGATGTAACCCTCGAATTCGAGGATGGCGAGAAACTGTCACTCAAGGGCTGGACTTATAAAGGAGGAGGGGATACCCGGGGACTGGGACCCAACTGGACCGGTTTCATGCGGATCAATTACTATCCTAAAGATAACTTCGCCCTCAGACAATTCGACGATTCGACAGCCTATATCGGACTTTCAACCTTCCAGTTGAACCGTACCGAGATCGATTCAATCGCTTCGTTCATCCGCTCCATAGCCGACAAACCAAACCTGATTTTCGACGTGCGCAACAACGGCGGCGGCGAAGTGAAAGTAGTCAACGAGTTATTGTCCTATTTTACCGACAAGCCTTACGTGAAGCTGAACAGCTATCAGATGGTTCCCAAGCAGGGCCATTACAAATCATTCGTTCATTGCATGAATTATATGGCCGATCAGGATATTTTTGCCATTTATCAGCCCGAAGAAGGACGCGAGGGCTTTTATTCCTATGAGGATACTGAAATTCTGCCCGATACTACGACCCATTACGGAGGCCGGCTTTACGTGCTTATCAACGAGAATTCATGCTCCGCCGCGACGATATTCCCCGCGATGATCCTTCGCAATCACCGGGGCATGATCGTGGGACGCGAAACGGCCACGGCTTACCACTTTATGAACGCGCTGAAATTCGCCGATATCCGCCTGCCCCATTCGTGGCTTACGGTACGCGTGCCCTTGGTGCGCTGTGTTTTTGACACGACCGGAAATCCCCGTATTCCCTACGGGCGCGGGGTGCTTCCGGATCATGAAATAACTCTTTCGCTCGACGAGATCTATTCCGTGCGGGGCGACTCGATCCTCAACTATACGCTCGCACTCATTGAGCGGGGCGAATACCTCGGTGAGGATCCGTTCGCCGTAACCGAACGTCCGGCCTGCCACTGCCAGCTATTTGCTTTGATCGCAGCGGTTATCGTTTTCATGGGAGGATTGTTCTGGTTCCTGCGCAGAAAAAAATAGTCCTGAAATTCGAACGGCCTTATTTTTTTCTGATCTTCCTATCCAAAATCCTGGCAATTACGTATATTCAAAACACTTTATAAAAAAAAGTCAAAGAATAGTTAAGATACAACTGAAATGATACATTTTCTGAAAAGTACAATTTTCAAATTATTACTGGCAGTTTTTATCGGTATTTTCCTGGGATTTGTAGTAGGAGAAGGTTTTATGAACGTAGTAGTGACGGTCAAATACATACTCGGACAACTCATTTTCTTTATGGTCCCTTTAATTATTTTGGGGTTTGTTTCTTCTTCCATTGCAAAAATGAAAGGAAACGCTTCCGGTATGTTGGGAAGTGCTTTGGGTTTAGCATACCTGTCCTCTGTAGGGGCTGCTTTTTTTGCGATGTTTCTGGGATACTGGCTGATTCCGCTGCTTTCTATAAAACCGGCAACCGAGGGCCTGAAAGAAATTCCAGCTTTGGTATTCCGGCTGGATATACCACCGGTCATGAGTGTCATGACAGCCTTGGTGCTTTCAGTAATGATCGGTCTGGCAACCGTTTGGACAAAATCCGGATTGTTTGTTACTTTATTAGACCATTTTCAAAAAATGGTATTATTATTAATCAACCGGATTTTAATTCCTGTCCTTCCTTTTTTTATTGCGGCCAATTTCTGTGCACTCAGTTACGAAGGAGCGATCACCCGGCAATTACCCATATTTATAGGGGTCATGGGCATTGTACTGATAGCCCATTTTATCTGGCTGACCTTTCTTTATCTTATGGCAGGAGCCTTCAGCCGTAAAAATCCATGGCAGGTTTTAAAATACTACGGACCAGCTTACTTCACAGCCGTAGGGACGATGTCTTCAGCTGCTACGCTGGCAGTAGCCTTAAAGTGCGCCCGGAAAAGTCCGGTACTGAAAGGAGAAGTAGTAGACTTTGCCATCCCTCTCTTTTCCAATGTACATCTTTGTGGTTCTATCCTGACCGAGGTATTTTTCGTTATGACGGTTTCGCTTTTATTGTACGGCACTCTTCCGGCTATGTCTGTAATGGTAGTATTTATTTTACTATTGGGTATATTTGCCATCGGAGCCCCGGGTGTTCCGGGAGGTACTGTAATCGCCTCACTGGGAATCGTTATTTCAGTACTGGGTTTTAATGAAGCCGGTACAGCCCTGCTACTCACCATCTTTGCCTTGCAAGACAGCTTCGGAACAGCCTGTAATATCACCGGAGACGGGGCCTTAACCCTTATATTGACAAAAATTGAAAGCAAACTGGAAATAAAAACTCAGCAAAAAACAGAAAACATCGGATCCTGACTTTTCCATGCTCCCTTCGCTGTTTGGCATTATTTTTGCATATCTCAAGTATTTTTAATAAAATTAAAATATTGATGATATGAATTTATTTCCTTTAAAGCTGAAATCTATGCTGGCAATAGGGTGCGGATTTTTTTTCATCCTCCCGCTAAAGGCCCAGACTGAAATCATAGAACCGATTGAATACGGGGATATGGACCGTTGGATGGTAAGGGAAGTAAAAGAATCCTTTATTATCGGAGGGAACACCAAATATCTGTATGAATTGACAACAGGGGATACTTTAAAAAACAATACGCCTTATAAAAACACGGATTCTCCCTGGGGAACTTCCTCCGTAATGGCCCGGGTGAGCGGGGTAGTTAAAACGAGTATTACGGTCTTCCCCGAAGCACGCGGGGAAGGATATTGTGCCCGCCTGGAAACCCGGATGGAACATTGTAAAGTACTGGGCTTATTTAATATACGGGTCGTTGCCGGTGGAACTATTTTTCTTGGAGAAATGGTAGAACCGATAACAGATACTAAAAACCCCCAGGGCAAGCTGATCAGTGGTATTCCTTTTACCAAACGGCCTCAGGCTTTGACATACGATTACAAAGTCGTTACCGGAGGATTGCGTACCTATGCCTCCGGTTTTGGGAAACCGGAATCCCGTACAGACCGTGATATGGCGGAAACCTGCCTATTACTGCAACATCGATGGGAAGATGAAGAGGGAAACGTTTTTGCCAAAAGAGTAGGTACAGCCTGGGAATGTTTTGAGCAATCCGTGACAGAATGGCAAAACGGGCACCGGTTGCCGATACGTTACGGAGACATCTCCTCCTCCTCTTTTTACAAACCTTATATGGGACTGATAAACGGGGAAGGCGTCTATTATACACGGAACAGTAAAGGGAAAATGGTCCCTATTCAGGAAATCGGTTGGGCAGAACCCGAAGAAGCCGTTACCCATATCGTTCTCCGTATTTCTTCCAGTAACGGAGGAGCTTATATCGGCAGCATAGACAGTAAATTCTGGGTCGATAATGTCGGATTAGTCTATGAAAAAGAAGATCAGATTAAGTAGAACAGAACCGGAAACGAGGAACCTTACCTAAAAAATACTTTGCCGGAAACAAACTTGTATTGAAAAGTTTATTTCCGGCAAAATAACAAAAGGGAATCTTTAAAACCGATTATTCTACGATAGTTACACGGTTAAGTGGGTTGCTATCAAACAAATCGGATACGCCGCCTTTCGCTTCTACTTTCAGCTGACTCGGATTTACGCCGAAATCTTTTGTCAACACGTTAAATACATTTTCAGCCCGTTTCCGGCTCAGTTGCATATTGAATTCCGGGGTTCCGGTAGCCTTATCTGCATAACCTACAATTGTATATTGCTTGTTCGGGTTTTGTTTAATCTGGTCGGCCAGGTATTTCAGGTTTACTTTATCTTTTGCCGTAATATTGGCTTTGTTGATAGTGAAGAAGATAGCGCGGGGAGCTACTACAACTTCTTTTTCCACTTTCACTTCCCGTTTCAGGTTTTTCACTTCATTCAATTCAGCCCGCAAATCACGGTTATAAGCTTGCTGTTGAGCCAATGCAGCACGGGTTTCTTCCAATTGCTGGGCTGTTGCTGCCAAAGCAATGTCTTCGGCCATTACCACCGGAGCTACACTGCGTTCGAAATGGCGTTGATTGAATTTGTAAGTAAAACCAGCTGTCACGGCTACGATACCATTTGCTCTTTTACCTCCGGACTCTCCTGAGAATTTATTTCTGAAAACAGAACCCTTAATTTCTATATTCAAATCAAAAGCATCTGACAAACGCATTTTATTAATCAAACCGGCATTTACGGTAAGTTCATTGTTATCAGCAGCCCGGCAGGCATGCATAATTCCAAAACCGATATAAGGTACAGCCTCATAAAAACGATCGACACGATATCCTCCTATCCAGTTGGATAAATTGATCAGGATATCGCCATGAACATTAAACTGTTGCCAGCTTTGTTTATAAAGGCCATTGTGATTTGGTCCTCCCTTCACATACATATTATTCGGGTCGTGCGTGAAACCTTTCAGTCTGAATCCACTTGCCTGAGCCCGTAAACCCAACGAGGGCATAAACCATTTACCTACAGAAAAGTCAAAAGCAGGTGCAATCCGTTTTCCAAACTTACCTCTTGCATCAGTTTGTCCGAAATACACTTGAGCGCCAGCTCCTATGGAAATAAACCAGTTATCCCAAAAACGATTGGTCACATATCCGCTCCAGCCGGTGTTCTTTTCCTGTACGACTATTTCTGTTCTTTCCTGTGCGAACGACAATAACGGTGTCGACGCAATAATTAACAGCATTACGAATGTTTTTTTCATCTCTCTTCTTTAATTTAGTTTTCAATTATAACGTTACTTCCGAATTAATGGTTTCTTTCCAAAGAACATTTTTTACAGATATAGTACGGGTGAAAAAAAGATTTGTTCGGATTATTGGCTTCTGAAAATTATTTTCTTCCTTTCTTCAGTTGCCCTATATCTTTACAAAGAATAAGATTTTTTATATATCTATTTGACTAACAGTATATATTAAAAAAACACAAGGTACTTCCACCTGCAAATTTTAACACTTAAATAAAAAAAAGAAATTTTATGTTTAATATGGTTTTTTGATGATTCCGCTTTTCAAACTTCTGTTTTAAGAGCCGGTTCTCACTTATTACAGAAACGGATAAAGCTTTGTTTTTGGAAAAAGAAATGAAGCGATCAGCAAGTCGCCTGAAGGGCAACCTTCCAAACCAAATATTCCTCCTGTCGGCCACTTTCCCTATATACGCCCGACAGAACCGATGGAAAGGGTATTCTGATTCAGATACTCATTTTCAGTTTTTTCAGTGCTCTTATTAAAAAAAGAGCAGAAATAATACCGGCCAGCAAATCAGAAAGCGGATTGGCAAACCAAACCCCCCACAACTGGGTAAAAGGCGGAAGGATGTAAAGCATGGGAATGAGAATAATGACCTGACGCAATAAAGAAAGGAAAGCTGCAATACCGGCTTTTCCTATAGATTGATAATAATTTCCTGTGATGATTTGAAAACCGACTATCGGGAAAAACAACGTAAAGATTTGTAATCCCTTTCGTCCCAATTCAAATAATTCCGGATTATCATTATTAAAAATACGTACAATTGCCCCTGGAAAAAGTTGTGTAATGAGAAAACCTCCTACAGCAATTAAAGAAGCTGCCCAGATACACGTAATCAAAGTATCGCGTACACGCTTGTATTGTTTTGCACCAAAATTAAACCCAATGATCGGTTGGGAAGCCATATTGATAGCTATAATACTCATTACCAGCAACTGGGCCACGCTATTAATAATTCCCATGGCTCCCACGGCCAGTTCTCCCCCATAACGGATCAACTGTGTATTTAACACCGCTTGTACAGCACTGGCTGCCAATTGCATGGAAAAAGGAGCAAAACCAATGGTCAGTATATAATAAATAATCTGCCCGTTTAATCTTAAATTAGCGAAATGCAATTTGAGAGCCGACCGTTTACTGTAGAAATGGGCCACCACCCAGATACAGAGTACAAATTGAGAAATAATCGTTGCAATAGCAGCCCCCTTCACTCCCATTCCGAGTCCAAAGATAAAAATGGGGTCCAGTACCGTATTCGTACCAGCCGAAATAAAGAGAGAATACATGGCCGTTTTCGGATTTCCCTCAGCCCGGCAGGCATTATTCAGGATAAAACCGATAGTTGCAAATACATTGGCAAAAAGAATATATTTGAAATATTCCAGAGCATAAGGGAGAGCTCCCTCTCCTGCTCCAAACATTTTAAGGAGGGGATAACGGTAAATATAGCCGAACAAAGTGAGTAAAGCCGAAATAATAATGCCTAAAGTGACAGCATTTCCCAACACCCGTTCGGCCCTTTTATAATCCTTTTTTCCCATATTAATGGAAATCCGTACATTGGCACCGATAGCAACCAGCATCCCAAAAGCGAAAATAATCAACATAAGGGGGAAAACTGCACTCAAACCGGATAAAGCAAGCGCATCCACTCCTCTACCGATAAATATCCGGTCTACAATATTATACAATGCATTTACAACTACGCCTGTAAAAGCCGGAAGGAAATACTTCCACAACAGACGTTTAATATTCATCTCTTCTAATTCCTTTATATTTTGTATCGCCTTCTCCATGATGGACAAAAGTAAGGATAAAAACTGAGAGATATACAGTCCTGTCCAAATAGTTACAAACAAATGAACCTCATCCGTAATGAAAAAATACATTCAAAGGGACAGCTACATATAAATTCCAAAACATAAAAGCACATCACACCGGGCAATCTTTTTCCCGGAAGCATTACTTTTATCCATCCGTTAAATATTCATCCGGGAATCCGACAAAAAAGCCCCTTCCCTTTTTATCCCCAAACAGTTGAGCAATTATACATTTAAACAACCCTTTCCCCAAAACTCCTCTTTAAATCAGAAAATCGCAATAAAAAATTTTATTGCGATTTTCTGAAATAAAAATGGAAAGAGAGCGAAAACGGATACGCTCAAAGGGCCTGAACTATCTCTTACCAGATCGAAACTCTCTCTTCAGGAGCCAGATAAAGAGGATCGCTTTCCTGTATATGAAAAGCTTCATACCAGGCATTTATATGAGGCAATGCCCCATTAACCCGCCAACGTCCCAAAGAATGAGGATCTGATTTCGTCAGCAAACGAATTTGTTCATCCCGTATATTAGCTGCCCATAAATTAGCATAAGCCAAGAAGAAACGCTGTTCGGGAGTAAATCCTTCCGCTACAGGCAACGGTTGTGCAGCCGTAGCTTCCTGAAAAGCCGTGTAAGCAACCTGTAGTCCCCCATGGTCGGCAATATTTTCTCCCAATGTCAATTTTCCATTTCCGTTCAATCCCGGTAAAACTTCAATATTATCGAAATGATTTACCATCACCTGAGCCCGGTTGACAAAGCTTTCTGCATCTGCGACGGTCCACCAATCCGACAAATTTCCTTCCTTATCGTATTGCCTTCCCTGATCATCAAATCCATGGGTCATTTCGTGACCGATTACCACCCCGATAGCTCCGTAATTAAAAGCATCATCTGCATTCATATCAAAGAACGGACTTTGCAAAATACCTGCCGGGAAACAAATTTCGTTCGTCGTCGGACTATAATATGCATTTACGGTCTGAGGAGTCATATACCATTTATCCCTGTCAACCGGTTTGCCGGCATCCGCAATCATGTAATCGAAATCGAATTCATTAGAACGTACAATATTATTCCAGTAAGAATCGTCTTTAATTTCCAAACCGGAATAATCCCGCCATTTATCCGGATACCCGACCTTTATATAGATAGTAGAAAGTTTTTCCAAAGCCTTTACCTTCGTATCCTCACTCATCCAGCTTAAATTTTTAATTCTTTCTCCCAAAGCTGTCTGTAAATTTTGTACAAGTGTTACCATTCTCTCTTTGGCTGCAGCCGGGAAATATTTTTCCACATACATTTGTCCTACAGCCTCCCCCAAAACACCGTTTACTGTACCGACAGCCCGTTTCCACCTGGCCTTTAATTCCGGAGTTCCGGATAATGTTTTTCCATAAAAATCAAAATTCTGATTTACAAAATCATCACTCAGATAAGAGGCTGCCGCATCCAGTACTTTCCATTGCAAATAAGATTTTTGTATGTCCAAAGGTACTGTCTTCCATATTTCAGCAACTTCTTTCAACGTCTCCGGCTGACCCACATTGATTTCCTGAAGTCCCTCCAATCCGACGACCTTAAAATAAGTATTCCAATCGATCCCCGGAAATGCCTTTTTCAAATCGGCCACCGTCATTTTATGATAATTCAATTGCGGATCACGGAGTTTTACATTATCATAAGCAGCTTTTGCCAGACGGGTTTCAATTTCCAAAACATCATTGGCAGCCTTCTGAGCTTCCAACTCCGAAGCTCCTGCCAGCTGAAACATTTTTCCGACATGCATTTTATACTTATCCCGAATATCTTTCATGTGCTCATCCTCTTCCAGATAATACTCGCGTTCACCCAGGCTCAATCCACTTTGCATCGTAACGGCAATATTCATTTTACTGTTCTTATCATCAGGCCCTACATATAAAGCAAAATAAGGATCAAATCCTTTCCTACGCATTTCGGCCACAAATCCGGCCATGTTTCCGTTAGCTTTCAAAGCTGCAATTTTATCCAACTCAGCCCGTATGGGCGCTACTCCTTCTGCGTTCAATTTTACAGAATCCATAGCCATATTATAGATGTCTCCTATTTTCTGTGCAATTGTCCCCGGAGCCGATTCCTGTACAGACAACTCTTCTATGAGTTCTTTCAATTGCTGTCTGTTGTTCTCCGCTAACTGGTCGAAAGTCCCGAAACGGGCATATTCCGGACTCAAAGGATTGGCTTTTATCCATCCTCCGCACGCATACTGATAAAAATCTGCACCCGGCAAAGCTGTCTTATCCAGATTTTCGATTTTAATCCCCGTAGTGCAGACGGCATCCTTATTCCCACTACAGGCTGCCAAAGCTAATGCTAAAGCAATCATAGGCAAACACAATTTTTTATTCATACTCTTGTTCTTAATAATTTTATCGAATTTTCCCCTCAGAAGTAACACAAAGATAAGGATTAATAAACATATATTTTATATTCTATATCAAATTATTCATGTGTATAGCGAATACTGTTTGATCAAAAGCGTAAAATAGAATTCCGGAAGCAATCTGTTTTCACATAAGGGAAATTACTTTTAATTCCTGTTCTATTCCAAAGTCCCCTAAATAAAAATTCCGTTCGGACTTTTCTTTTGCCTTTTTAATTAATTACTATTTCCTCTATTTACAATTCTTGAAAGAATAATATACATATTTTTATAAATATTAAAAAAATAGAATTAAAATAACATTTTTTCACTATTTTTGTTATCTATTTTTATATAAAATAAACGTTTAATCCCGCTTGTATGAAAAATGTGCTTTATATCCTTTTCTTCCTTCTTCTAAGTTTGAAAACTAACGGGCTTACACATACGGAAGGGACTCTTCATACTGATTCCTCTGGTTCTCAATTGCAATTCCCATTTGGAAAAGTAAATCCTCTTTTTTATACAGGTTCTGTGGTACGGATCACTTCCGGGGATCTGGAAAAACGTGCCCTCACGAACTTCTTAAAAGCATTGGAAGGGAAAGGCAGCGGAATCCAATTCACTTCCGGATTCGGGCAAGCGGGGATGACCCAAGATATCAGTATACGGGGCTATGATGCAAATGCCTGGGAGAGGACTCCTCTGTTCGTTATAAACGGAATGCAGACTTCTCTGAATTTAAGCAGTTTAAACCCTCACGATATTGAAAGTATTATCGTTCTTAAAGATGCCGTCGGCGCTTCTCTTTATGGTGGGAAGTCGACTTCAGGGGTTATTTTCATTGAAACAAAAAAACAGTCCGGACGGAACGGGTTTATCAATTTACAATTAAATCAGGGTATGTCTGTACGGGAAATCCCTGCTTATGAGCAATTAAATGTAAATGATTACTTACAAGTATTCCAGGCCGCAGCAGCCTCTATGGCCGGAATACCTGCAAAACGGTTTACTTTAACAGATTCCTATTTCCGAAGAAATTACAATCTGAGTCCTTTTACGGCAGAAGACATTGTAAATCCCGACGGAACTCTTCATCCGGAAGTCCGGTTAATCCATCCGGAAGATTGTAATTGGGAAGATGCTTTGTTGCGAACGGCCAACCGGACGGATCTAAATCTGTCTACCGGTTACGGGAACCGCTGGGCTTCTCTCTACCTTTCCGGTAATTTTCTTTCTGAAGACGGATATTTAATCGAAACCGGACTAAAACGGTATACGGGCTATGCATGTCTCGATTTACATCCTCTGGAATGGTTTCAAGCCGGTATCAGCGCCAATATCGCTTCTTCCTCCTATCAGTTAGAGGAATACAGTGAACATGATTATATAAACGACCTTTTCTCCAATAATACAAATCCGTTTAAAACTATAAATACGATTGCACCCTGGATTCCCATACATGAATACGACGAAAACGGAAATTTTACGATTGAGGAAAATGGAAGACTCAAATATTATACGTCGGAATATTTTTCCCGGAATGTAGTAAACGAACTGAAAAATAGTTCCAATAAATGGAAAAAAAAAGAGCAACTTTATACCTTCTTTACTGAATTCTTTCCCCTAAAAGGGCTGACTTTACACGCAGAATATGCTTTCGAACGGTTGAAGAATGATAAAAAAGGGCTTAACCGTTATGCTTACTATCAATTTCATTCTTACGAAAAAACAGATACCACAGATTATACGCAAAAAAACAAAATGTTGGATTTATGGGCAGCCTATCAATTTACAGCCGGCAAACATTTTTTCAATGTGTTGACCGGATATAATTACTCCACCTCAAAATCCATCAGAAATGCCAGATATTACGTCCCGGTAATAAGGGATCCGGAGAATTATTTCCCTTCTAAAAATTATCTGGCATATCAGAAAGCTTTCGAAAATAGTCAATTCCGTAGTTTTAATTATAAGGGGCAAGTAAATTACCACTATAATCAAAAATATTTTATAACCGTTTCTTACACCAAAGACATATTGAAAATAAAGGAGCAGACGAGCAACCGTAAAGACTTTTATGCGGCCGGTATAGCCTGGAGAATGGGACAGGAAGATTTCTTGAGAAATCAAAACACATTAAAAGAGTTAAAATGGCGGACGTCTTTTGGAAAAGGCTATAATTACGGTATCACTCCCCCTTTGAATACATTATATTTTCAATCTTCCATTCCTCCCTACTTAACCGGAAACAAAAGAATAAATCATTGGAGTATCGGATTGGATTTCAATTTATGGGACCACCTAGAGGGAACACTGGAATATTATTCCAAAAGTCACAAAGGTTACCTGACGGATCCGGCCAATAATTCCCAGAGTACCATTATCGGAAACGAACAGGTGATTTCAGAAGAAAGCTGGTATGGTAAAATGACAAATTCCGGCTGGGAACTCAGTTTAAACGGCCAGGCGATCCAAACCGGAAAATTTTATTGGAAGATCGGATTAAATCTGACCTTCCCTCAGAATAAGATCGATTATCTAAAAGGAGGAATAGCTCCTTTCCGGGATACCAGGACCGGGCATCCCCGTTCTGCTTTTATCCTCAATAAATTTGAGGGAGTCAATCAGCTAACGGGAGAAGGTGTGTATGAATCCAGTACTTCGTACTGCGGTAGTCCGGTTCCGGATTTTTACGGTACAATGGATCACCGTTTCAGATGGAAAAACCTGGAATTATCCTTTCTGTTTGCTTTTCAAAAAGGGGGAAAAGTATATGATTATACTTATTTAACGCTCATGACGCCGGGAATGATTACTAATTTCCACCCTGATATACTAAAACGCTGGCAGAATCCGGGCGATCAGACTTCAGTACCCAGTATAAATGCCATAAAAAACTGGCCTCAGGAGAATTCTGACCGTTGGCTAACCGATGCTTCTTATCTGACGATGAAAAGTATCTCCCTTTCCTGGGATTTTCCTGAAAAGTGGTTAAACAAAATAAAACTCAGTCACCTGACTTTTTATGCAAACGGAGAAAATCTCTTTCTGATCAGTAAGCGAAAAGGGCTTGATCCTCAACAAAATTTCGATGGCAAAATAAAAAGTATATACGGACCCGCCCGCATTTTGTCATTGGGCATTGATATCGGTATATAGGCAGGGAAATTCCTATGCCTGTAAAACCGATTCCAGTAATAATTTAATCCCGGTTCGCATGGCATTTTCATCCGGTGCAAATTTGGGACTATGCAGGGGAGGCATGCTTTCTGCCTGTGGAGGACGGACTCCCAGTAACCAGATAATACCGGGTATATGCTGCAGGTAAATGGCGAAATCTTCTCCTAATGCAAGAGGATCTACCAATTGTACGTTTTCTTTTCCTATCAAAAAAGAAGCCCTTTTGATAAAATCCGTCGTTAAGTTTTTGTCATTCACCAGTACAGGCAATCCGTTGGCTGTTCTGTCCCGTTTAAACTGGCAAGCATACAGACCGCAGATGGTTTCCGATTTCTCATCTAAATAAGCGAACAGGCGGTCCCGCAAAGCATTGTCGTGAGTCCGCATTGTACCTCTTACCTCTACCCGGTCCGGGATGACATTGTTGGCCCCTCCGCCGTGTACGGCCGTAATAGACAACACAGCCGGTATAAAAGGATTCCGGAATTTCGTGATTAATGTCTGATAAAACTGAATTAAACAAGCCGTTGCCAATATAGGATCGGAGCCTTTTTGTGGCATAGCTGCATGCGTTCCCTGTCCCTCTACCGAAAAAAGAATATTATCGGAAGAAGCAAAAAAAGCTCCCGGACGAATACCGACGCTGCCTGTAGGGAGCTCCGGGTAAACATGCTGGGCAAAAATCGCCTCCGGTACAGGTGGCTTTAATACGGCAGGCAATAGGAAACGGGCTCCTCCCGGACGTTTTTCCTCACTAGGCTGGAAAATAATTTTGACAACTTTATCCAATCCGGCCTCCAGCTTTTTTAAAGCTACCGCAACTGCCAGTACCATAGCTAAATGCATATCGTGCCCGCAAGCATGCATAATTCCCTCACGGGCAGAGGCATAAGCAAGCCCGGTCTCTTCTTTCACCGGTAAGGCATCCATTTCTCCACGTATTGCCACGCATTTTTCTCCCTTTCCCAACACGGCCACAACACCCGTACCGACTGTAATATAGGGAATTCCATACCGATCCAGCTGTCCGGTTATAAAAGTCTGTGTCTCCCATTCCTGTTCCGAAATTTCCGGGCAGCGGTGAAAATGCCGCCGGAATTCCACGGCAAGGTGGTAAATTTCGTCCTGATCTAACTTTTGACTCAGCATTCCGGATTGATTTTCAGCATTCATATTTCCCTTTCAGCAAACAATTCTCTTTGTTCCACTTTAAACTAAAGAACGAATAAATAAAGTAATCCCGTCAAATACCATTTGTAAACCGATAGTGGCCACAATAAGCCCGATAATCCGGATTAACGGATTCATAAAATTGTATTTGATCAGAAAGTTTCCAATTCTCCGGGCCTGCAACATACAAAATAAATTAATAGCCAAAGCTATAAGTATGGCAATAATGGTGATTTCCCGTCCGTACTGTACCGGGAAAGTAACCGCTGCAGTAATGGTTGCAGGCCCTGCAATCATCGGAATCGCAATAGGCACTGCTGTCAAATCGGCCAATTTAATATGCTCGTCAACTTTTAAGAAAAAGCCTTTTAACAAACCTGACAAACCGTTGTAAATCAAAACAGCACCGCAAGTAATCTGAAAAGAATAAAGCTCTACCCGGAATACATAAGAAAAGGTCAATTCTCCTAAAAATAAAAAAAATATTAATATTATAGCTGCAGTAATAGTTGACTTTACTGAAATATACCGCAATTCTTCCCGTGAGAACCGCTCTTGCAAAGAAGTAACGATTAATATTTTCTGTATCGGATTTACCAAAGCCAATAATGCTACGATACACCCCAGAATGATTTTCAGATTCATTTCAATTCGGATTCAGTCTGATACCCCGCACTCCTCCGGCCTTTCCATCTTATTTACAAAAGTAAAGGTTTTAAGCGAGAAAAAATATAAAAAACGGCTTTTTATACCATTTTCTTCCATTTATTCCTCTCTCTTTTTATTCTCCTCCTTTTACCCCTGCTCTTCAAAGCGACCGAACAATTCTCTGTCTTCCCCGTAAACAACAAAACGAAAAAGAGGAAAACCTTACTCTGTTAAGGACAAAGGATTTCATTCTGGGAATTAAATAAATTTAAAGCATAGATTATGGAAAACGACACACATGCAATGCCTCGCATAGGAGATGAAGCTCCTGTCTTTAAAGCAATGACGACCCGTGGAGAAATTAACTTTCCGGATGACTATCAGGGAAAATGGATCATTTTATTCAGTCATCCGGGAGATTTTACTCCGGTTTGTACAACCGAATTCATCACTTTCGGCAGTATGGCGGAAGAATTTGAAAAACTCAATTGCCAACTGGTCGGTCTTTCTATTGACGGAGTGAATAGTCATATAGCCTGGTTAAGAACAATTCAAGAAAAAATCGATTATAAGGGAATGAAAAATATCACCATTTGTTTTCCTCTGATCGACGATGTAGGGATGAATGTTGCAAAGACCTACGGTATGTTACAACCGGGAGAAAGCAAAACTCAAGCGGTAAGAGCCGTATTCTTCATCGATCCGGAAGGTATAATCCGGACTATACTTTACTACCCTATGGCTCTGGGACGGAATTTTAAAGAAATCAAACGGGTTTTAATCGGACTGCAAACCATTGATCATTTTGGAGTTGCCCTCCCGGCCGATTGGCAACCGGGAGATGACGTAATTGCTCCCACCCCGGATTCCATGGAAAAAGCTGCTGAAAGAGTGGAGGAGGAAAGCGAAGGGATAAAATGCTATGACTGGTTCCTGTGTACAAAACCCTTACCCCTTGAAAAAATAGATAAAGCCCTTCGGAAATAAATGAAATAAATATTTAATATTCTTTATGCAGTATCTGTTTTAATTTGACTGAAAAATCCGTTTCTATTTATTGTTTTCAATTGTAGTTACCGGATTTTTCAGTTTTTTATTCCTGTATCAAGTAAAATCAGCCTAAACTTTATAAATTCGTCTTCCCTCTCAAAATAATTATTACTTTTGCTATAAAAATAAATATTCGGAGCAATTCATGCATTTGGATAACTGAGGTGGTCAGTAAAAATAAAACTCCAAGATGGCAGTAAAAGACGAATTTGAACGAAACGAAATACAAAGAATCCTGAAGGCAGCTAATATAGGGTGGTGGAAAGCAGATTTCCAAAAAGGTATCTATATTTGTTCTGACTTTTTACAAGATCTTTTAGGATTAAAATCGGAGATTCTTCCTTTCTGGGATTTTTATCATTTCATAAGAGATGATTATAAAGCCAGAATCAGCAGTGAATTTTCTACTATCAAAGACCAGGAAATATACGAGCAATCTTTTCCTATTCTCACTCATTACGGCGAAAAATGGATACATTCCAAAATGTATCGCAAAGAGAAAGCGGAAAACGGACAAATCATTGCTTACGGATTTATCCAGTGTATAGAGACACCTGAAGCTCAGTATTCCTCTATTCAGCAAATAAATGAATTATTATACAGACAACACAGTATCTCCCGTTCGCTTCTTTCTTTCATGCAAACCAAAGACATTCAAAAGGTCGTCCGGAAAATATTAGAAGACATATTGATACATTTTCAGGGAAGCCGGGTCTATATTTTCCATTACAATGAAGAGAAAGCAAGCCAGGATTGTATTTATGAAGTTGTCTCTCCTCACGTTTCCCCCCAGCAGGATCAGCTGCAGGATCTGAAAATGAAAGATACGCCCTGGTGGACAAAAGAATTGAGGGCACAAAGACCCATTATACTTTATTCTTTAAATGACCTTCCGTCAGAAGCCAGGAAAGAAAAAGACATCCTTTTGCCCCAAGGCATTAAATCCATTATGGTGGTTCCGATGGTTTCCGGAGACAAAACCTATGGTTATTTAGGCATTGACATTGTCGACCGCTACCAGGAATGGCAAAACGAAGATTATCAGTGGTTTGCTTCCCTTGCCAATATCATCAGCCTCTGTTTGAAATTGCTGGAATCGGAAAAAGAAGCCCGGCAGGAAAGGGAGTATTTCCGAGATCTTTATGTACATATGCCCATTGCTTATATACGTTTCAAATTGCTTTACGACTCAAATCACCAATTGAAAGATTACCGGTTTATCGATTTGAATCCTGCATTTGAGAAACTGACAGGGCGACCGATTCACGAGTATTTGCACCGAAAAGGCAGTGAATGTTATCTCAATATACCTTTCCCTACTCAGATCATTTATCTTCAAAAAATTATTGAAGAGAGTGGTTATTCGCAAATGACTTATCAGAATAAAACTGAAAACTTATATTTCCGGGTCATTCTTTATGCAGCTTCTGCCGATGAAGTAATTTGCTTTTTCTCCGATATTACCGAAACGTTTAAAGCTCATAAAGCTTTGGAACATAGCGAAAAAACACTTCAAAATCTGTTTATAAATATCCCGGTAGGAATTGAGATTTACGATAAAAACGGTACCCTGATCGATCTCAATGAAAAAGACATGAGTATTTTCGGGCTGAAGGAAAAAAAAGAAGCCCTGGGTGTCAATCTATTTGAAAATCCGAATTTTCCCTCTGAATTGATACAACAATTCCAGAATAAGGAAGATATGGATTTTGAATTAAAATACGACTTTTCAAATTTAAAAAACTATTATACTTCCCGGCAAAAGGGAATTAAAAACCTAGTGGTCAGAGCAAAACCTTTATACGACGAAAAAGGGGATTTCGAAAATTATCTGTTGATCATCATTGATAATACGGATACATTGAGTGCCCATAACCGGATCCAGAATTTCGAAAATTTTTTCTCCCTGATAGCCGGATTTGCCAAAATAGGATATTTCAAATGGAATCCTTTAACAAAAGAAGGATTCGCTATCGATCAGTGGTACAAAAATCTGAATGAGGAAAACACAACTCCTATGGAAGAGATTATAGGAGTTTATTCCCATCTGCATCCGGAAGATGCCCAAATTCTGACACAGGCTTATACCGATATGATAGCCGGCAGAATTACCAGTCTTAAAAAACAAATCCGGGTTATCACACCCTCCGGCAATATCAGATGGCTTCATTGTCATATTACAGCCAAAGAATACGATCCTGTTAAAAAGAATATCGACTTAATCGGCGTAAATTTCGACATCACAGAAACCAAAGAGATTGAAACCGAACTAATAGAAGCTAAAAATAAAGCAGAAACGTTGGATAAGCTCAAATCTGCCTTTTTAGCCAATATGAGTCATGAAATACGGACGCCCCTCAATGCGATCATCGGTTTTTCCAGCTTATTGGTAGACTCCCCGGACAGTCAGGAACAACAGGAATATCTTTCCATTATACAAAAGAACAGCGATTTATTGTTACAGCTGATCTCCGATATACTGGACCTTTCGAAAATAGAATCCGGCATATTTGAATTCACCTACGGAGAAATCGATATTAACAATTTATGTACAGAAATTATTCAAACATTTTCAGTAAAAGCGGCTGCAGGAGTAGAATTACGATTGGGTGCTCATTTACCGGAATGTATTGTAAAAAGTGACAAAAACCGCCTGACCCAGATTATTGGCAATTTTATCAATAATGCTTTAAAATTTACCACTTCCGGTAGCATTACGCTAGCTTATACAGTTTCCGAAGGATTTATAAAATTTTCCGTTACAGACACAGGGATCGGGATTCCCCCGGAAAAACAAAAAAATATTTTTGATCGGTTTGTAAAACTTAATACCTTTATACCCGGTACCGGATTAGGTCTTTCTATCTGTAAAAGCCTGGCAGAACAGATGGGAGGACAGATCGGGGTGGAATCAGAAGAAGGAAAAGGTTCTTGTTTTTGGTTCTCCTTGCCTTATGTTCCATATAAAAATAACGAAAATACACTCGCTCTCATGAATACTGCTGAAAATAATCCAGAAAGATCACAGGAACGTGCTCTTATCTTAGTAGCCGAAGATACAGACAGTAACTTTCTCCTGATTTCAACTATATTGAAAAAAGAATACGAAATCGTACGGGCTTGCGATGGCAATGAAGCCGTAGAGAAATATAAAGCACTTTCCCCTAACCTTATCCTTATGGATATTAAAATGCCCAATATGGACGGTTTGGAAGCGACACGGCAAATCAGAGCCCTCAATGCCCAGATTCCCATTATTGCCATTACCGCTTTTGCCTTCGACAGCGACCGGCAAAATTCTTTACAAGCGGGTTGCAGCGATTACCTCACCAAACCCATTTCACCCCAATTACTGAGAGAGACTTTAAAAAAATATTTGAGCTAACCGGCTGTTTTCCTGGAAGTTGTTTACGATTTCGCCGGTTAACGAAAAAACCTTTGCTTCCGGAAGTCAGAACCTTAAATTCTTTCTTCAGCAAACCGGAAACGGGCCTTTGTCAGGCCCGGGTTTTCACGCAAATACGTCTTTCAGGACAACTGTCTTTTTTCGCCCGCTTACAACAACATTCCTTCAGCAACCTCCTCCGCTGCACATTCACACCCCTTCAAATAAGCCAGTATTTTCAATCCAAAGGCAAAAGTAAAACCAGGTCCTCTTCCGGTTATGATATTGCCATCCACTACAACTCCTTCAGCCGAAACCTGAATCCCGGGTAAATATTTCTCAAAACCGGGATAGCAAGTCATGTGAATCTCTTTCTTCAAAGGTAATTTTCCCAACACCAGAGCAGGAGCGGCACATATAGCAGCAACCGGTTTTTGCTGATCAAAATGTTTTCCCAGCATTTCCATCAAAGGTTTACATTCAGATAAATTCAAAGCTCCCGGCATTCCCCCGGGAAAAATCAGCAATTCTGCCTCCTCTTCTTTTATTTCCCTCAGTAAACAATCCGCAACAACCGTCACCTCATGAGCTCCTTTTACTTCTTTCCGATCGTATACCGAAACTGTTTTAACTTCTACGCCTCCCCGGCGCAATACATCTACAGTACCTAAAGCCTCGATTTCTTCAAAACCGTCAGCCAGAAATAAAAATAGTTTTTTCATAAAGCTTAAATTAAATAAGTAACTGATCAAAATTAATTCTCCGTTTCAGTATCGTAATGGCCTTTATAAAAAGAAATTACGAAAACAGTAAAGCAGTCGGTGGACTTCAGTAAATAATAGCTATATCCGGCACCACATCTTTTGAAAATAAAGTTTACAGAAACTTCAGCACTCAAAAGATTATATTACCCGTTTTCTCTTCTGTTGTCAGTTGCAAATCATTCATAATACTCCAGATAACTTTCTCCTGTCTCAAACCGCTTCAATCTTCCTCTCAGACGGTTGATCTCACTCCGCATAATTTCCATGCGGTCCAACAAATTCCGGATGGCATCAATTCCTTCAATATTGATAGACAAATCATAATACATCCGGGAATACCGTTCCAAATCCCGCAACTGGGAAACGAATAAATAATCCCGGCCTTGTTCCTGCCTAATGTCAATCAATCCTTCTTTCCACAACAATACGACAAACGACTGTTCAATATGACTTTCGCGGCAATAATCACTGACAATAATCAAATCTGTTTCCATGGCCCTTACTTTTAATGTGAACGTTGTAATTCCCGGAACAATTCTTTTTGCTTATCCGATAAGCCTGTAGGGATTTTCACCGACCAAGTGACAATCAAATCCCCATATTGTCCCTCTTGTTTATAAACAGGAAATCCCTTTCCCTTTAACCGAACTTTTGTATTGTTCTGCGTCTCCGGTTTCACTTTCAGTTTCACTTTTCCATCCAGCGTTTCTACAACCTGCTCTCCCCCTAAAATAGCCGTATATAAATCCAAAGGCGCTGTCACATACAAATTATTTCCTTCCCGTTTGAAAACAGGATCTTCCGGAATGACAAAAGTTATGTAAAGGTCCCCCGCGGGTCCTCCGTTCACACCGGGTCCTCCCTGACCGCCCAATTTTATGGTTTGTCCGTCTTCCACTCCTGCAGGAATGGTAATCCGGATTTTTTTATTATTTACGGTCAATACCTGTTTATGCGTTTCGGCGGCCTCCCTCAAAGACAATTGTAACTCTGCATTATAATCTTGTCCCCGGAAACCTGTACTTCTTGTACGCCTTCTGCCCTGTGATCCGAAAAGAGATTCAAAAAAGTCAGAAAATTCACCATCACCTGAAAATCCTCCTCCCGACGACCAGTATCCTCCTCCTCCGGCCCCGCCCTGTCCCTGATACTGACCGTACTGTTGCCGTTGTTTTTCAAATTCCTCCGCGTGTTTCCAATTCTCTCCGTACTGGTCATACTTTTTACGCTTTTCCGGATCACTCAGTACCTCATTGGCCTCATTGATTTCCTGAAACCGCCGTTGAGCATCCGGATCACTGGGATTCAAATCAGGATGATGTTTCCGGGCCAATTTTTTATACGCCTTCTTAATATCCTCCTGAGAAGCATTCTTATTGACTCCTAAAATTTTGTAATAGTCTATGTATGCCATATTTTTATTACGTTTAATTGCTTAAAGAGAACTTATCGTCCTTTCACAAGCTACTCTTGTAAATGTAATATCAATTTTACGGCCAAAATCCTAAAAAGATTTTCAAAAATAATAATAATTCTCTATTTCTTTTTCTATCTGTCCTTTAAAGGGCGCTGCTCCTTTCTTTATCCCTGTAACTACAAATTCTCTCTTCACGTCATTTTGACAGTCAACCCTTAGGATCCTGCCTAGCTGAATAATTCATTTAAGGCTTCACTCATACTGGGATGTGTAAAGATAAAATCCCGGAGGAAAGCAGCCTGCTGCCCCGATTTCATAGCTAAGGCAACAATATTTATAATTTCACTGGCTTCCGGGCCAAATAAGGTACATCCTATTATTTTACCCGTCTGTTTATCAATAACGGCCTTGAATACCCCCTCTGTCTGTCCTAAAGTATGAGCCCGGGGTATAGCTGCCACAGCCAATTTATTTACCTTCACATCCAGTTGCTGTTTTAAAGCTTCCTCTTCATTCATACCTATACGGGCCAAAGGAGGATCTATAAAGACGGAATAACTGACAGGCTCCCGGTCTTTCACATTCCGTCCTTTCTCCCCAAACAAATCTTCCCGGATAATCCGGTAGTCGTCCTGGGATATATAAGTAAACTGCAATCCTCCTTTTACATCCCCTATCGCCCGGATATGGGGATTAGTCGTTTTTAAATATTCATCTACCCGTATGGCTCCCCTCTCATCCACTTCAACTCCAGCCTTATCCAAATTCAACCCGGCAGTGTTCGGACGCCTGCCCGTAGCCAGTAATACAGCCTCCGCTTCTATTTCTACAGTTCGTTTATACAGACTATCCTCATACGATACTTTTACTCCATGCTCCATTTGCCTCACAGCAGTTACTTTTGCATTCATCCGGAAAGAAATTCCCTTTTTTTCCAATACTTCCTTCACTCGGGCAGCAATATCCCGGTCCTCCCTGGGGATGAGTTCCGAATATCCTTCCAATACAATTACTTCTGAACCGAAGGAAGCGTACATTGAAGCAAATTCCAATCCGATATATCCCCCTCCCACAATCACCATCCGCCGGGGAAGATCCTGTAGTTCCATTAAGGAAGTACTGGTATATATATAGGGATTTCCCTGAATGCCGTCTATGGGAGGAATAATGGTTTCTGCACCTGTATTGATAAAAATATAATCCGATTGCAGTAAAATATTCTCCTTGTCCAGCCGTACCTGTACAGTATCTGCTGCAACAAAAGAACCCTCTCCCGTATAGACAGTCACATTTTCTGAATCCGCCAGGTTTTTATAATTCTTTTCCCTCAGAAAAGAGGTCACCTCTTCTTTCCGCGAAACAGCCTGACGGTAAAATTCCCGCTTTTCCTCAAAAGACAAATCTTCCCGCTTTGCTACCTGTTGCGCCTCATGTACCAATGTCTTGGTCGGAATACATCCGATATTAATACAAGTTCCTCCATACATCTTATCGGAACGCTCTATCATCGCCACTTTCCAATTTCTTTTTGCCAGGTCGGCTGCCAGAATTTTTCCACCTTTGCCAAATCCTATTATAATTGCATCAACTCGTTTCATATTTTTAATTTTTAAAGTCTGTACTCTACTCCTTTTTGATCCTGCGGAAGGATATACACTGCATTATTTTTTCAAAATCCGTTGTGCCGATTCAGAAAGGACGACAATTGCTCCGGCCAGAATAGCCGTATCCTTAATAACCAGTCGTCCGGCACCACTTAGCAAAGGAAAGCCGTGTTCCCCGCTTCCTAAATCAGGCACCCATACTTCCGGGGTTGTTACCAGAAAAGAGAGGGTTCCTAAGGTCATGACAATGGCCAGTAAAGCGCCAATCAATCCTACTTTCGGAAAAAACATCCCTAAAAATACAAGAATTCCGATACTCATAATGAGAATCCCTAACCCTTTTGAAAAACCATAAGTATTATTTCCCCTATGCCATTCCTGTTTGACTTCATCTTTTTCTCCTTCTTTCAACTTATAATCTTTATACTCAGGAGCGGCATTCGTGTAAAAAAAACTCATAAAAGGGCTATTGGCAACAAAAGGAACAATTCCTTCGGCTTCATAATTCCAAAATTTCAGGCCTCCTATCCAAACAAAAATAATCAAAATAGCTATACGGATCAGATTAATTCCGAGTTTCCGGGCTGAAGCTGCAACATTCAAAAATTGATCAAATAAAGTGTTTAATCGGGTCATCATTTTATTTCGTTTTAACAGTTAAACTTACGCTACAAAGATCGAAGCTTTCTAAACGAAAATAAATGGCTATTTTTCCGGATAAGTTGTCAATTCTTCCCGTTTTCCCGTTTTCTGTACTCCGAAATACTTTCTCCCGTCATGTTCTTAAAAAAGCGACTGAAAGCGGAAAGGTCTTCAAATCCCAATATATCAGCAATTTCTTTAGCATTTTTTGATGAATACAGCAATAAACGCTTCGCTTCAGCTTCCAAGCGTTCATGAATTATCCGCAGCGGAGAAGGCAATTGATAAGCAGAGAAAAGATTCGTAAGCGTTTTCGGAGACCGGTGCAACATATCTGCATATTCCTGTACCATTTTCTTTTCCCGGAAATGATTATCCACTAATACATAAAATTGACGAATAATATCGAAACTCTTTTCTTTTTCATTGCTGATCAAAAATTTTTCCCGGGCTATGCGGGTACAGGTAATAATAAAACGTTTCAACAGAATACGCAGCATCTCTTCCTGCAAATTATCTTTAATATGGTATTCCCCGGCAAATTTATCCGTGATCTCATGCAGTACGGCCGACTGCTGAGCGGACAACTGAAGGCGCATGACATTGGAAGTGCCATTAAACAGAAAACCGTTACAGGATACTTCATTATCATGCCCGTAAATACAATAAAAATTGCTATTAAACAGGAGAGCCAGATAATCTCCTTCGATTTTCCGGAGGACAATATGATGTATAGGCGTCAGGGGCAGTATCTCGTCTTCATTCAATACAATTTGGATATGGTCCACTTCCAAAGTTAACTTCCCTTTTTGCACCCAGATAAATTTATACAGGGTTTTATCCCTCTGAAGGACTATATTACGATGAAAAGAGGGAGTAAGTATAATACTCCCTTTTAAACGGGTCCTAAAATAGTATTCCATAAAAAAGGATTTAAATTTTTGTAAATATAAACATTATTAAATCCGGAATCCCTTTTTGTATCCCTTTTCTATTTTTTCAGTAGTTTCTCTTCTATAAGCTTCTTCAATTCTCCTTTGGATAAGACACCGGTAGTAATTACAGGTTCCCGGCCCGGCGCACACCATAACAAAGCAGGAATACTCTGAATATGAAAATCGGAAGCCAAAGCCTTTTCTTTATCGACATCTACTTTAAAAACGTGTATTTTTCCTTCATATTCCTTTGCCATCTCTTTCAATAGAGGAGAAAGCATACGGCACGGACCACACCAGCTAGCATAAAAGTCGACTATACAAGGTTTATCGCCTTCAAACTTCCATTCTTCCGGATTAACTTCATAATTGTAAACTTGTTTCAGGAATTCCGCCTTTGTTAATTCCTTCACTTCCCCCTGCTTTTGGTTCTCTTCCCCCGAAGCATAAACGTTGAGCACCGGTAACACCATTACACTTAATACCATCATTTTCAATAATTTCATGTCTATTTGTATTTAAATTGTATTAAAATAAGTTCATTTTAAACTTTTTCCGCTTGTTTCATTTTTCGGCTATACGGACGTTTTGTAGCCCGTCCCTGTCCTTTATCCCTCTTTCTCAAACGGATTGTCTTACCAGATCTTCTAACAAAACCTGCATTTTAGCGATTACCGGATGATGTTGCAAACCGTATTGCCGGGCTAATTTTTCCATTTGCAGAAAACCGGCCCATACTTTTCCGTCTTTATCTTCCCAAACAGCAATTTTCAAAGGTAATTCCAAAGCAATAAGCTGATTCTCCTGCATTAATGCGGTACCTACCATAGGAGATCCGAATACAAGGACCTGGGTTGGCCGCAAATCTAAACCGGCTTTACGGGCATTTTCGCCATGATCAAACAAAGCGAAAACAGGAATGTCCCTTGCTTTTAAATACTGTTTCAGCCGGCTGACGGTTTTTTCCACCTCAAACCGGCTTGCCATAACGAAAAATTCATCGCTCCGGTTCACAGTATCCGCTGCGAAAGCCAAATTATCCTTCCTGTCTGCAGAAGAATTATTTTCCAATTTCTCCATAATTACCTCCTTTTCCTGTGCAATTAAGCTGCCCGTTAAAAATAAAAACGGTAAGACAAAATAATATAACTTCATTTTTTTCTATTTTACTTGAATAGTACAAATTTCGTTTCTTTTAAGGAGAAAAGAAATGACAATTTTACCGGATAAGTTGTCAATTTTTCCCTTTTTTATTTTTTCCTTCCCGATTGAAGTAAAAAAATTATCTTTGTCCCCCGATCAAAACAATTCAACTATTCCGGTTTCCCTATGCCTGAGCTAAAAAACACCAAACAACCCGCTGATCCGTATAAAGAAAAAAGGTATATCTATACTTTACTGATGATTTTCGTCATGGTAGCTATCGCAGAAGGAACGGGCGAAAAAGAAATTATTTTTCCGGAAATGGCTGCTCTCTCAACAGGTATGTGGATTGTGGACAAACGGGTATGGCAAATCAGTAAACTTCAATTTGTTCCCCTGATGACGCTCGGAGCCATTTTCGGAATCTGTCTGGTGCGTTATTCGCCTTTTCCCATGCCGGTAAATCTTCCCCTGGCTTTTACTTTTGCCGCTTTTTGTCTGATTTTTTCCAGGACAACTTTGATACCGCTGATCTCAGCCTGTATGTTACCGGTCTTGCTACAAACCGAAAGCTGGATCTATCCGCTGGCTGTTTGTCTGCTGTCTGTTATAATTGTCGGCGGACAGTTCTTTATGGAGAAAAAAGGGCTTCGCCAAAAGCTTGTGTATGCACCTGTTGCCCGGAGAGGAAAGCAGGAAATAAAGCTGTGGGGAAAGATTGGTGGAAGCCTATTCCTTTTCCTAGCCCTCCCCCTCTACAGTTCCACTCTGTACGTCATCGCTCCTCCCCTAATCGTTACCTACGTAGAATTTGCAAATTCAAAGGCCGGTTTCCGGAACCGGCCGGTTCAGATCTTCCTGACGCTGGGAGCAGCGGCCCTTTGGGGAACAGCGTTACAAGGACTCTTACATTATTATTGGGGAATACCGGAATGTCTGGTGGCTCTTTTGATCTTTGCCGGCCTGTTCAGTTTATTTATATATACAAACAAATTATTTGCTCCGGCCTGTGCTATCGCTTTGCTCCCCCTGATTATCCCTAAAAGTGATCTTTGGATATTTCCTTTACAAGTCTGTATCGGATCGGTCTTTTTCATTACAACAGCCATGTTGCTTTTTCTAAAATGCTATAAATGGCCGAAATCTCATCTGATTGTATGTTTGGTACCGGATTTTCTGAGGAATACTTCCGGCAGACATCAAAAGCAAAACAAATAAATCAGTCTTTGATTTGAATTTTACAATCTTCCAGACTCTCAATGATAACCAGCGACTCCACCTTTATCCCTTTTTCCCGCAATATTCTGCCTCCGGGTTGAAAAGATTTCTCTATAATAAACCCCATTCCTACCAATTCAGCTCCCGCCTGTATGACTAAATCCATACACCCTTTCGCTGCATTTCCATTAGCCAGGAAATCGTCAATAAACAGAACCCGGTCCCCCGGATTTAAAAAATCATGACTGATACAAACGGTATATTCCCGGTCTTTTGTAAAAGAGCGTACAACCGTTGACAGCATATTTTCCATCGTTTTCGGCTGTTTTTTCTTGGCAAAAACAACGGGCAACTCCAACAGATATCCCACCATGATAGCCGGCGCAATTCCACTGGCTTCTATCGTCATCACTTTATTGAAGTCCTGTCCGGCAAACCGTTTCACAAACTCTACGGCAACCGACTTCATAAGGATGGGATCCATTTGGTGATTGATAAAACTATCCACTTTCAATATCCCTCCCGGAAAACATTTTCCATCCTGAAGAATCCGTTTTTTTAGCAATTCCATATCGATTTCTGCACTTTTACCCTTTCTTTGTTTACGCTGCTTCCTCTCTGTCAGATCACTTTAATTCAAACCGAACCAATACGGAAGATTTTAAAGGAATTTTTTCAAAATCAATGAGAGGGGCCCCCGTATCTGTCACAGCACCCGTTCCTCTCACCCGTATATTCGAACTCATTGCATTCTGACGAATAAAATAGGAACTTTCCGATTCTCCGATATATAGGGCACGTCCGGCCTGCTGCCCGACGGCCTCTGCAAAAGCTGCAGCCTTTGCTTTTGCAATTTTAACAGCCTGGATTTTCACCTCTTGCCGGTATTGATCCAACCGTGAATGATCCACCCGGCTAACTGAAATATTTGAAATACCAGCAGCTTCTAAAGCCGGTAGCAACTGTCCCATTTTATCTGCTCCGTGCAAACAAAGCTGGTATTCTTTTTCCGTTTGGATAGCAGTCCTCTTCAAAAAATAGGACTTAAAATTACTGGATACATCTTTTATCAAGAGATCTTTACGGCTATCTATTCCCAACTCCTGCAGTATCGCAACCATCGCTTTCTCCTGCTGTTCCACGGTCCTCTTCCCTTTATCTTTTTCACTGATCACAATACTCAGATAAATCTGATCCGGTACAATTTCCATTTCTGCCGTCCCCGTTACTTCTATATAATTCTGATCGATGAAATTCTTTTCCCCCGTTTGTGCCACAGCCATAAAACTCCCGAAAAGCAAACTACAAACAATACACAACGTTTTCATATTTTATCCCATTTTATTCCTAAAAAACAAACGAAGTCTGCCGGCCTTTTACTGTTTTCCTACTCTTCTTTTACAAAGTCCCTTATGTTCCCGTAAGATGTAATCATTTTGAACGCCGGCTTATTCTTCTCTCCCCCTGAGTACTTCATTATCCACACAAATCCCTTCTCACCTCAAGTTTTTATCATACGCTTTACGCACCTCTTTATCGTACCGAATCTCCCCGCAATAATTAAATCCCAAAGTTGTTAATAGCCTGAGCATATATAAATTATCGAAATTCGTATCCACTCTGAAACTGTAAATTTCCTTCCGGCAACTCAATTTTTCCACCTCCTGCATAAACCGGGTAGCTAAACCGCATTTCACCCTCTTAACAGAAACAGCCAAACGGTGTACAGCCACATAAGGATCCTCTGTATGCCACTTCCCCTGAATCAAACGGTATGCCGGTTCCCCGTCAAAAATTACTGCACCGTAAGCCACAACCCGGTTCCCCTCACACAATACATACCCGTAACCCGATTGAATATCCCTGTCAATATCTTCGGAAGCAGGATAGCCGTTCTGCCATTGCCGGCTATTCCTCAAACGCATTTGTTCTTTAGCATCCAGGATAATTTGCCCTATTTCTTCCGTATCTGTTTCGATCGCTTTCCGGAAAATAATTTTCTCTTGCATCTCCCAACGACTAACTAAACTTACACTTAACCGGAACAGCAATATTTCCTGCCTCTAAGGCATTCCACTCCCGTACCCTTCCAAATGAAATCCCTCAAAAATATCTGCCCGAATTCCGTTTTATTTCATCTGTTCTTCTACCCATTTCCGGGCATTTACAAAAGCCATAATCCAGGGACTCACTTCATCTGCTTCCCTTCCTTCCGCATAATAAGCCCAGTTCCAGGGGAAAATAGTCCGTTCCGTATGAGGCATAATCGCCAAATGCCGTCCGTCTTTACTGCAGATAGCTGCTGCCGCATAAGGTGAACCATTGGGATTGGCCGGGTAAACATCATAACTGTATTTAAGCGGAATAGCATATTCACTTTCAGCATACGGAAGACAGAATTTTCCCTCCCCGTGAGCAATCCACACGCCCAGGCGGGCTCCCGCCAATGATTTCAACATCACTGAATTGTTCGGCTGTATTGTCACATTTACAAACCCGGACTCAAATTTATGCGAATCGTTGTGAAGCATTTTAGGCTTATCTGCCTGTTCCGGATAAATCAGTCCCAATTCGACCATCAGCTGACAACCATTACATATACCAACACTTAAAGTATCTTCCCGTTTGTAGAAATTTTCCAGAGCCTGCCGGGCCTTTTCATTGTATTTGAAAGCTCCGGCCCATCCTTTGGCAGACCCCAATACATCCGAATTAGAGAACCCCCCGACAAAAGCAATCATATTCACATCTTCCAAAGTCTCCCGTCCGGCAACCAAATCAGTCATATGCACATCCTTTACATCAAATCCGGCCAAATGCAAAGCCCAGGCCGTTTCCCGCTCACATTGGCAACCTTTCTCCCGTATAATCGCCGCTTTCGCCCGGGAAGGTTTCGTCCGGTGTAACTCCAGCCCTAAATCAGCCAGTTTACCGGTAAACTCTTTCGGGAACTTAAACTTCAGTTCACTGTGTTTATAACTTTTATAACGTTCCAAAGCTTTTTCTTCCCCACTTTGCCGGCGATCCAGCAAATAAGAAGTCTTATACCAGAGATCCCGCAAAGAAGGAATATCCAGCGACCACTGAGCGGTATCTTTTTTGAGGTTTAATTTTCCTGCTTTTCCCGGTTTACCGATAAACCCGTAAGCTATACCCGCCTGATCCAAGAGGGAAGCTACCTGTTTTGCCTTTTCGTCCCGGATCTGAATCAATACCCCGGGATTTTCAGCAAACAAAAGTTTAACGATATCTTTTTCAGCCAAAAACGACAAATCGATATCCAGTCCCAGCTGATTACCGGCAAAACACATTTCCAGTAAAGCCGTAATCATACCTCCTGCAGAAATATCATGACCCGCCAAAACCAGACGACGCTCCACCAACTCCTGCAGAACAGTAAAAGCCTTTACAAAATAACTGCTATCTTTCACGTCGGGAGTTTCTTTTCCTACTTTATTCAACGTTTGTGCAAAACTGGACCCTCCCAATTTCAATTTGTCAAAAGAGAAATCTATATAGAGTATTTCTGTAGCCGGATCGGCTTTCAATACAGGCGTTACGATTTGACGCACATCTTTTACTTCTCCTACTGTAGAAATAATAACTGTCCCGGGAGCATACACCTTTTTATCTCCGTATTTTTGAGTCATCGACAAGGAATCTTTTCCCGTAGGGATATTCACGCCTAACTCTATTGCAAAATCACTGGCGGCCTGCACAGCCTGATATAAACGGGCATCCTCTCCCGGATTCCGGCAAGGCCACATCCAGTTGGCCGAAAGGGAAACGCCTTTTAGTCCTTTTTCAACAGGGGCCCATACCAAATTTGTGAGCGCTTCGGCAATTGCCAGACGGGAACCGGCAGAAGCATCCGCCATGGCAGCAACCGGTGCATGTCCGATGGAAGTAGCAATCCCTTTATGTCCTTCATAATCCATCATCACTGCAGCAACGTCACTCAAAGGCAATTGTAAAGGTCCCACACATTGCTGACGGGCAATACGTCCGGAAACAGAACGGTCTGCTTTGTTCGTCAGCCAATCCTTTGAAGCGACAGCTTCTATCTGTAATACTTGTTCGATATATTCTTCCAGTTTATCCGCAGAATAGTCTAAGTCCGTATAATCCTCCTTTATGGTCTTGTCCTCCATAACCGTTTTGGGTGGATTTCCGAACATATCTTTTAATTCCAAATCGATTGGTTTTTCTCCCGTCCTGGCATTCTCAAAGGTAAACTTCATATCTCCGGTCGTCTCTCCGATAACGTACATAGGAGCCCGCTCCCGATCGGCAATTCTCTGCAAGGCAGCTACGTCTTTCTCCTTCATCACCAATCCCATGCGTTCCTGCGACTCATTTCCGACAATCTCTTTAGCCGACAAAGTGGGATCTCCTACCGGTAATTTTTCCATATGAATCTCCCCTCCTGTTTCCTCCACCAATTCCGATAAACAGTTTAAATGCCCGCCTGCCCCATGGTCGTGGATGGAAACAATGGGATTCACCTCACTTTCAGCCATAGCCCGGATGGCATTGTTTACCCGCTTTTGCATCTCCGGGTTTGAACGCTGTACGGCATTCAGCTCTATAGCGCCGGCATATACTCCGGTATCTACAGAAGAAACAGCTCCTCCTCCCATACCAATCCGGTAATTGTCTCCTCCTAATAATACGACTTTATCTCCTACTTCCGGCTTCTGTTTCATCGCCTGCTCCCGGTTGCCAAAGCCGACTCCCCCCGCCTGCATGATTACTTTATCATATCCGTACGTCCGGCCGTCCTCCTCGTGTTCAAACGTCAATAAGGAACCGCAAATCAGCGGCTGTCCGAATTTATTGCCGAAATCCGAAGCACCGTTCGATGCCTTAATCAGAATGTCTTGCGGCGTCTGATATAACCACTTCCGCGGATCAATATTTTCCTCCCACATCCGTCCGGCATCCAGACGCGGATAAGAAGTCATATATACTGCTGTTCCGGCCAATGGCAAAGCAGCCTGTCCCCCGGCAATACGGTCGCGTATTTCCCCGCCTGTACCCGTAGCTGCTCCGTTAAAAGGTTCTACCGTCGTCGGGAAATTATGCGTTTCTGCTTTCAGAGAAATGACCGTATCAATTTCCCTCATCTCATAAAAATCGGGTTTATCCTGCGTATGGGGTGCAAATTGCACGGTTTTTGGTCCTTCGATAAAAGCGCAGTTATCTTTGTAAGCAGAAACAATCCGGTTGGGATTTTCCTGCGATGTCTTTTTTATCAGTTTAAAAAGAGAACTCTCTTTCTCCTCCCCGTCCAGGATAAAAGTACCGTTAAAAATCTTATGGCGGCAATGTTCCGAATTGACCTGAGAAAAACCGAAAACTTCCGAATCTGTCAAGGAACGTCCCAGTTTTTGAGTCAAATTCTCAAGATAAGTAATCTCATCCTCATTTAGGGCCAACCCTTCCTGTCTATTATATTCCCTTATATTTTCAATATAAATAATGGGATCCGGTTTTTTATCAATGGTAAAAATATCCTGGTCCAGTCCTTTATAAAAAGCTTTCAGCATGGGATCAAAAGGCGTTTTCTCATTCTCCGCCTTTATAAACTCTTCAATACGTAAAATGCCGCTGATTCCCATATTCTGTGTGATCTCAACGGCATTTGTACTCCAGGGAGTAATCATCTCCCGCCGGGGACCGATAAAATACCCGCCCAAGGCGTCGTCCTGCACCCGTTTAGCACCACTGAACAACCATTCCAGCTTATTAATATCAAGAGGATTTTCGGACGTTTTATATTGTACGGCAAATACCGTTCCGCCCTGCTGATAGAAAACTATACTCATGCTTTATACCTATTTATTTCATGTATTTAAGTACGCAAAGATAATCATTTTACCCCTATCTTCTGCATAAAAGCCCAAAATTCGCGCCTTACGAACCGCACTTTGTCTCCCCTGTTTTTCATTTACACAAAAGGGCATTGCAGGCTGTATAAATGAGAAACATACTCTTTTCCCATCTCATTTCCTTTACAGCGAATGGAATAAAACTCCTCCCCGGAAACCGGATATATTTTCTATCTCTAAATATGATTTTATAAATAACCGGTCAAAAAATAATTATACATTTGAAGTTTGTAATCGTCTTTCTGAAAAAGACTGGAAAACAGTAAAGTAAGTCAAGAAACTTATTCAGACCATTCAACTAAATGCTATGCTCGAAATCCCGGAATCTACAATTATCAGCCGTCAGGCAGACAGTATCCTGAGCGGAAGAAAAATAGTACAAGTGCTTCCTGCAAACAGTCCGCATAAATTTACCTGGTACAACGGAAATCCGGCTAATTATCCCTCTCTTTTGACAGGCCGGCGGATCGAAACGGTAAAAGGTTACGGAGCTTTTGTAGACCTGATTATGGACCGGGATACCCATTTATTAATCGGGACGGGACGATAATGAGGTATTATTCTCCAGAAGAAAACTGCCCGGGAAAATATCAACAATTAATCCTTCTGGACGACGGCAGCTTTTTGGTTTTTACAGTGGTTATGTACGGTGGTATTTATGCATTTCAGGGGGAATATGCTAATCCTTATTACCAGGGAAGTATTCACAAATTGAGCCCGCTGGACCAACGTTTTGACGAGGCATATTTCGAAGCTATGATCGGAAATACTAAAAAAACAATATCGGCTAAAGCTTTATTAGCTACGGAACAACGTATTCCGGGTTTGGGAAATGGAGTCCTTCAGGATATCCTCTTTCATGCCGGCATACATCCCAAACGTAAGATATTTACCCTCAACGGACTGGAAAAAGCAGATTTATTGTACAGTATAAAGGGGACTCTAAACCGTATGATTGAGTTGGGCGGACGGGATACGGAAAAGGATTTCTGGGGAAATTGGGGAGGATACCGGGTGTTATTATCCAAAAAAACGTTCAAAAAACCTTGTCCCCTTTGCGGACAGGAAATTATACGCGAAGCTTATTTAGGAGGTAGCGTCTATTATTGCCCCCAATGTCAGCCCCTTCCGATAGTAAACCCGTTTTAAATTATTATTTCTGCTGTGGGAATTTAGTTTGTATACTTTCAGATACTCAAACCTGTTGAAGATTAAGTTTCCGGACCTTTGAATTCGTAAACACAAATCCCAATGCCAGAAATGAACAAATGATCATGACAATAGCAGTAGAATGCAGTATATTTCCTAGGCCGACCAAAGGAGAGACAATTCCTCCGACCAAAAATCCGGCAGCTCCCAAAACAGCGGAGGCCGTACCGGCTTTCTGCCGCTCTGCATCCAAAGCCAATGTCGTAGAAGTAGGTAACACAAGTCCGCTGAAAATCAAAGTGAAAAAAAGAGCCGTCTCGAAATATAAAATAGGCATCTCATACCACAGTGTCAGAGCCGTTATCACGGAGAGCAGGGAAGAACCGCCAGCCCCTATCCATATTCCTTTTTGCATAGAACGAAAATAACCGGCCCAGGTTGTCCCCATAATCAGGGCAATGGCATTTCCGGCAAAACAAAAGCTGTACAGAAGAGGAGATAACTGATAATGTTCCTGCAAAATAAAAGGAGAAGAAGAAATATAGGCAAAGATTACACCTAAAATCAACGATTGTACCCAAACGTACCCCATAAATTTACGTTTTACCAAAAGCGGCAAAAAAGCCCGGAAAGAGGAAAAAGCAGATGTAACAATTCTGTTTTCCCGCGGTAAAGATTCCTTTAACCGGTAACAAAGCAATAACAACACTATCCCCAGTAACAGTAAGGCGAAAAAAATCCCCTGCCAACTGGTAAATTTCAGCATTACCCCTCCCACAATAGGAGCGATAATAGGAGCTAATCCGTTTACAGCTGAAATCATAGCAAATGCCTTAGCCAGTTCCTTGCCTGAATAACAATCCGTAGCTACCGAACGGGAAATTACGATTCCCCCGGCTCCCGCTATTCCTTGTATGAAACGGAAAACAATAAAAACCTCCGCATTCCAGGAAAAAATACAACCGATAGTGGCAAAGAAAAATAACCATAACGAAAACAAAAGAGGGGTTCGGCGGCCGTATTTATCGCTCAACGGTCCGACAATGATTTGCCCAAAAGCCAGTCCCAACATTGCCGTTGTAATCCCCAGCTGCACCATAGAAGCTGTAGTCTTAAAATAACTGGTCATAAAGGGAAGTCCAGGCAAATACATATCCGTAACAAAAGGTCCGAAAGCAGCTAAAATGCCTAATACAATTAATAAAAATGTCTTTGAATTCTGCATATCCTCTTTAAATAAAATCACAGCGCAAAGTTCCTCCGATTTACCTGTTTTCCAAAGTTTCATTTTCTATGCAATTGGTTTTATTTGAAAATAATTTTTTCCCCCAACTTCTCTTTAAACCTCCTCCGCCTTTCCCTTTTTACCCCTCTGCCCATTTGAACAATTAAACACTTAATTCCCTTCCCGTTTAAACAAATTAATCCTATTTTTACCTTATGAAAAATCACAGCAAAACGAATCTTACAGGAAATCATTTCTATCCGGATAAAAAAACTATTCCGGAAGAAGGTATTCTCTCTTTTTCTGTTTCAGGGAAGGAATTACAAGCAAAAGTACTGACTTATTCGAACGTTTTTTTCTATATGCTGGTGGAGAGCGGAACCGCAATTTTTACTATTAACGATAAAACATATTCCGTCTTCCCATCCACTTTAGTGGTGTATGCCCCTGAGTATACGGGCCAACTATCCCATACAAATTCTGATTTTCAATGTGACATACTGATTGTTTCCAAATATTTTCTGGACACTTTACCGGCCTCCGACAGTATGTACAAACATATCGCCAAAGTAATGCTCCGACAACGGCAGGTAAATCCTTTAAATGAATCACAGCGATTGGTTTTATCTGAAAGTATCCAGCAGATTCGAAACAAATTACGGCTGGACCATCATCACCTGCGGCATGAGATTGTCCAAAATGTACTGGTAACCTTTTTACTGGAAATCAGTAATATCTGGATCGAGAACCATTGGGATGTGTTGAAAGAATACCAGCAAATACGCTATGAATACATTCTAAAAAACTTTATGGATTTGTTGATACTAAATTTCCGGAAAGAACATTTAGTTCCTTATTATGCGGATCAACTGAATATCAGTCCCCAATATCTATCCCTTATTATTAAAAGGCTCACAGGACGTACTTCCAGTCAGTTTATTTTCGAAAGGCTTTACTGTGAAGCCCGGACTTTACTCAATCGTCCTGACTTATCTATTAAAGAGATTTCAGAACAATTGTGTTTCTCCGACCAGTCGGCATTTGGAAAATTTTTCAAAAAACATTCCGGTTTATCTCCTGTTGAATTTCGGAAAAAAATGCTTAATCACAGGGGATTATGATATTCAAATATAAGAATTTAATACAAAAAATACCCGATCTTAACAACCGGGTATCCTTGTAATTTTAAAATCATTCAAAATTGAATTATTTTATTTGAATTCGGGTGTTCATACCAATTTGTATTTTTTACTCCACCGCTCACTACCCATTCCTTAAATTCCGGATAAGCTTCGATAAAATCGATTTTCTCTATAGCATGCGGAGTATCAGCAGGAAGTTTTATTCCCCAGACAAATCCTTCCTTACTATAATAAGATATAGCAGAAGACATCAATTCCTTCGCGTCATTTTCGTAATTCTGATAATAAGCAGTAGGAGCGTACCCTCTTAAATGAATTTCTTTATTAGACGTGATAAAAAAATTCTGTCCCAAAGGAGCACAGGAATAACTTAATGCTCTGTTTTTATTGATTTTATTATAACAATTAACTTTCAGATCGAATGTTACTGTTATCAAATCATTCCGGCTTATTTCAAACCCTTTCTCTGTATTGTAATAATTTGCTCCATTTAAACCCTTTAGCTTTTCTGAACCTTCAAAAACAAAAACTGCCGGTTTTTCTGAATTGGGATTCAGTAATTTCACCTCTATTCCTCCATTATTATGTGCAGTAAACTCATCGATAAATTTAGAAGGCAAAGAATCCAATTGAAGGCCCAGCCGATAAGGATAAACTCCTCCGATAGCTCTGAACTGTACAGAAACAGTTATCCCTTCTTTTTCATACACTTCCGGAACGAGGCCTTCTCCGCCTCTACTGATTCGGCCATCCGTTTCATAATAGACAACAAAATCATTAAAATCATAGTCTCCTATTTCCGGCCACTGATCTTCAAACATAACTGTACCTTTATAAAGGTAATGGTCCAGTTGCATCCCATAATCATCGTCCGGTTTCCAGTCCCATGCAGCGTTATCCGGAAGGATAATATTTACACTTGCCCTTGTTCCCTGGCATTCTACCGGTAAAACAGCACTTTTCCCACCTTGTACCGGATATTGTACATATACCCGTTCTGTACCCGCTGGCAACTCTAGAGAAAAATCACGTGATTCCTTTGTCACAGCTATTTTAGCAATAAGCTGACTTTCAGTGCAAGACTCATCCAGATAAATAGAAACCCCCGTTTCTACAAGAGAACGTATTGTAAAAGATTCAGTTTTCGTCATCGACCACGTAAATCCCTTCGGAATTTCCAAAGCAGATGTATGATTAGACGAATCATATAGATTAGAATCTTTTTGACAGGAAGTTAATACTCCCAAAAAGCATGTTATAAATAACATTAAAACTTTAACCTCAATTTTTCTCATAACTCTTATTTTTTGGAGTTACAAAATTACATATTATTTATATAATATTTTTCCCGAAACAGAATTTTTTATAAATAAATATTTGCCTTATACTTTTTTCCCGGAAATAATCCTTTTAGAGGATTGCAGTTAACTTTAAATGCTCATTCACTTGCTTTAAAATAAATAATTTTTTTTAACTTGAAAATTGTTCTTGTAATTTTACACCAGATGCAGAATCTGTAAGATTTGTATATCATAAATATTGGCTCAGAAAATAAATTGCAATGAATTTATTGTTTCTAAAGGCGAATTATTTTAAATAGCGGAATAAAAGTAATTGTAATAAAACGTAAATCACGATTTTTTTAAACAAAACAAAAATTGTATTATGATTAAACAAAACTTCCTGTAATGAAGAATAATGAATTGAATAATGTGCGGAAAAAAACAGATACTTTAAATTATTTTTTAATTGTATTCAATCATTTAATAAAGGATTTATGAAAAGACAAATAAAAAATACAGAAGAACAGGAGAAGGAATATCAGGGGCATTTTGTTCGTATAGAACCGGATTTCTTTCTTCGGGAAGCCACTCTGGAAGATGCCGCCGAAATTTGGCAAACAATTTTTGAGAACCGGGATGACCTGCGTACTTGGCTGCCATTTGTCGATAATTTGAGAGAAGTGGCCGATGAAGAAAAATTTTTGGAATGTCAACTGTCTGTTCCGTATGAAGAACGAAATATTGTGTTTGTTATTAACCATGGTCCTGAAATTTGTGGTCTGATAGGTTTCGTTACTACCGATAATCTCAATCACCGGACGGAAATAGGCTATTGGCTTATTCCTAAATACCGGGGAGCGGGGTTGATGACCCGTTGCGTTCGTCATTTGTGTGAATGGGCCATCAGGGAAAGGGGAATGAATAGGATACAGATTCGTTGTGCCGTCGGTAATCACCCCAGTAATGCCATCCCGCAGCGACTTAATTTTATCTTTGAGGGGACAGAGCGTGAAGGAGAATGGTTGACGTCAGGTAAATATGCAGATTTGAATGTTTACAGTATTTTAAAAAGTGAAATTGAAAACTGGGAAAAATAACGAAAATAAAATTTGTTAAAAGATAATTAACATGAAGGTACAGATTGAAGAGAGCTGGCGGCAACGATTACAGGAAGAGTTTGATAAACCTTATTTTGAACGGTTAGTACATTTTATAAAAGAAGAATACGCAAGATATACTGTATTTCCTCCGGGAGGACGGATTTTTCATGCTTTTAATACTTGTCCGTTCGAACAAGTAAAAGTAGTCATCTTGGGGCAGGATCCCTATCATGAACCCGGTCAATATTACGGACTGTGTTTTTCTGTATTGGACGGGGTTCCGTTTCCCCCTTCCTTAGTAAATATTTTTAAAGAAATAGAAAATGATTTGGGAAAGCCTATGCCAGTATCCGGACGTTTAGAAAGGTGGGCGGAACAGGGAGTGCTTTTAATCAATGCTATCTTGACGGTTAGGGCTCATCAGGCCGGATCGCATCGGGGAAAAGGTTGGGAAGAATTTACCGATGCTATAATCCGCCATTTGAATGAAGAACGGGAAAATATTGTATTTATGTTATGGGGGGCTTATGCACAGCGGAAAGGAGCTTTTATCGATCGTACCCGCCACTGTGTTTTGTGTGCTCCACATCCTTCACCTTTATCGGCCGATCGGGGATTTTTCGGATGTAGGCATTTTAGCAAAGCAAATGCCTATTTCCGGGAAAAGGGAATTCCGGAGATAGAGTGGTGAGCGACGGGAATAAAAACAAATTTATATTCAGCAGATTTTCACCAACTCCTTATCTCCAGCAGGGACTGATTTGTTTAGCTACTGGAATAGTCTTTGCTTTAGTATAGTATGGGAGAAAACGGACAAGCCGGTATTGCAGCCACCCCATACGCTATCACGCTTCGCCTGCCAGGCTTTCCGGACAAAACAAAACTTTGGAGAAACAGTCCGGGATTTGAATAACCGGTATTCAGGACAGTCCGTTCAGAAGCGGAGGTTTGCTGTATCTGCCGCTACTTACGGGAATGAGCGTTTTCTCGTCTGAAGTCCGGGATGTTAAAAAACGCCGGATTGCTTAACTGACGCTAATCATACAGAGGGGAACGAAAAGGAGAATATACCGGCGTTAAAGGCAGGACGAATTATGAAAAAGCGAACGGAGCACCGGAGCGGCAAATACAATAGACCGAAGAAAAAGGTGACAAAAGAAATCTACAATTTTTTTAAATAAAGTTCCGGAATATTTTCCTTTTCGTTTCCTCATATCGCTTTTTGTATTTCATTTCTCCATTTCTTTGAAAAACTACAACCAAACACTCTAAATAAATTTTCCTTCAGGGAAATTCAGAGTAATAACGGAATTTTCGAAATAGCCGGCACAATGTTTAGCTTTGGGGGAAATTAATAATTTAAATACATTTAGCCGAAGTAAATCACTCTTATATGCATCTTCTCTATCGCTTTCTTTCAGAACTAAATCCGGACATTTTTGCCACAAACCCATGTTCTCATAAAAAGGTGTATTTTTCTGTGAACAGGTAAACAGACCTATATCAAATATTTTACATTGCATTATCCATTCTGTTGCTTCTTTCACCAGAATAGTACCAATCCCCCTTCTTCTATACTTCGGATGTGTGCATACGCAACTCAATCCGCACATTTTAAAGGTTTTATTCCTTACATTAATATTCCAGGAAACAACTCCTAAATAGCCGATAATTTTTTTATTCTCTACAGCACAGAACGACATGACATTCATTTCTTGAGGATGAATATCCTTCCCACTCATATTTCCCCAAGTAATACAAAGCAAACTTTCCAATGACTGTTTATCTATTTCTGTAATATGTTTGTAGCGAAAGTTTTTTATATCCATAAAGCTTTCATAATTCTGCATTTACATGTATATTTCCGAAGGTCTTTTTGCACGGCATTCATATATACAAAGTTTTATATTTATTTTTTGTACAGTTGTAAATATAGGAAATTAATCGGAAATGTGGCATAAGGCTTGATTCCGGTTTCCCGGAGATCTGTTCAATAACATACTTTTGAAAGGGTTAAGGAGAATATCCTCTTATCCGGAAGGGATTTTTTGCAATACTGAGCTGCGTTAAGGTTCCTGTACAGTTATGACATTAAAAAAAATATTGGCGGAATGAAGGGAGAAATGTTATTTATTCGTACAATTCACGGGCATACCGTATCCTCACAGCTGTATGTGACGCAAGGTGGTTTGGGTAAGCCAAAACATACCTCTTATTCCTAAAAAATACATACTTGTCCAAAGGGGAAATTAGCGAAGCCGGAAAGGTAAGGCGTTCAATAGGGTATGCCTGTTTGCTTAAAGCCCCACCTTTTTCGATTTCTTTGCGTATGTTTTCACACCTTCCCTTACTTGGACGGACAATTTACAGTTATCATGGCCAGACCCTTACATTCCTCTATTATGCGTTTAGGAAATCGATAACCCCATAAAAAGGTAAGGAATAAGCCGTCGAATGGCTTTTTTCCATGTTTTCCGTTACTTGATTTGTCTTTTTGCTATTTGTTTATCTTTTTAAAGACCCCGAAACGATTTTCATCATTTCGCTATTCTTTACTTTTTTAACAACACTTTTTTTAAATACTTTTAAAAAGTAACTTTCTTTCTCCCCTTACGTAAATCTGATAAAAGCAGAAATTCTATGGATAGTTTATATGCCCGTACCGGATTCGATATATCACGTACAATTACCAGTAACTACAGCACTTCCTTTTTTTCAGCCGCTAATCTATTACACAAAAATATCCGGGAGGCCATTTTCAGTATTTATGGATTTGTGCGTTTAGCGGATGAAATTGTAGACAGCTTTACAGAGTACGACCGGACTAAACTGCTAAACCGTTTTGAAGAAGAATATACCGAGGCCAGTCACTATGGCATAAGTACGAATCCTGTCATCAATGCTTTTGAGATAACTGTCAGAAAATATCACATCGACCGGCATCTTGTAAAAGCTTTTCTAAACAGCATGCGGGCGGATCTTACCCTGTCCGATTATACCAGCAAGAGCGATGCCGAAGAATATATTTACGGTTCAGCTTCGGCTGTAGGCCTGATGTGCCTCCGGGTATTCACGGGAAAAGACGAGGCCCTCTACGAAAAATTACAACAACCTGCCATTAAATTGGGTTCAGCGTTTCAAAAAGTAAATTTTTTACGGGATTTGCATACCGATCTGGAAATATTAAACCGCAATTATTTCCCGGAATTGAAATGCCGGCATTTCAATGAAAAACACAAACAACAAATCATTACAGAAATAGAAGCAGAATTCGCAGAAGCTTACGAAGGTATACGTCAATTACCTTCTAACGCTCGTCTGGGCGTATTTGTTGCTTATATTTACTATACTAAACTGCTTCAAAAAATCAAAAAAACACCGGCCCGCAAATTGGTTAAGCATCGTATCCGTATACCGAATCTAAGTAAAGTCATATTACTTTCAAGGACTTTAATCCTCCACAAGATAAACTTAATCTGAAATGAAAAATCCCGGCCCTCTCTCTTCGCAAATTGTCCTTGTAGATCTGCACGATCAGCCTATCGGTTATATGGAAAAAATGGAAGTTCACCGGCAAGGTTTGCTCCACCGGGCCGTATCGGTATTCCTTTTTAATTCACACGGAGAATGGCTCTTACAAAGACGCGCCCTCCATAAGTATCATTCCGGAGGACTCTGGTCAAATGCCTGCTGCACCCATCCCTATCCCGAGGAAGCACCGGATACAGCAGCTCGAAGGCGGACCCGGGAAGAACTGGGATTGGCCTGCCCGCTTGAAAAACGATTTTGTTTCCTTTATAAAACTGCCCTGGACCACGGGTTAACAGAATATGAATACGATCATGTATTTACGGGAATTACCACCGAACTACCGGAGATTAATCCTGCCGAAGTCAGAGAATGGGGATATTTCAACTCCGATTTCCTTATCCGGGATATAGAAGCTCATCCCGGATATTATACGGTTTGGTTCCGAAAAATTTTTCCTGAAATTCTCAAACATCACTAAATCTTTCCGCCTGATGAAACGACTGGAATTTATCTCCCGCAAATCTGTTCTCTTTATCAGTTGGATACTCGTCGCTTTTTTTGTATACGGGATGGGGATCATCAGTATACTTACCCCCAATACCCGGGAAGAAGCTCTTCGTTTAACACCGGTAGCCCTCCTCATTACAACTTTTGTCCTTTTATTTTTCGCTCAAACCGTTTATACCCGCCGAATGATAGTCATTTTTATTCTCATTACGATTTCAGGTTTTCTGGTGGAGTGGATCGGAATACAAACGGGCTGGATTTTCGGTAATTATCACTATACAGACCATTTTGGAATCCGTTGGGGAGGAACTCCTCCCCTCATCGGTATCAATTGGCTTTTTCTCAGTTATGCCTGGGCAGCAGTGGTGCATAATACAGCCTCAGCCCCTGCTTACCGGATTGTCTATGCAGCCCTCGGTATGCTCGCCTATGATTTGTTACTCGAACAGGCAGCTCCGTATATGCAGCTGTGGTATTGGGAAAAAGGCCATATCCCTTTCGGAAATTACATAAGCTGGTTCGTATTAGCCTTGATTTTTCAGTGGCTCATCCACCGCAATCAGCTTATCACCCGCAACAATATGGCCCTCCCTCTGCTATTGCTCCAAATTATCATGTATATCTGTGTCATCCTTTATATTCAATAAACTATGGAAATCCTGGCAGGTATCGTTATCGGTTTTCTTTTTATACAATTAGGGGTAGCTTTGTCTAATTGGTTAAGCCAAAAGCCTTTACCTCAAAACGGCCGGCAAATTATCCGTCAGACCTCCATACTGATTCCTGCCCGCAATGAAGAAAAAACCCTTCCCTTATTGCTCAGCGACCTCTTAAAACAAGCCTACCCGCCTCTGGAAATCATTATTTGCGACGACCATTCGGAAGATGATACCTATTCTGTTGTGAATCAACTGGCTACCCAACATCCCAACATCCGGATATTCCGTAGTGCAGAACTGCCAGACGGCTGGTTGGGAAAAAATTTTGCCTGCTATCAGCTTGCTCGTCAGGCCCGGGGAAATTATCTGCTCTTTCTGGATGCAGATGTCCGGATCGGCAAGGACGGAATGGATCCCCTACTCCGTGTAGCCCAGGAATTACAAGCAGGACTGCTATCCGTTTTTCCCCGTCAGATTATGCAAACAAACGGTGAAAAAGCGACTGTACCTCTGATGACTTATATCCTGCTGACATTACTGCCTTTATCCTTGGTATATAAAATAGCGGACCAGAGCGCACTAGCCGCCGCAAACGGTCAGTTTATGTTATTTCAAGCCGATAGCTATCACCGGCTCCAACCTCATCGGGAAGTACGCGACAATGCTGTGGAAGACATTGCCATTTCACGTTTGTACAAAAAAGCCGGAATGCGTGTCGCCTGCCTGACAGGCATACGGGATATTTCCTGCCGCATGTATACTTCACGCCATCAGGCGATAGACGGTTTTGCCCGCAATATAGCCGGATTTTTCGGGGACAGCCTTATATTAGGTTTCCTATTCTGGGTATTCACCGGCTGGGGATGGCTCATTACCGGACTGGCATTCGGCTGGAAAATCCTATTTTTCTATTTCGGACTAAGAGCAATTGTGCGCATACTTGTCGCCAGGACCTGCCATCAATCCCTGGCCGTAAATCTAATCGGATCAATAGCCCAACAATGGAATATGGGCTTCATCTTATTTCGCGCCTTTCTCGGCCGCAGAAGAAAACATCAGGAATGGAAAGGAAGGAACATTTTAAACGTAAAACACAAATGAAACGAAATGTACTCATCGTAGGGGCTGGAATCGGCGGATTAGCGACAGCCCTGCGCTTAGCAAAAAGAAATTATGCTGTAGAAATCCTGGAAAAAAATCCCCAGGCCGGAGGACGTGTAAACCGGATCCGTAAAGACGGTTTTACATTCGATACCGGTCCCAGTTTTTTCAGTATGTCTTACGAATTCGAAGCATTTGCCCGCGACTGTAATATTCAGCTGCCTTTTCACTACCATACTGTCGATCCCCTTTATACTGTAAACTTCCGCAATCCTTCCCGTACTTTCCAGCTTTACCGGGATATCAACCGTTTAGCTGAACAATTCAAAGATACCGAACCGGATTTTGCCGTAAAAATGGAACGTTATCTCGAAAAAAGCCGCGAAATTTTCGATTCTACAATTGACATTGTAGTAAAACAAAATTTCGGTTCATTACGGGATTATTTTTCCAAGTTAATGAAGGTCAATCCCGTCTTGCTCCCTGTGCTATTCTCCACTTTCTGGCGCCATATCAGCCATTATTTTTCATCGGATGAAGCCCGGCAAATCATTTCCCTGGTATCTTTCTTTCTCGGACGCACCCCTTTTGATACCAGTGCTGTCTACTCGCTGCTTTCCTATACTGAATTCCGGCACGACGGTTATTTCAACGTCGAAGGGGGTATGTATAAAATCATCGAAGGTTTAGTGAACGAACTCCACAAAGCCGGTGTGAAAATCACCTATAACACAGAAATTGTAAATGCAAAATATAAGGGAAACCGTTTGACTGCCCTCACAGACCAAAATAATATTTCCCATAGCGCTGACCTTTACGTCATAAACGCAGATGCGGCCGCATTCCGGGGCAAAATTTTCAAACGCCGGGCTTTTAATGAGAAACGCCTCGACCGGATGGGCTGGACAATGGGGGTGATGACTATGTATATCGGCATCGACTGTAAACTGCCCCAAATACAACTCCACAATTATTATCTCGGCAATAATTTCCGCGAATATGCCGGAAAAGTATTCCGCCAACCTCAAACCTCCGAAACGCCCTATTATTATGTAAATGTTATCTCCCGGCATAACCTCGGTTGCGCCCCCGAAAATGCAGAAGCCCTTTTTTTCGTCGTTCCGGTACCGGATTTGCGATTCAAGCCGCACTGGGACGACCGTGACGCACTTGCCGACAATATACTTGCCGACTTTTCTGCCCGCATTGGCCTGAATGTTCACCCCCATATTATCAGCCGCACCATCTATACTCCACTCGATTGGGAAAGCCGCTTTAACCTCTACCGGGGCAGCGGACTCGGATTAGCACACGATATGATGCAGGTAGGAGCTTTCCGTCCCCGCAATTACGACGAGATTTTCCCCAATGTATTTTATGTCGGAGCTTCCACCGTTCCCGGTACAGGCCTGCCCATGGCCATTATCGGCTCAAAATTGACCGTAGAAAGAATCGAAGAAAAAATTATCCCGTAATTTTATCTTTTACAAACAAAATTGTCCGCTCATTTTTCTGCCGCTTATCCGGACAGATTTACAACTTTTTGATCCCGGTCTCTTGCCGGTCAATGTAGCGGATATACCGGAACGCCGGCATGCCTAAAGCCATTCCGGCATAAATTTTTCCCTCTATTCCCAACATTTTTTCCAAACTCCCCTTTTTCTCCTGCTCAATTGCCGAACAAACAAATCCGGTATAGAATTGACTCACCCCCAGACATTCGGCCATCAATGAACCATTCTGATAGGCCAGATTAGCATCCTGACAGCCAAACCGGCTTTCTTTAGGAGCATGTATGAAAACGACAGCCTTCGCTTTCCGCAAAATCAAGTCGTTTCCCCTGGCATCTTCTCCCAACAACCGCTCGAATACGGGAACATAACGAAAAGCTTCCGGCATCAGCCATTTTACCAAAGGAGACAACAAGGGATTTTGCATTTTCTTTAAGGCCGAACGGAATACACCTAATGTAAACTCCGTCACAGAACGTAATTTTACGGGATCCGTCACTACCGTATACATCAGCTCCTGTGCATTACTGGCTGTCGGAGCCCGGTGAGCAGCTTCCACAATTTGCCTTAACATTTCCTCCGGGACCGGCTTATCCGAAAAAGCCCGGTTCGAACGCCTTGCCTTACACAACAGCAACATTTGCTCTGCAGTAGGGTAATCCTTATAGTCAAATGCATGTACTTTTGCCGGCGGAAAGGCAGAATGTTCCACTGCTGCTTCCGGGCACACAGCAACGCAATGCCCGCAAACAATGCAATTTTGCAATTCCCTCACCTCCACCTCTCCTCCCCGGTCTTGCTGCCGCAAGATCAGAGAAGGACAAATCCGGACACATTTTCCACAACGGATACATTTTTCCGGATTAATATTCAAAGTCAATTCCATCATTTTTTCTCAATTGAATTCATGTACTATTTTTCTGTTCCCTATCCTTCCCCTGTTTTTTCATCTTACTTGTACAAAAAACTTCCTACAACATTCCCCGCTCTCCTTTATCTTACAATCTTTAAAGATAAGAATTTTTCAATTCCCATCCTTTATTCAAACCGGTAAAACTTTTCTGCCCGGCCGGCATATTATCGTTCACCTGCCTTACTTTTTCAGTTTCATGTGCAAAATGGGAAAGGGGTTCCCCTGCCCATCCAAAGCGGAACGATCGTATACCCGGAATCCCATATACTGATAAAAACCGAGAGCCAAAAGATTTTGCTCATTTACATCGACATAACATACCCCCAGATTCTGTATGGCATGCCTGACGAGTACTTTTCCTATTCCTTTTCCCCGGCTAAGGGGATGCACAAATAACATCTCGAGTTTATCCCCGTCAACTCCCATAAAAGCTTCCGCCTGTCCGGCCTCATTACAAATGCAAAGAAGTCTTCCGACCTTTTCCAAAGCTTCGCTGACAAAGGGAAATAACGCTTTTATGTCCGCCTCTTTCAGAAAAGTATGAGTGGTCCTCACCGACTGCTCCCACAGGGCAAGCAATTCACCTTTCCGGCCCGTACAGGCCGGGATGATACTTCTTTCCGAAACGATTTTCTCCATTGCTGCTCTGAATTTTTACCTATTTCTGATTTCCTCCCCCTCCCATAACAGGGTTTCCCTTTACAAAAATTCCTTCCCCTGCCGTTCATTCAGAATTTGCGGCATATTCGACAATGCCCAATCCACTAACCCTTGAATATAAGGAATTAAACTATATCCTCTTTCCGTCAGACAATACTCTACCCGGGGAGGAACTTCCGGAAAAACCTCGCGACTGATCAGACCATCGGCTTCCAAAGTCCGCAAAGAAACTGTCAGCATACGTTGGGAAATATCCCCTATGCTTTTCTGAATATCACTGAAACGCATCGTTTTATTCGCATTCAAGGTGATCAAAATTAACATAGCCCATTTGCTACTCAAACGGCTAAGTATATCCCGGACAGGACACAGGGTGGCATGATGAAATTTTTGCATTTTTTAACAAATATCTATCCGATTGTTTTTCAATATTAGTTACACGGAGGTAAGTAGCTTATCTTCATGTCCGTTCTTGTTTATGCTAAAAATAGCCCCTACCTTTACATTACAAAAGTAATAAACTTACTAAAAAGAACTATTGTTTCAATTATAAATTTACAATTATGGCAAAACGAGTAGCAGTATTAGCGGTAAATCCGGTAAACGGATTTGGTTTATTCCAGTATCTCGAAACTTTTTATGAAAAAGGGGTTTCTTACAAAGTTTTCGCTGTTTCCGATAGCAAAACGATTTCAACAAATTCAGGAATTGTTTTACAGTCAGACGATGTAATTGCTCATTTGAAAGGTCAGTCTGAATCCTATGATGCTTTAGTATTTTCCTGCGGGGATGCGGTACCTGTTTTCCAGAACAATGCGGCAAAACCCTTCAATACCGATCTATTAGAAGTAATCCGGGAATTTGCCGGGAAACATAAAATTATGGCGGGACATTGTGCTGCCGGCCTAATATTTGAAATTGCAGGCATCACGGAAGGTAAAAAATTGTCTATCCATCCGTTAGCCAAACCAGCTATTCAAAAAGGCATAGCCACCGACGATACCGCTACCGTAGATGACAATTTCTATACGGCACAATGTGAACATACCCTCCCGGACCTGATGCCCCGATTATTGGAAGCCCTGCAATAATATAGAAGTATATCGACAAGAGAGGCGGTATTTAATAAGAAAAATATCGCCTCAATTTCAGCCGCTACAGCACTTCCTAAGACCAGTTTTCCGGTTTAAAACCGACCCATACCCGATCTTTCCCCACCAATAACGGACGTTTGATTAACATACTGTCTGTCGCCAACAGATGAATTTTTTCCCTTTCATTCATCTCTAACAATTTATTTTTTAATTGTAAGGATTTATATACCCATCCACCGGTATTAAAAAATTTTTCTACAGCCAGGCCACTGTTTGCCACCCACATTAACAGCTCTTCTTCGGTAGGTTTTCGTTCCGCAATATGCCGTTCTTCAAATTCTATCTGATGTTCTTCCAGCCATTTTCGGGCAGCCCGGCAAGTACTGCAACCCGGATATGCTATAAATAAATATTTTTTCATTTTTTGCTATAAATAAAAATCAAAAAATATCATGCTTCTCTCCTTTATTAAAGACCTTATTCTTACACAGTCTTCTGTTTCCGTCAAAAATAAAAGTTTCTCTTCCCATCTGTCTGCACGATCCGCCAAACGTATACAGAGGAAGCATACTGCACGGAGGGGGAGCAGGTCCGGTCCACTCTTTCTATCCCGGCATTGCGAAAAATTTTTCTGTTTATTTCTCTATACCTGAAACAGTATTTTTCCCTTTTTGCAGATCCAGTTTTTTCACCTTTTCAGTAAATGTCGCAAAGCCGTTAAGGGATGATAAAACAACATACGGGGACCGGCAAAACGCATGACGTCCCGCATCTGCTGCCGTAATTCCGGTTTATAGCAATGTACAGGACAATGTTTACAAACCGTTTTCCGTTCTCCGAAAGGACAATGGTCCAGCCGCGCGCAGGCATACGCCAACAAGCGTTTGCAATTTCCGCACAATTGCTCATTTCCTTCTTTTTTACGGCAATAGAGCCGAATCATAATACCCACCACTTTTTTCTCCCATCCGATACGTGTCATCCCCATTCTTCCAAATTTAAATCCATACGTCCTGAACAATTATTTGCTGAACAGTCTTCCTATTTCATTCTTAAAAAATTCCGATAGCTTTCCTCAGCTTTTCTTATCATTCCGGCATCTACTTCCGGTTCAGACTCAAAAAAGGAAGTTGCACACTGAAGTTCTCCCTTTTCAGATATCTTTTTCCAATTTCCGACAATCTGCCCGTTATAGAGAACGACAGGATAAAAAATTCCCCATCTGTTAAACGCTTTGGGGTGATATTTTTGCAAAAGTACCGGGGTTCTGTCCTTATAACTCACCAGGTATTCATCATAAGGCGGCAAAAAATGCAATACTTCTTTCCCTTTTCTTTCTTTATAAAAAGCATAACACCACAATTCCTGTGAACCGGAAATTTCCCGGACCAGCTGTCCCTGTATCAACCCGATGGCCTGCTTTGCTTCGCTTACAGTCAACCCGGACCACCATACAAAATCTTTTACAGTTGCCGGCGAATGGCTGCGGAAATAACGAAGTGCCAATTCAGCTAAAGCTTCTTCCCGCTGCAATTTCCGGCTGAAAGGGATATGCTCATCCACTAAAGTATAAGCAGGCTTGCCTGCCCGGTCTGCACCATTACAAACAAGTCCCTCGGTCTCCGCACGCAGAAGATAGCGCCTGACACGGTCGTCTGCCGTCGGCATCCCTGCCCGGTCTAACTCCTGCTCAATCTCTTCCCGGGTAAGACAGCGGTGACCCGACAACATTTTACCGATCAGATCATTGCATTTCGTATACATACTTTCCGGTATAACCATTCCGCTTGCCTTTACCCAGGCATCAACGGTCTTTTTTATACGCGGAGCAGTAAGCTGCTGCATCCACCGTAAATCCTTTCCTGCCACAAAATGCCAGGTCGGACGCATCACATGCGCCCGCACAATTTCCCCTTTCCTTATCGCCTCATCGATTTGCCGGAGTGTACCCGACTTTATTCTTACTCCAATCGCCCATTTCGACATTGTATAATCCTGTGCCTGTACAGCACCCATCCAGGATACCAACTCCTCCGGCCTTTCAAAATCCGGAAGGGCCAATTGCTGGGAAACCAAACGAATATCTGCAATTTTATCTTCTAATTTCATATCCTCTGAATCTTTTCCGTTTCCAAAACGAACCATTTACCTCTACAAATTTTTCAAAAAATAAGGTCAGGGAAAAGATTTTTCACGCTGAACGGTTAGCTATAATTTTTCCGCAATTTGGTAAAATTACTTTTAATAACACAAAATTTCCTTTCCAATTTTACTGGAAATAACTCTTTCCCGATAAACTGATTTTTATGTCTCCTGTTATAACCTTCTTGCTTTAGAACGGCAGTTGTACTTTCTATATTTACCTACAGCACCTGTAATTTTCATAAAAAAGCATTTTAGCCTGAATAACATAAACCTTTTTTCCGCTATCCTTTTCCAAAACCTCTTTTCAGCTTAAAGAAATTACCAATTGGTAATTTTATTTTTTCACGAATGCCTTACCTTTGTACCCTTGTTAAACAAAAATGAAAGATGATGAGAGATAGTATTGATTTCGGACGTACAGATATTTCCAAATTATTCTGGAAATTATTAATTCCGACTGTACTGGGTATGGTTTTTTCTGCTGTCTTTGTCATTACAGACGGAATATTTGTCGGGAAAGGCATAGGCAGTGATGCCCTGGCCGCTGTCAATATTACAGCCCCTTTGTTTATGATCACCACCGGAATAGGATTAATGTTCGGGGTAGGAGCTTCTGTCGTAGCTTCGATTCATCTTTCCCGGGGTAAAATTAAAGCAGCCAATATCAATATAACACAGGCCCTGACAGTTTCCTCCTTACTGATTATACTGCTGTCGGCTGTATGTTGCATATTTATAGAACCGGTAGGCAAATTATTGGGCAGTTCGGAACGACTGCTTCCGGATGTAACCGAATACATGAAATGGTATATTCCTTTTCTGGTTGCCTATCTGTTACTCAGTGCAGGGATGTTTTTTATCCGGCTGGACGGTTCTCCCAATTATGCCATGCTATGCAATGTCGTTGCAGCTGTCACGAACGTCATACTGGATTATATCTTTATCTTCCGGTTCGGTTGGGGACTGATGGGAGCGGCTTTTGCTACCAGTTTGGGGACTCTGTTAGGGGGACTGATGACCTTACTTTACCTGACACGCCTTTCGCAAAAACTACGGCTTTGCCGGATAATCATCAATCGGAAAAGCCTGCAACTTACTTACGCTAATATTGTCCGCATGGGAAAACTCGGGTCCTCGGCTTTTATCAGCGAAGCATCTATAGCTTATATGATGTTTCTGGGGAATTATGTGTTCATCCGCTATCTGGGCGAAGATGGAGTTGCAGCTTTCAGTATTGCCTGTTACTTTTTCCCGATTATTTTCATGGTGTATAATGCCATTGCGCAGTCGGGCCAACCCATCATCAGTTATAATTTCGGGATACGGAATCGGGAACGCATTTCCCGTACGGTCATGCTTATGATAAAGGCTGCTCTGGCCAGCGGAATCTGTTTTTTTATGAGTACCGCACTTTTCAGCCGGCAAATTGTCGCTTTATTTATAAATGAAAGTTATTCCGCATATCAAATTGCAGTAAATGGTCTGCCGTATTTTGCTTTCGGGTTTATCTTCTTTGCCTTAAATATGGTCGGCATCGGTTATTATCAAAGCATCGAAAAAGCCCGGCGGGCAATCATCATAACTCTTTTACGCGGAATCGTGTTCATGTCGGCAGGTTTCTTACTGCTCCCTCTATTATGGGACATAAAAGGCATTTGGTTAGCTGTACCTCTGGCAGAACTGCTGACGTTACTTTTTATCGGAGGAATTTATGCCAGGGATCGCCTAACAGCACGCAGATGATAGATATTTGCGAATATTAATCTGAAAGTTCAGGAGTATGGAAACATTTATAGAAAAATTCCAGAAAAGATACCACATATCGAAAGATAATCTGCAGCAGCTCATCGGGCGTATGCAGGAAATACATTTTAAAAAGAAAGAAATTGTGGTCCAAGAAGGAGAAAAAAATACGAATCTCTACCTTATCAAGCAGGGAATCTGGCGGGGTCATTATCTGAAAGACGGAGTAGATACCACCATCTGGTTTGCTTCAGCAGGAGAAGTTGCTTTTTCCGTCTGGGGGTATACCGACAATTCGACATCCCATATTTCCATAGAAACGTGCTGTGACAGTATGGTCTATTGTATTTCCGGAAAGGATCTGAATCAGCTTTATTCTTCTTCCATTGAATTAGCCAATTTAGGACGAAAATTAATGGAACAGCAATTACTTTCTACCGAAAACTGGTTAATCAGCGGCAGCCCGCGTGCCCGGGAGCGCTACCTGACCCTGATCCGGGAAACTCCGGAATTACTGAAATATGTACCCCAAAAACACATTGCTTCTTACCTCATGATTACTCCTCAATCCCTGAGCCGCATCCGGGCCAGAATAAAATCCGGATCCTAAGGGAAATTCAGCTTTTATAACAGATATTTTTCCCTTCTTCCGGTAATTCCCTTGCCAGAAAAGAAGCTGTAACGGAATCCCGGCAGGTCAACATTCCCGCAGGCGTACCGGCATAAAGCAGTTTTCCGCCCGTCTGCCCTCCTCCGGGCCCCAGTTCAATTACATAATCCGCCGCCTTCAGTACATCCAGGTTGTGTTCCACTAAAAACACAGCATTTCCCTTTTCAACCATAGATTCGAAAAGTTCTATCATTTGATAAATGTCCTTGACATGCAATCCATCGGTAGGTTCATCCACTACAAAAACTTTTCCTTTACACCCCAGATAAGAGGCCAGTTTCATCCGCTGCAATTCTCCTCCCGATAAGGTAGAAAGCGACTGATTCAAATGCAAATATCCCAAACCTACATCCAGCAAGGGCTGTAATTTTTTTTCTATGACAGTTCCGGCAAATTGCAAAGCAGCTTTTCTGACAGTCAGATCCATTACATCCGCAATGGTATATCCATCCACTTTATACTGCAGAGCCCCGGCAGAATAACGCAATCCTCCGCAAGCTTCACAGACTGTTTCAATAGCGTCCATAAAAGCCATATCCGACACAATAACTCCCTTGCCTCCGCAAACCGGACATCCCCCATTTCCATTAAAGGCAAACAGGCTCATGCCCATTCCGCTCTTCTGACCGAAAATCTTCCGGATATCATCCGCTACTCCTAAGTAAGTTGCCGGTGTAGAGCGCAAACTGACCCCTATATTTTTCTGACTGATATATATGATTTCCGAACCTTCATTCCGTTCTGAAAAGTCCCGCCTGAAACATTCCATCAAAGAACTCTTCCCCGATCCGGCTACCCCAGCAATCACAGCCAACACTCCCATCGGCATATCTACAGAGAGATCCTTCAGGTTATGCAAACAGGCATGCTCTATCCGGAACCATTCCCGGGGCTTGCGTACGCCGGATTTCAACGGTAATTTTTCCGTCATCCGGTTACCGGTTTCCGTCCCGCTCTGAAGCAACCCCTCATAACTGCCTTCGTACAGGATATAACCTCCGCTCATGCCGGAACCGGGTCCCATATCGACAATATGGTCGGCAATTTTGATCATTTCTTTGTGATGTTCCACCAACAATACCGTATTTCCGTGATCGCGCAATTTCCGTACCGATTCTTTCAACAGGTGAATATCCAGACTGTGCAGGCCCACACTGGGCTCATCCAATACATATAAAATATCGGACAAAGAAGAATTGATATATTTGGCAATCTTACACCTTTGTGCTTCTCCTCCGGAAAGAGTCCCCATACCCCGGTCGAGTGTCAGATATCCCAGCCCGATTTCTACCAAGGCTTCCAGGCGTCCGCAGAGAGCCTGTTTTAAATCTTCAGCCAGAGAATCCTTTATGTTTTTCAGCCAGACAATACTATCCGGAATAGCCATAGCCGTCACCTCAGCAATATTCTTCCCTTCAATACGGCAAGACAATACAGCCGGATTCAGCCGGCTTCCCTTACAATCCGGACAAATCCCCCTTGTCGTCATGGGATCCAGTAATTTCCGGTGTAATTTCCCTTCTTCCGAATGAATAATACTCCGGTACATACGCGTCATCAACCCCTCATATTTAGCAGTTTTAGGCCATTCTGCAGGAGGGTTTTTCAACCGTATCTGAGGAGAATATAAAAATAATTCCAATTCTTCAGGTGTATAATCGCGTATCTTTTTATCTGTATCGAATAAACCGCTGCAGGCATAACGGATCCAACGCCATTCTCCCGGCTTAAAAGCAGCATAATGAATCACCCCTTCCTCATTCAGGGATTTATTAAAATCTACCAGTTTATGAACATCCACTTCCGTAACCTCTCCCAGACCGTCACAACGCGTGCAACGTCCCTGTGGGTGATTAAAAGAAAAAGTATCGGAATAACCGGTAAAAGGCTTGCCGACCCGGGAAAATAACAGGCGCAGCAATGCATAAATATCGGTATAGGTACCCACTGTCGAACGGGCATTAGGAGCAGGCTTCCGCTGATCTATAACGATAGCTACAGGCAAATTCTCAATCCGCTCTACATGCGGACGACCGTATTTGGGCAAATATTGCTGGACAAAACTGGGGAAAGTCTCATTCAATTCCCGGCGCGATTTGGCAGCAATTGTATCCAGTACCAAAGAGGATTTACCCGAACCGGATACACCCGTAAAAACAGTGACCTGTTTTTTGGGAATTTTCAAAGAGACATGTTTCAGATTATTTTCATCAGCCCCCTCTACAATAATATATTCCTCAGTTAAATTGTCCATATTCAATCCAGTACAGCCGGAAATCAAACCTTCCTTTTCTAACGAACTCTCTATAACAGAAAATCTCCTTCCTGTTGTAATCTTTTACGTATAATTTCTCCTTTGGATTACAAAATTTTAAGCCGGGGAACTATTTATGCTGAAAAGTCAAACGATACACCTCTGCACCGTGGCCCCGGGGAGATACGTTCAAGGTCTTTATAGCGCCCAAATTCTCATGCTTCCACACATCCCTTACCTTTACTTTTCCTTTTACCCCTATTTCTTCAAAATCGAGTATTACAGTTTCCGGTACTTCTCCCCGGTTTAAAACAGCTATTGCCATACCATCCACCAGAGGTTTTCGCCATATTTCACAATTTCCGGCGGTCTTTACAACTACAGCCTGCTTACCCAATTTATCCTGATTTAAGGCTATAACCTCTTCGTTTAAAAGAATATCTTTCACGGAATCGGCCATTGTACGGACATCATTCCCGCTTAACAAAGGAGCAGCCATCATACACCACAAACTCATATGACTTCTGTATTCTTCCAAAGTACATCCGAAATCTTTCCGTCCGTCATTAATGCTATAGCTTTTGCCAAAAATTCCCACTGTCAGCATATCCGGATCATTCCAGGCCCCCGGTCCGGCATAATCTGCCAGATCCTTATTCCGGTCGATTATATTGACTATCCCCAAAAAATTCTTATTATCCGTACTCCATTTATCCCGTATATCCCCTGTTGTCCGCCAATAATGTCCTCCCACTTCTTTGGCCCAGGTCCAGGGCTCCCGTCCACCCCATTCGCATACGCTGAATACGATAGAACGATCCGTAGCCCGCAAGGCTTCTCCCATTTTCCGGTATCTGACAATTGCGGTATCCCGTTCTTCCGGAGCCCCGCAATAATCGTATTTCAATAAATCTACTCCCCAGGAAGCGAAATCCTGTGCATCCACATCTTCATAACCGTAACTTCCGCATACCCCACCGCAAGTATAACGGGAAGCATCGGAATAAATTCCCAAACGGAATCCCCTTTCATGTAAATAATCGGCTACATATTTTATCCCCCGGGGAAACTTTTCTTTATTGATCTGAATATGCCCATCCGCTCCTCTGTCTTTTAACTGCCAGTAATCGTCAATATTAATATACTGGTATCCCAAATCCCGCATCCCGTTGGCAATCATAGCCTCGGCTGTTTCGATCACCAAAGCTTCCGTAAGCTCCGGACCAAATGTATTCCAGCTGTTCCAACCCATAACCGGTGTAAGGGCCAGTTCATTCCCAATTTTAATGTTTAATTCGCTTTCTTTCTTTCCTTTGGCATTCTCTGCTGTAATCTTTACCTTATAATCTCCAGCTTCTTTTACAACTCCCCGTATAATCCCGGTTTCAGAATCCAGAAACAAACCTTCAGGTAAATGCTCCGCCTTCCAGCTCATAGGACGTTCCCCTGAGGTGGGCACGGCAAAGACAAATTCCGTATGAGGATAATTACCTGTTACATAAGGAGCATTTATCCGGGGAGCCCCTTCAAATACGCCTTCAACCTTTTCTTCCGTTTTGGCACAGCCCAGAACAGACAGCATACAAAAGAAATAGAATATACTTTTCATACACATATCGTTTAAATTAAAATTACCCCATATGTAAATGACTATCCGCAAACTCCTCCCTCCGGGATTAATGACATTCCGCACCTGATTAAAGTCCGCCAACCTGATATCCGTTCACACCCCTTCGTTTCTGACCAATCCCAAAGGTTCAGAAACACCCGCGCCGTCCAGCAAAAAACGTTACCCCACTTGCGCAAAGAAGTATCAACCTTTTATTTTAAGGAATAAACTTTTCGAATAGTCCCCTCACAAAATCCGGTCTTCCGAATTATTCTCCGGAAACCGGACATCAGAATTATTTTCTATCTTTAACCGATCCCGAGTTCACGACTTATACATTCTTGCCGACTGTTCACGTATTGTTTCACTTGTAATATAGTCGTCGAAATCCATACGCTTATCAATGGTCCCCTGAGGGGTCAACTCGATAATCCGGTTACAAACTGTCTGAATAAATTCATGGTCGTGCGAGTTCATCAGCACAATACCTTTAAAGGATACCAGCATATTATTGAACGCCTGGATGGATTCCAGATCCAAATGATTGGCCGGAGAATCCAGCACCAGCACATTGGCATTCTTCAACATCATTCGGGCAATCATACACCGCATCCTCTCACCTCCCGACAACACCTTAACGTTTTTGTAAATATCTTCTCCCGAAAACAACATTTTTCCCAAAAATCCCCGGAGAAAAGTCTCGCTTGTATCATTCGAAAACTGTCCCAGCCAATCGATCAGCTTCATATCCGTATCAAAATAAGCTGAATTATCTATCGGCAAATAAGCAGTTGTCACCGTCACCCCCCAGCTGTAACTGCCTTCGTCGGGCTTCATATTGTCAGTAATAATTTCCAAAAAAGCTGTCATAGCCCTCGGATCTTTCGACCAGAATACAATTTTATCCCCTTTCTCTACCGAAAATTCCACATCCCGGAACAAACATTCTCCTTCTATTTGTTTACTCAATCCTCTCACTTCTAATATCTTATCTCCTACTTCCCGTTCCGGAGTAAAAATAATACCCGGATATTTACGGGTAGAAGGCATAATTTCTTCCACATTCAATTTCTCCAGCATTTTTTTACGGCTGGTCGTCTGCTTTGACTTCGCCACATTGGCACTAAAGCGCTGGATAAATTCCATCAGTTCTTTTTTCTTCTCTTCGGCTTTCTTGTTCTTTGCCTGCGCCTGACGCAAAGCTAACTGGCTGGATTCGTACCAGAAACTATAATTACCGGCAAATAACTGGATTTTACCAAAATCAATATCTACAGTATGTGTACTTACAGCATCCAAAAAATGACGGTCGTGCGATACCACCAATACCGTATTTTCATAATTTGACAGATAATTTTCCAACCACATAACCGTTTCAATATCCAAATCATTGGTCGGCTCATCCAACAGTAAATTGTCCGGTTTTCCAAACAAAGCCTGAGCCAGTAATACCCGCACTTTTTGCTTACCGCTCAAATCTTTCATCAAAAAAGAATGGAGTTCTTCTTTTATACCCAAACCGCTTAATAAAGAAGCCGCATCACTTTCTGCGTTCCACCCGTCCATCTCAGCAAATTTTTCCTCCAGTTCCGCTGCACGGACCCCGTCCTCATCCGAAAAATCAGGTTTAGCATATAAAGCATCCTTCTCCTTCATTACCTCCCACAAATCCGTATGACCTTGCATTACAGTGTCCAATACCGTACATTCATTATAAGCAAAGTGATCCTGTTTCAATACGGACAGACGTTCCCCCGGACCAAACAGTACAGTCCCCCGTGTCGGCTCCAACTCCCCGCTTAAAATCCGTAACAATGTCGATTTACCAGCCCCATTCGCCCCAATGACACCATAACAATTTCCGGGAGTGAATTTTAAATTTACATCCTGAAACAAAATACGTTTTCCAAACTGAATCTCTAAATTCGAAACTGTAATCATTATTCAATATACTTTTTACTGATAGTCAATATTTTCCTTTCTTCAAAACGAGCGCGAATTTACAACTTTATTTTGGTTCCTGCAACCGTCTTCCGGCATCCGCGCCTGCAGGCGCAAATCATCCTTTCTCCGTGTCAGACATAGCCGCAAGGCATCTTCCCAAGGCCTCCTGCCACACAGGAATTTCTATTCCATACCTTTGTTTGAGCTTGCTTTTATCCAATACGGAATAGGCAGGGCGTCTGGCTTTTGTCGGATACTGAGCCGTTGTCAAAGGATAAACTTCACATTTTATCCCACTCTGCTTTACAATTTCCCGGGCAAATTCATACCAACTGCATACCCCTTCATTGGTATAATGATAAATTTCCACATTATCCCCCAGCTCATTATCGGTCACTATTTTCACAATCACCCTGGCTAAATCAGCCGCATAAGTAGGCGTTCCGGTCTGGTCGGCCACCACATGGATTTCTCCCTTCTCAGCAGCCAGGCGAAGAATTGTCTTTACAAAATTATTACCTTCCGCAGCATACAGCCAGGCCGTCCGGAGAATAATTGCCAAACAACCAGATTTTTGAATCGCCCGTTCCCCCTCCCATTTTGTCATACCGTATACACTCTGGGGATGGGGGCGGTCTTTTTCCGTATAAGGAACCGTAGCTGTTCCGTCAAAAACATAATCCGTAGAGATATGAATCAACAGACAATCTTCAGCAGCCGCAACTTTAGCCAAATTTGCCACTGCTGCCGTATTGATTAAAGCCGCTTTTTCTTTCTCTTCCTCAGCTTTATCCACCGCTGTATAAGCAGCACAATTGATGATCGTATCGATTTCCTTTTCCCTCACAAATTTTCCTACGGCCTGCTCATCGGTAATATCCAGCTCCGGCAGATCCGTATAAAAAACGTCATCCAAAAGCGTAAATCCTATTTTTTGAAGTTCAGAACCCAATTGTCCTTTAGAACCGGTAACTAATATATTTGCCATAATGCTGCTCTTTAATTTTCTCCGGAGAAATCCGGATTATATCGTTTTCCGGGAACCGTACATCTTCTCGTAATACTGTTGATATTCTCCGCTGGTCACACGGTCCAGCCACTTTTGGTTTTCCAGATACCACCTCACCGTTTTCTCCAGTCCCTCCTCAAATTGTAAAGAAGGCTCCCACCCCAACTCATTCTTCAGCTTCGTCGAATCTATAGCATAACGTACATCATGACCTGCCCGGTCTTCCACGTAGGTTATCAATTTCTCGGACGTTCCCTCCGGGCGTCCGAGCAAACGGTCGGTAATCTGCACTAACAACCGGATCAAATCGATATTTTTCCATTCATTAAAACCGCCGATATTATAGGTATCGCCTATCTTTCCCTTATGAAAAATCAAATCAATAGCCCCGACATGGTCTTCTACAAATAACCAGTCCCGTACATTCTGCCCTTTTCCGTACACCGGTAACGGTCTGTTATAGCGAATGTTATTGATAAACAACGGAATTAATTTTTCAGGAAACTGATAAGACCCATAATTATTTGAACAATTCGAAATTTTTACAGGCAAACCGTAAGTATCCTGATAAGCCCTGACAAAATGATCGGAAGAAGCTTTGGAAGCGGAATAGGGAGAATGCGGATCATAGCGGGTAACTTCTGTAAATAAATCCCTCCCTTCCCGCAAAGACCCATATACTTCATCCGTCGATACATGATAGAATAACTTATCTTCCCAGGCCCCTTCCCAGGCTCCCTTAGCTGCCTGCAACAAACTCAGCGTGCCCATAATATTCGTCTGGGCAAATGCAAAAGGATCTTTTATAGAACGGTCTACATGACTTTCCGCAGCCAAATGGATTACCCCATCTACCCGATAATGTTCAAATACATACTGCATACGGGGATAATCGCAAATATCCGCCCGTACAAATTCATAATTCGGCTTCTGCTCTATATCCCGTAAATTTTCCAGATTCCCGGCATAGGTCAGTTTATCCAGATTAATAACCCGGTAATCCGGATATTTATTCAACATATGTCTTACCAAATGCGAACCGATAAAACCGGCTCCTCCTGTGATCAAAATAGTCTTCATACGCCCTTATATTACATCCGCAAATAAAATTCCGCAAAAAAATTATTCTAAACCTGATCTCCCTAATTGAATATCCTTCTATTAAGAACCTCAGAAGACAAAACATTCGCGGAATGATTTCAACTGTCTGTCTTTTTCCGAACAAAGCATATCTTCCGGCGGAATACGCCAATCTATTCCCAATTCGGGATCATCAAAACGAATCCCCCCTTCCCGGCCGGGAGCATAATAATTGTCGCATTTGTACTGAAAAATGACTTCTGTACTCAATACGGCAAATCCATGCGCAAATCCTCTTGGAATAAACAATTGCCGTTTGTTTTCTCCGCTCAACTCCACTGCAACGTGTTTGCCAAATGTAGGGGAACCTTTCCGCAAATCCACGTTTACATCCAAAACATTCCCTTTCACCACCCTCACTAATTTAGACTGCCCATAAGGAGGAAGCTGATAGTGTAATCCCCTGATTACCCCGTATACAGACCTGGATTCATTATCCTGTACAAAATGTACGTTTCCTACTTTTTCTTCAAATTCCCGTTGGGAAAAGCTTTCAAAAAAGTATCCCCTCTCGTCCCTGAATAAACGGGGTTCCAAAATGACGACCCCTTCTATTGCTGTTTTAATCAGATTCATTCTCTTTAGCCTTATATTTTTACCGTTACCGCGATCTGCACTTCCCTGAATCTTGCTGTATTTCCATCAGCAAGGTAAGTCTTCCTAAGCTTCCACCAATCCCAATAAATAATGTCCGTATTCATTTTTATCCATAGATGCAGCCACTTCTTTTACTTTCTTTGCATCAATCCATCCTTGTTTATAAGCAATTTCCTCCAGGCATGCTATTTTTAATCCCTGACGCTTTTCGATTACTTCGATAAACGTAGAAGCCTCTGACAAAGAATCGTGAGTACCCGTATCCAACCAGGCAAACCCACGCCCCAGTAACTGCACCTTCAAGGCTTCATTTTTTAAAAACTGCTGGTTAACTGTTGTGATTTCCAGTTCCCCCCGCTCCGAAGGCCGTACTCCTTTGGCAACAGAAAGGACACTGTTGGGATAAAAATACAACCCTACCACGGCATAATTCGATTTGGGTACAGCCGGTTTTTCTTCAATACTCAACACATTTCCCGCAGCATCAAATTCGGCCACCCCATATCTTTCCGGATCATTCACATAATACCCGAATACTGTCGCTTTTTTCTCTTTCTCAGCGGTTTCCACAGCTTCTCTCAACATGCGCGTAAACGACTGCCCATAGAAGATATTATCCCCCAACACCAGACATACGGAATCCTCCCCGACAAATTTTTCTCCGATAAGAAATGCCTGTGCCAATCCTTCCGGCCGGGGTTGTTCCGCATATTCCAGATAAACTCCGTATTCCGCACCGTCTCCCAGTAGCCTGCGAAATCCCGGAAGGTCCTGAGGGGTAGAAATAATCAGAATCTCCCGTATGCCTGCCAACATCAATACGGAAAGCGGATAATAAATCATGGGCTTATCGTAAACAGGCAACAATTGCTTTGACACGCCCTTTGTTATAGGATATAAACGGGTACCGGATCCTCCGGCTAAAACAATTCCCTTCATAATTTTATTTCCTTGGTTTTTACTTTTTTATCCTCAAACCCACATTTGAAAATGCCTCTACAGATAAATTGAAAATTTACCGCATAAGATAAAGCTAAAATTTCCTTCCGAAACGGATGAACGCTTTTCCAGCGAATGGAACGGAAATTCCGTTTTACCATCTCTCCCTCAGAACCATAAGTCCGTCCGTCAGCCTGTCCGGCGCAAAACCTTTACCCGCTACAGATTGCCTTTTATTCTTTTTATACACTTCCCACTTAAACTTCTAAAAAACGAAACATTTAAACATTTTCATGCTTAAACATTATACACTTTGAGAATTTTCACTTCCTGAAGGGTAAGGAATCTCCATTTGCCACGGGGTAAATTTTTCTTGGTAATTCCGGCAAAATATACCCGGTCCAGTTTGACAATCTGATAATTCAGATTTTCAAATATCCGCCTTACAATCCGGTTCCGTCCGGAATGTATCTCAATTCCGATCTGAGTGCCGTCAGGCGAAGTGTAATTAATCTCATCGGCTTTTATAAAACCGTCTTCCAATTCGATGCCGGAAGCAATTTTTTCCAGATCTTTTTCTTCCAGAGGCCGGTCTAAAAATACATGATAAATCTTTTTATGTTCGTATTTAGGATGCGTCAGCTTCTTGGCCAAATCTCCGTCATTGGTAAAAAGAAGTACTCCGGTGGTTTGCCTGTCCAGACGGCCGATAGGATAAATGCGTTCTTTACAGGCATTTTCAATTAAACTCATCACCGTCTTCCGTTCCAGCGGATCTTCTACGGTCGTAACATAATCTTTCGGTTTATTCAAAACCAGATACACCTTTTTCTCCGGCGTTATTATAGTGTCGTCCACTTCCACTTTATCTGTTCTCTTTACTTTCACTCCAACGGCATCCACCACTTCCCCGTTTACTTTCACCCTTCCGGCTACGATGAGCGCATCTGCATCCCGGCGGGAACATATACCTCCCATAGAAATATAACGATTCAAACGGATCAGAGCATTTTCATCCGCTTTTTTCTGTTGGTGGATGAGCTGTTTCTTTTTGCTATAATGTTTTTTCCGAAGTTCTTCCTTTTTATCTTCGCTGATCTCTTCCCGCTGTCCCAAACGGGGTCTGCGATCGAAAGAATCCGAACGCCTTCTTTCATAAAAATCAGTCCGGTTTTCCCGTTTATAGGCATTTTCCCGGGGGGAACGGGAGGTATCCGTATTCCGGAATTCTTTCCTTTCCCTTCTGTCTGTACGTTTTTCCTGTCCGGAAGCAACTTCCCTCCGGGCTTCCGGATTATAATAATCTTTTTTTACATATTCCCGGCTTTCCCGACGGTCATTTCCCCCGATTCTCTCCCGCTTCCGGAACCGCGGAGCCGACTCCCGGGACGTTTCTTTATTCTCAGCAGAAACGCGTCTTTCACTACTGAAACGTTCTCGCTCATAACTTTTCCGTTCCCTTTTTTCCCCGTCCTGACGTTCTCTCTTTTCGTTACTGAAATTTCCGCCGTAATTTCCCTTATAAAAATTGCGGCCGGCCGGTTTTCGGTTTCCACCGTTCTCTTTTCTATTATAATTTCTTTCCATAGTTCAATTTTAATCACGCCCCGATACATGCACTCTCCCTTTCCCCCGGTATTTTATTTTATATTTTTAACATCCAACATTTTGAAAGCCTGGTATCCGGAAATGCATACAAACAAGATCTGTTCAACGGCTTTTATCACACGTTTTTATCTTAAATTTCCGAATAAATCTTTTATCCTTTCTATTATTATTTAGGAGCCGTCCTGTATACAAACAAAGCGATCACCGTAAACAATATATTCGGCAGCCACACAGATAATAACGGATTCATATTTCCATTTGTTGCAAAAACAGTTGAAAATTGCATAAATAATATATACGAAAAACTGAGCAAAAGTCCCAAACCCAAATGTAAGCCCATTCCTCCCCTGATTTTCCGGGAAGAAATACAAGCCCCTATAATGGTCAGAATAAAGGTAGCAAAAGCATTGGACCAGACCTTGTATTTTTCAATCTGAAATTCAGTCACATTCGAACTTCCCCTTAATCGCATACGCTCAATATATTCATTCAATTCCGGCAAAGTCAGCTGTTCTTTAATTTTACTCGGATCTTCCGAAAACTCAGAAGGCATAAAATTCAACAAGGTATCCAATTCCCGCCCTGTAGTATAAATCTCTTTATCTCCTTCCAACTCTCTCAATTTCCAGTTATTAATGATCCATTTCTCCTTTTCTTTATCCCAGCTTATCCGGGTAGAAGTAAGTTTACTCACCAGCGTATCCCCCTGAAAATTCTCCAGCGAAAAATCATATCCGATATTAGAAGCCACGGAGTAGTTGGACATATAAATATACACTCCCGGTGCTATTTGCCGGTGGATATTCGCTTCCCGGTTCGCATATTTTTTCCCCATATATTCTTTCTGAAACTGGATCCGGGTCTGGTTGGCATTCGGAATAACAAAAGCACTCAGGAAAAACGACAATAGGGCAATAATAGTGGCGGAAATCAAATAAGGGACCAAAAAACGATTGAAACTGATGCCCGTGCTCAGGATGGCAATAATTTCACTGTCATAAGCCATCTTAGAAGTAAAGAAAATAACAGATATAAAGGTAAACAAAGCCGAAAAAACATTGGCGAAATAAGGAATAAAATTCATATAATAGTCAAATACAATCGCCCGTAACGGAGCCTCATATTCGATAAACTTTTCCAAACGTTCCGACACGTCAAATACGACTACAATGCAAAGAATAAGTGCCAGGGAAAAAAAGAATGTCCCTAAAAATTTTCGTATAATATATAAATCGAGCTTTTTCATAATACCTCTTCTGACAGTTTATCAGTGGCCGGAATAATCTGATTTCTGCTTTATATCTCTTCTTAATTTTATCTTCATTTATAAACGGGTGGTTACTTTTCTGATCATACGGTTTTTCCAATCCAGAAAATCGCCTTCTGTTATGTGTCTGCGAGCTTCCCTTACCAGCCATAAATAAAAAGCCAAATTATGGACAGAACAGATTTGTAACCCTAAAATTTCATTTGCTTTAATAAGATGTCTCAAATAAGCCTTAGAATAATCTGTATCTGCATAACACAACCCGGCCGGATCAAGGGGAGAAAAATCTTTTTCCCACTTCCGGTTTTTTATATTGATAATCCCTTCCGTAGTGAACAGCATTCCGTTTCTTCCGTTTCGCGTCGGCATTACGCAGTCGAACATATCTACTCCCAAAGCAATGGCCTCCAGAATATTTTCAGGCGTACCGACTCCCATGAGGTAACGGGGTTTGTCCGGAGGCAAAATCCGGTTAACCACTTCTATCATGGCATACATGTCTTCAGCCGGTTCTCCTACAGCCAATCCGCCAATAGCGTAACCGGCCCGGTTTAAGGCAACGGCATGTTCCGCAGATTTCTCCCTCAGCTCTTTATATACACATCCCTGTACGATCGGAAACAAATTTTGTTCATATCCATAGAGGGGTGCTGTAGCGTCAAAGCGGGACACACAACGTTCCAACCACTTTTGGGTTAATTCCAAAGACTTTTTTGCATATCCATACTCACTTGTACCCGGCGGGCACTCGTCGAAAGCCATGACAATATCCGAACCGATTTTCCGCTGAATATCCATCACGTTTTCCGGAGTAAAGATATGTTTTGAACCGTCTATATGAGAGCGGAATATCACGCCTTCTTCCGTAATTTTCCGGTTTTCCGTCAGCGAAAAGACCTGAAATCCTCCACTATCTGTAAGGATAGGCCTGTCCCAGGCATTGAATTTATGTAATCCTCCGGCCGCCTGCAATACCTCTGTCCCCGGCCTTAAATACAAATGATAAGTATTCCCCAGAATAATTTCCGCCCGGATATCTTCTTTCAATTCCCGTGTATGCACTGCTTTCACTGTCCCCACCGTCCCTACAGGCATAAAAATAGGAGTATGAATTTCTCCGTGAGCTGTCGTCAATACGCCACAACGGGCCTCACTGTTTTTATCTTTCGCTATAAGGGTATAATGCATGGGCGGAAACCGAACAAATTAAACGTCACTAATTAATGAACTGCAAAGATATATTTTTTTTAGAGATTATCGATCAATGTGCAAGATTAACAAGAGAAGATAAAAAGGAAAAGGAAAAGAAAGGAATGTTAACTTTGACAGAAAAAATCCTTTGAAAACAAAGTTTTTTTTTAAACCTTTGAGGCACGATTGAATTACCAAATAATTTTAAACGATGAAAAGAATATATCACATTTTAATTTTATTGATTCTGGTGAGTGCGGGAGTGCAAGTAATGGCCCAATCCAAACAGTTAAGTCTGAACGATTTTTTCAAGGACGGAACGTTCCGGAGTAAAGGAGTGTACGGAATACGCTCCATGAACGACGGAGAACACTATACGGTTCTGGAAAACGGAGGGAAAAAGATTGTCAAATACAGTTACAAGACCGGACAACCCGTGGCCGTTTTACTGGATCTGGAAACGGTTGAAGGAAATAACAAAGTAAAATACATATCGGATTATCAATTCAATGCCGACGAAAGCCGCCTGTTGATCAGTACGAACGTCAGCCCCATTTACCGCCGTTCTTTTACCGCTGATTATTACCTGTTCGATTTTAAAAATAAAGAACTGAATCCCCTTTCTGAAAACGGGAAACAACGTTTAGCCACCTTTTCCCCCGACGGATTGCGGATTGCCTTTATGCGGGACAATAATTTATTTATATACGATATCCGCTTTAAAACAGAACGTCAAATTACTTTCGACGGCAAATACAACCACATCATCAATGGAGCTCCGGACTGGGTGTACGAAGAGGAATTTGCTTTTAACCGGGCATTTGAATGGGCACCGGACGGATCAGCCATCGCTTTTATCCGGTTCGATGAAACCGATGTAAAGGAATTTCCGATGAATATGTTTGAAGGACAAGCTCCTGCTTTAAAAGAAAATGATAATTATCCCTCCGTATACAGTTATAAATACCCCAAAGCCGGAGAAGCCAATTCAGTTGTATCGGTTCACGTATACGACATCCAGGATAAAACCACACTAAAAATGGATATAGGGGAGGAAACCGACATCTATATCCCCCGTATACGGTGGACCAGAGATCCGAAAAAACTCGCCATTATCCGGTTAAATCGTTTACAGAACAGAATGGAAGTACTGCTGGCCAACGCCCGTACCGGTGAATCGAATGTGCTGTACCGGGAAGACAATAAATATTATATAGACGAAAGCAATTTCGACAATCTGTTTTTCACAGCAGACGGACAACATTTTATCATCACCAGTGAGAAGAGCGGATTTATGCACCTCTACCTGTATGATATGGCGGGGCATGAGAAAAAAGCCCTTACTTCCGGTCCGTACGACATTGCGGATTTTTACGGATACGATCCGGTCAGAAAAACGTACTATTATTCTTCTTATGAAGAATCCCCTCTGGAAAAATATGTATATGCAGTAGACAGCAAAGGGAAAAAAAGAAAACTTACACCGGAAAAAGGCTGGAATGAAGTAAATTTCAGTAAAACATACAATTACTATATCAACACGGTTTCCAATGCAGAAAACCCTCCGGTAATCCGTTTATATAACGCCAAAGTAAAGCCTGTAAGAGTGTTAGAAGATAATCATCAGCTCAAGGAAGTGATGCAAGATTACGCCATCTCTCCGAAAGAATTCATACAAATTCCGGCCGCAGACCACCAGACCCTGTTAAATGCCTGGATCATGAAACCGGTAGATTTTGATCCCGACAAAACTTATCCTTTACTGATCACCCAATACAGCGGTCCCAATTCCCAGCAAGTAAAAAACAGCTGGGGAGGCATCAACTGGTTACATTATCTTACTCAGGAAGGTTATATCGTCGCCTGTATTGACCCCCGGGGCACAGCTGCCAGAGGGGAAGAATTCCGCAAATGTACTTATATGCAATTGGGAAAACTGGAGAGCGACGACATGATTGCAGCCGCCAAATGGCTGGCCGAAAAACCGTATGTCGACAGCAAAAAAGTCGGGATCTGGGGATGGAGTTACGGAGGATTTATGTCCTCACTCTGCATTATGAAAGGCAATGACGTTTTCAGTACGGCCATAGCTGTAGCTCCTGTCACCCATTATAAATTTTACGATTCCATTTATACGGAAAGATACATGCGTACCCCCCGGGAAAATGAAAAAGGTTATAACGAAAACGCACCTCTGAACTGGGCCGGCAAGCTCCAAGGCAATCTCCTGCTCTGTCACGGAACAGCTGACGACAATGTACACGTACAGAATACATACGAACTGGCCGAACGCCTGGTTCAGGCCGGCAAACAATTTGACATGGGCATCTATACCAACCGTAATCACAGTATCTACGGCGGAAACACCAGTTTGCAACTGTACACTAAATTCGTAAACTTTTTAAATAAAAATATGAAATAATGTTCAAACGTTCAAGAATATAAATGCTTTTAAATGAGTGAGAATTTAAAAATCTGAGGGGAAAAAGGAATAATAAGGATTATAATCACAATAGTATGGGAGCTGTTACATGTTTTGAAGATTTGATTATCCGGCAGGAAGCGGGAAAAGTAATTAATCAAATAAACAGGTACACTTCTATGTTAAAAGATTCCGGTCTTTGCGATCAGATTCAAAGAGCAGTATTATCAGTTATGAATAATATAGCAGAAAGTTATGAAAGTGGAAGCAAAACGATGTTTAAAAAATATCTTTTTATAGCTAAAGGGAGTTGTGGTGCAGTCAGAAGTATGCTACATACAGGCATTGATTTACATTATACAGAAAAAACAACAGCTAAAACTTTAATTGCTCAATGTCAATATTTAGCTGTTTCTATTCCTAAATTAATCCTATATCTCAAAAATGATAATATACCCTGCCCTCCCACCCTTTTAACTAAACATTTACATTCTTGAACTTTTAAATTTAAATAATATGAATACAATCAAAGACCTTCAACCAAAAGCAATTTGGGAGAATTTTTACAAATTAACCCAGGTACCGAGACCGTCCAATCATGAAGAGAAAGCCAGGGAATTTATGATGAACTGGGCAAAAGAAAATCAGATTGATGCCAGTATGGACGAAGCCGGAAACATCATCATGAGAAAACCGGCTACTCCGGGTATGGAAAACCGGAAAGGCATTATTCTTCAGGGACATTTGGATATGGTTCCTCAGAAAAATGAAGATACGGAACACGATTTTACCAAAGACCCTATTCAAGCCTATGTAGACGGCGAGTGGGTACGGGCAAAAGGAACGACTTTAGGAGCTGACAACGGCATGGGAGTATCTGCAGGTATGGCCGTATTAACAGCTACCGACATTCCTCACGGACCGATTGAAGTATTGATTACAGCTACGGAAGAAACCGGTATGGACGGTGCAAACGGCTTGAAACCCGGCGTATTAAAAGGGGATATTTTATTAAATCTGGATTCCGAAACCGAAGGAGAACTGTATGTAGGATGCGCCGGCGGTTTGGATTCTACAATAGAATTCAATTATCAGGAAGCTCCTGTGCCCGCTGACAGTAAAGCCTTTAAATTATCTTTAAAAGGGCTGAAAGGCGGACATTCAGGAATGGATATCAACCTCGGACGCGGGAACTCCAATAAACTGTTGTTCCGTTTCTTAAAAGCCAATGCCAAAGAACTGGAGTTGAGACTGGCTTCCGTAAACGGAGGTACATTACGCAATGCCATTCCCAGAGAATCTTTTGCCCTCGTGACCGTTCCCAGTAAGAATGCCGGCAAACTACAGTCAAAAGTAGCTGAAGCTTCCGCCATCTATAAGGCAGAACTAATTGAAAAAGATCCGGACGTCAAATTATTAATGGAAGAAGCAGCTCTTCCGGCCCGGGTTATGGATGCAGATTTACAGGAACGGCTTATCGACTCTATCATGGGGTGTCCCAATGGTACGGTACGGATGATCGACTCTATGCCGGGAACAGTGGAAACCTCCAACAACCTGGCTATTGTAAAAACAACAGAAGACAAGATCGTCATCAATACCCTTATGCGCTCGTCCGTAGAGACCGCAAAAGATTATTTAGCCGATTCCCTGCAAGCCGTTTTTGAACTGGCAAAAGCCGACCGTATTCTCTTTGACGGAGCTTATCCGGGCTGGAAACCCAATCCGAATTCAGCAATTCTGAAACTCATGCTGGACGTTTACCAAAAAATGTACCAGAAAGAACCTGAAATCATGGCCGTACATGCCGGACTGGAATGCGGTATTCTGGGAGCCAAATACCCCAACTGGGATATGATCTCTTTCGGACCGACAATCTGTCATCCCCACTCTCCCGACGAAAAAGTGAACATCGCTTCTGTCGGAAAATTCTGGGATTATCTGAAAGAAGTACTGAAAGAAGTACCTGCAAAATAAAAGACAACATTTTTGTAATACTCTTCACGCTTTTTCCGGAAAGCGTGAAGAATAACCATAAAACAAAATTCTGAAGGCTTTTCTTCTTCCCTATGAATCCCCTGTAAGCGATTCCGAAGCACAGGTATTTTTAATTTTATCCTAAGGATTTAACCATTTTTCTCTTACTTTTTAGGCTTATTTAACCCGCATATCAAAAATTCATAGTATCTTTGTAAAGTATTAGTGAATAATTTTTACGATGATCTTAAAGAAGTTGACTTTACCGGAACTGCTCAAAAACAGTTGTTCCCAGTTTAAAAATAATTTATCTTTAAACTTTGTTCAGTCAGGAAACAGAACTTATCAGAATTTGTACAACGAAGTCCTTTCCATATCCAATCATTTATTAGATTTAGGGATTCAAAAAGGCGATAAAGTAGCCATTTTAAGTGCCAATATGCCCAACTGGGGGATCACTCAATTTGCGATTGCACAGATTGGTGCCATATCCGTACCTATACTTCCGGGCTTCAGTGGCATGGAAATTCAGAATATATTAGAGCATGCGGAAGCGAAGATTATTTTTGTTTCAAAATTGCTCTATAAACTGGTTGCCCCGATAAAAACCGATTTTTTGAAACACAAAATCCTGATGAATAATTTTGCCCATATTCCTGAAGGATATGAGGTAGAAGCAATTGAAAAACTGGAATCCGATATTCCCCTCCATAATTTTAAACCGGTTTCCGGTATAAATATAGAGGAAGAAGATACTGCTTCCATCATTTATACTTCGGGAACCACAGGATTTTCAAAAGGAGTGGAACTCACGCACAGAAACCTGGTTTGGAATGCCCGTCAATGCAGGACAATACAACATGTGGGAGAAACAGACCGCTTCCTGAGCATATTGCCATTGGCCCATACATACGAAAATACCTTAGGTTTATTGCTTCCCTTAATGTTCGGAGCCCAGATCTTTTATCTTGACCGCGTACCGACTCCTAAGTTATTGGTACCGGCTATGCAAAAGATCCGTCCGACAGTTATTCTTTCTGTGCCCCTGGTTATAGAAAAAATTTATAAAACTCAGATTATACCCCGGTTTAACTCTTCCGCCCTGATGCGTAATTTGTATAAATTCACACCTGCCCGGAAATTTTTCAACCGCTTAGCCGGGAAAAAATTGATGAAAACCTTCGGAGGAGAACTTTTGTTCTTTGGAATAGGGGGTTCGAAACTGGACCCTACAGTGGAAAGGTTTTTGCACGAAGCCAAATTCCCTTATGCTATCGGATACGGCCTTACGGAAACGGCTCCCATGAGCGCCGGCAGTAATCCCTCTGCTACCTTTTTACAAGGCGTAGGCCCTGTGATGGAAGGAGTAAGTATGAAAATCAATGAACCGGACCGGAAAGGAGAAGGAGAAATCTGGATCAAAGGCCCCCATGTCATGAAAGGGTATTACAAAAAACCGGAATTGACAAAAGAAGTGATGACGGAAGACGGATGGTTTAAGACAGGGGATCTGGGATATCTCGACAAGAAAGGCCGCCTTTCCATACGAGGACGCATCAAAACAATGATTTTAGGAGCTTCCGGAGAAAACATTTATCCCGAAGAAATCGAATCGATAATCAATAACTTCCGTTTCGTAAACGAATCTTTAGTGGTGGAAAGCAAAGGAAAACTGGTCGCTATGGTTCATTTCAATATGGAAGAATTGGAAAAACAATACCAAAAACTGAAAACCCAGGCAGGTAATTACAAAGCTCATTTAAACGAAATTATTGAAGAACAGAAAAAAGAGCTTTTTGAATACGTAAACAGTCGGGTAAATAATTTCTCAAAGTTACAATTGGTAATGATTCAAAGTGAGCCTTTCGAAAAAACGCCCACCCAAAAAATCAAACGTTTTCTGTACAATAATATCCAGGTTTGAAAGTGAAATTAAAGTATTATTGTTTCTGAACAGAAACGATTAACCAACCCCCGCTTTTGATTAATCCCTTTATCTAAACCGAAGGTTCATTAATCAGCGGGGCGAGTGGCGGGCCTGAATCAGGCGCGAAGTGCCCTTACTCCTTTCCACTCTTAAACCTTCAAACATTCAACATTCCCTCACCTTACATAAAAATCCATCCGGCACACCTCGTTCAAATACATCCGGATACGGGTATTTATTTGCAGTCCTTTATAACGAAACGGATTTCCACAAAAAAAGAAATCTCCGATTTTAATCATAAAAAATCCGGAAGCTTTTGCTACAAAGCGATCTACAGAAACGGATAATCCCCTCATATTGCCGTCAAAAACTACCTTTTCGTCAATCTGCAACATATATTTTACATCCTCTCCCGTATAGTCCGACAACTCACTTATAGCGGCAGAATCGTCAAAAGAAGCGGATAATCCTGAAGGTAATCCCTGCTCCTGCAAATTCCGCTCCAGGGTATCAGCATAAAACCTCAGTCCGACGCCTACCGCATCGTAATACCGCCGGGAAAAACGTTCCGAAATTCCTTTTCCCAATTTACAGGCCCGGAAAACAAGCTGAGGCACACAACTGAGTTCCTGCGTAAAAGCAGGGAAATAAAAATCATTGTTATTCCGCAGTAAAGCGTTGTCCCCGACGACACCTACCGACATTTCCCCTTTCGTACTGTATTCTGCACAAATCAGTTTCATAATCCGCTGCAGCCTTTAAAATATTAATTCATGCAGCGACCGTTTGGGTACATAATGCGTCCCTTCCGCATCCCGCCAATACTCATAATTTCCTGCTTTCATCTCTTCTATGACAACCTTTTCCACCGGTTTTCCCAGAGCGATTACATACATAATCTTCATATATCCGGGCAATTCTAAAATTCTGCGCAGGGCCTCATTCTTAAAAGCCTTTATAATACACCCTCCGAAACCTTTTTCCACAGCCCCCAGCAGAATAGTCTGCGCCTGAATGCCGTCATCGCACAGACAGTTCTCCTCAATCCGGGTATCCAGCAATTGAATCAGGTAAGCCACAGGCCTTTCCTCTTCCTGCGGTCCGGCCCAATCTTTCAGATAACCGGCCCAGGCTAAAGTTTCAAATACCTTTGCCCCTTCTGCCTCATCCGTAACAAGCCTGTATTTCAAAGCCTGTGCATTGCGGGCAGAAGCACAAAAGCGGGTTAGCTCCACCCATTCCGACAAATCTTCCCGAGATAATTTTACACTGTGGTCAAAACGACGATAACTCCTGTTTCTCTGCAATAAATCCTTTAACATAAATGAATTTCAATTATAAATTTTAAATTGTAGCTTTGCCAAGCAAAATTAATAACAAAAAAGCAGGTTAAGAACAAGATTTTGTTTTTTATCCGGAAAGATTATTTCGACAGGCGTAAATTCAAATCATCTATCAGGTACAAATTTGTATGGCATCATTTATTCAATTAGTAGCTAAGGACCTTATTACAAAATATCAATATAACCTTAAAGACCTGACGGTTGTTTTTCCCAATAAACGGGCCGGACTTTTTCTGGCGGATGCTCTCTCCGAATTAGTGGAAAAACCGACCTGGATGCCTGAAATTTTTACCTTCCATGAATTTATAGAACAGCAGACCGGAATAAAAAAAGCAGAGAACATCACCCTTACCATTAAACTGTATAAAGCCTACCTGAAAGCTTCGGGAACAAACGAAAAATTCGAAGATTTCTATTTCTGGGGAAATTTGTTATTGGAAGACTTCGACGATATTGATAAATATCTGATAGATCCGAAAACATTATTCTCCAATATCGTTTCTCTCAAAGAGCTGGAATCCGGATTTTCATACCTGACTCCCGAACAAATCACTGTCATCCAAAATTTCTGGAACAGTTTTAATCCGGAAAAATACAGTAAAGAACAGGAAGAATTTTTAAAAATTTGGAACAATCTTTATTCCACTTATACCCGTTTTAAAAAACAACTTACGGCAGAGGGTATCTGTTACGAAGGAATGGGCGAACGTCATTTTTATGAACACCTCGAAGCCTATTCCCGGGAGCAACCGATCGTTTTCGCCGGTTTTAATGCTTTAAGTCCGTGCGAAAAACAAATCTTCACTTTTTACTATTTAAACCGGAAAGCCCATTTTTACTGGGATTACGATATTTATTATTCTACCGAAGAGTATCATGAAGCCGGCCGTTATATCCGGGAAAATCTGAAACTTTTTCCCAATGAACTCGGACAGGAACATTTCAACAATTTCAAATACAACCGGAAACAGATCGAGTACATTTCTGTCCCTTCCTCTATCGGACAGGCAAAATTGATTCCCAAATTACTGGAGAATTTACCCGAAAAAGACAATATACAAACCGCTCTGGTCCTGTGCGACGAACGCCTGCTCATACCGGTCATGCACTCCATCCCGGAAGATATCCGGAAAATAAACATTACGATGGGATACCCCGCCCGTAACACTTCCGCCGCCGCTCTCATTTATATGCTGGGAGAGCTGAAAAATTACACCAAAACAGCAGGAGAGGAAACCTATTATTACTATAAGCCCGTTATCGCCCTGCTGAACCATAAGTTACTCCGGAATTGCTGCCCTGAAGATATCGATAAAACTCTCGACAACATCCGCCAAAAAAATATAATCTATATACCGGCCCAATCGCTGTATTTTAATGCGGTTACCCAAGCTATATTTGAGGGGAAAGAAGAAAAAATACCGGATTATTTACTCCGGATTCTGAAATTACTGACCCAAACTTTCGATATCGAAAAAGAAAAAAGTTATGCCATTGAGAAGGAATTTATTTTTACCCTTTACCTCTGTATCCAAAACCTTAAAAATACATTCGAGGAAGAACAGATTGAACCCGAAAGTAAACTTTATCTGCAAATGATCTACAAAGTATTGGGATCTGTCAGTATTCCCTTTTCCGGGGAACCTTTAGAAGGACTGCAAATCATGGGGTTACTGGAAACCCGTATGCTCGATTTTAAAAATCTGATTATTTTCTCTGCCAATGAAGGAATTTTGCCAAAGACCAATATTCCTTCTTCTTTTATTCCTTATAATCTGCGGGTAGGTTTCCGTTTGCCTACTCCCGAACAACGAGAAGCTCTTTTTGCCTATAACTTTTACCGCCTGCTACAAAGGGCCCAGAATGTCAAAATCCTTTATACTTCGGTGATTCAGAATCTGAACGGAGGAGAAATGAGCCGTTATCTCCACCAGATTAAATACGAATCAGGTCTGACGGTAAAAGAACAAAATTTCCAGAACCGCATCTCCCTGGAAGAAGAAAAAGAAATCCATATTCCCAAAAACGAAAGTATCCTGCGGCGGCTGGAAGGGTATACGCTTTCTGAAGAAACAGCCCTGTCCCCTTCCGCCTTAAATACCTATATAGATTGTCCCCTGAAATTTTATTTCAAATATATAGCCGGTATCAAAGAAAAAGAAGAGATGACCGAAGAACTGGATCACCGCCTGCTTGGAAACATTTTCCACGAATCCGTGCAATCCTTATATGCTACTGTTGGAGAACAGGAAATCACTTCCCGTATCATCGATTCCCTTTTATCCAATCAATCGTTACTGGAAGAGCATGTATATCGTTCTTACCTTCACGTTTACAATCAGCAAACGAGTAAATTAATGGATAGCGGAAGCAATGAACTGATCCTGGAAATCATCAAAAAATACATCCGGCAAATGTTTCAATACGACAAAACGCTTTGCCCTTTCCGCATCATTTCAACAGAGAAAAAATACTGTATCCCGGTTCCGGTTCAGACCCCAGCAGGCACACAGCCGGTATTTATCGGAGGAATTATCGACCGGGTGGATCAAATCGGGGACACCATAAGGGTAATCGACTATAAAACCGGAGCAGACAATACCCAGTGTAAAAACATTAGTTCCGTATTCGACTCTTCCAATCCCCAACGCAATAAAGCTGCTTTTCAAACCATGCTTTACTGCCTTATGTTTAAACAGCACTGTCCTCCCGCTTCTGCCATTATACCCGGAATATACAGTATAAAATTACTTTTCGGGAACGATTATAATTACAAATTGAAATGTGACAATACCTATATTACCGATTTTAATGCTTATCAGGAAGAATTCTACCAACTGCTCACAGCTTTATTAAGCCGTCTTTTTTCGCCGGAACAGTCCTTTACGCAAGCTCCTAGCGAAAAAAAATGCCGGACTTGTCAATATTCCGGCATTTGTAGAAAATAAAAATAATAAATAATTATCCTTTATGCTGTCCTTTTCCAGCTATCAGTTCTCTTGAAAAAGAGGCTTCTTATCATTCACTCTTTTCAGGCACAGGAATAGCCGACATATAAAGAGTAATTCCGGAATCCCAGACAACCGTCCAGTTTTTAGCTTCGATTTGCCTATTGATTTTCTCTAGCTGATCGACATTTATACCTACTTTAACAAAGTCCCGCGGATAAATCTCAGTATTCTTGGTTACACCGCGCAATACAATTAAACCGGGATTATTACTTGGTCGTGTATTTAAAGTACTAAATGCCGTATTTAAATAGTCTCCGCTGTAATTCATAATTTCCTCCCTACCACCGCCTACCAGATAATCCTGGGTAGATGAAAGATAAACGTATTCCAATTGGGAAAGATTACTGAAATCGATATCAATAATCTGGGTGTTTTCCAGACTAATCTCTTTAAGCTTGTCGCAATTTCTAATCGTTAATCCTGCCCCGTTCAAATCACTTAATGAATAATTCCATTCTGCACACTTAGGCCATTCTGCAAAAGGAACGCCTTCAATGGGCCATTCTGCAATCGGTCCCTCCACTATCTCATATATATTATTTATAGGACTACCTACAGGTGTCGTCACTTGAGGACCACTTACACTCTCTGGTTTATAAATAAACCGACTTGTAGCAAAAATCTCCAGATTCTTGCATCCATCCAGCGTCACTTTGGAATCCAGCACCTCAACCAAATACAGTTCTTTCAGGTTATTATAATTCGTGAAATTAAAATTCTGACTTATAAAACCTCCTCCTCCCCAAATCCGAATATATCCTAAAGCTTTATTCAGTAACTTTATATCAAAATTATCAGCTCCCACTCCAGTCTTCAAGTCAAACGCAGTTAATGCCGTGCTTTCATTGGGACGTACTACACCCTTATCCAAAATTTCGGCTATAATGATTCTGTGCTTTTTACTTTCGGTAAAAGTATGAGTAGCAGTGAATTTATATACAGTCGTTGTATCAGTAGGTAAATAGTAATTTGTAACATCCTTAGCGTCTTCATCCCAAATGACCGCAAGATTTTTAGTTGTTGTCAAAGCAAACTCTAAAGCTGTACCTGTATAATCAAATTCTATTAAATCCAAATATCTATCTTTCGTAAGTAAGTCCCCCAAAGTAGGTCCATATATTTGCTGAATAAATTCTTTATCCTGAACTGATAATTCGGTTTTATACTCTTCAAATTCAATAGGTGGAATATTATTTGCAATCATCTCATAAAAAGGCCACGTCATTATTGATTCTTTATCATAAGATTCAGTTTTGGTTATTAAGAAAGTCTGATCCTGAAGTGGATCCAATACAACCTTCTTCAGTTCTTCCCAAGTGATATAATTTCCCAGTTCATTTTCCCAATAATCCCTGATCGCTGTTTCATCCACATTACCATTTTCGTCGGTAATCCATCCGGGATTGAAATTCGGATGACGAAATTCCAGTTCTAAACCCAGTACTTGTCCGAAAGCCCTTAATACGTCGCTACGTTTAAGTGTATTAGCAATCCGACGCCAACGCGCAAAATGAACTGTAGGCTCTGTTTGCCGACTGTATAACTGCAGATGGTCGGTTCCTGTTATCGCCCAACTCGACATCATTCCCGGAACATAATCGAAACCGATACGAATCATAGCATTCTCATTATCTTTAACAAAATTAAACCTCACACCTGCAACCTTTTCCCACTCTTTGACAACTTCTTTGACAAACTTCCGATAACTCTCTGTACCATTGAGGAATTTTACAGTAAGATTTTCTTCTGCCATCGGTTTACTCCATACTTTCAAGGTATTTGCCACCCCTCGTGTTCCCACAACCGGATTTTCCAACCTCGCCGCTCCATAGAAATATGGAACAAAAGCTTCTGTTTCATTATCCTCTTGTCCTAAATTGAACTTATCTTCATTGCTACACCCGCAAAGTATAAGCAACACTGCTGTTATTAACCATAATTTTTTCATAATTGTGTTTTTTAATGTGTAATTAAGATTTCATTCCTGCAACATATACAAGCTTATTTTATTATAATTCATCTATTATGATTGGCGGATGATGAACCCATCCGGTTCCTTTAGAACGAAACAGACCCAAACCAGATGAGCCACCTCCGGGACGACCCTCATCGCTGTCCTTTTCCAGAAACTTTTCAAAACTATAACCTTCTCCGGAAAGCTCTAAAATACGTTTTACGATCAACTCCCGGCTGATAGCATTAAAATATAAATACTCTCCTGAAGTTCGCATCACACTTTCGTACTCCGATCTCCAGACTCCCTTACCATAATAATAACCTCCTTCATATAAACTTACATAAGGATAACGCGGGTGACCGATCAGATGCGACCAGTATACAGATTTGGGATCATTCGTCAGCGAAACGTTAAGAGCCAAGCCCTTCGCTTGATCCAATTTTAACCTGTTCTTATTGCTTTCGGGTATTTCTTCACCAAAACGACCATCTATATATTCATCTGCAAGTAAACCAAAACCATGACCGACAGATTCATGAATAACAGTACTTTTTAGTATTCCACATTCTCCATAGGGATAACCCGAAAAAGAATAATTTGAATTAATGACACCCGTTCCCTTCATAAAAGTAAGACCTGAGTTATTATCATTCACAACTATCGAAGGATAGGGTATATGTTCACCAACAAGGGGAAGATTAATATAGTCACGCAATATATCCAATCTATTGTCGATTCCATTAGTTTCATCCTTTACTGTTCCCAAAGCCGTCTGATCGCGGTCGTCTCCGATATAAGCCTTACGTGAAACAGCATAAACCATGTAAGCATTAAAGTAATCACGGTATGTCTTAGCCGGCTCAATCGAAAAAAAAGATTCCAGAGCAAATTTCATAACATCACGATAAAAGCCTGTCTCTATATCGATATCTGTAAAAGCGTCTCCTATAAACACGATATCGATACCTGACCCCTTACTGGACCTCTGCAATGTCTCGTATTGCTTATCCATCGTATAATCCCTGCTTTCATAACTGCTCTCTCCAAAAAGATCCTTAAAAAAACGATTTACATAATCTGCATGGATAAAGGTAAGCAAATCCATTACCGAGGATTCTCCCAGTTCACCTTCTGAAGGGAAATACTGACCGTTAAACATATCCATCTGTAATTTACCAGAACCGTCTATCAAAAGGTAACTCGGATAAGGATAATCCGGCAGTACAAGCCGGCGACCTTCAGCATCTCGGTAATCTGTAACAGCAGTCCAGGTAATATTGTGTTCTCGGATATAGCGCCGGGCAGCTTCACGGTATTCATCTCCTTCGGGCGTAATCCCCACGACGGAAAAACCCTGACCGCCAAACAAGGTATGGAGCCGGCGGACGGTCGTCGAGATAAACTCTCCCGATGAGGACTGCAACGGGTCCCAATGCAATAGCATGGTCAGTTTGCTGTTACTGTATACTTCACGCATACTACGCTCCGAACCGTCTGAAAGATCGGTAAAGGTAAAATCGGGAAGGTATACGGCCTTATCATAGTGGAGACCTCCACTTCCTGTACGGTTCTGACGGATCATCTGGAGGGCTAGACGGTTCCATTCCGGATGATTCTGAATCGCAGCAGGTATTTCTCCGTATAAATAGTTGTTGTTTAAAATCAGGTCGACCGTACGACCATTTGTAAACATCGGATCCCACAGAGTCGACATCCAGCTTTTAATCTGGTTAAACGATAAATTCAGGTAGTGGAGTTTCTCAAATTTATACCAATTATCAGGAAGGAATCCTTCAAAACGGTTATGACTAAAATCTATCGTTTCCAATTCCAACAAGTCGTCCAAAGCACTGCGCATATGTCCATTAACATTGGTACTTATCTCTCCCCTAAGATCGTTCCAGCTCAGGTCAAGGTGTTGCAAATAGATTAGCTGGGAGATCTTTTCTGAAATAATACCACTCAGGTTATTACGACTTAAACGAAGACCGGTTACATGACCATCGGCATCCGTTTCCACTCCGTACCAATCTGAAAGGGGAGCATCGCTGCACCAGTTATCACGATGCGTCCAGCCCGGGCCACCTGCAGATTCGTAGATCGATTTCAAGGCTGTAAGCTCCGGAGTCGGATCTTCCCAACCTGACTGAACTACAAACAATTCATCACTCAGGGCCGAAGAAGGATCGGTAAAAACAATAACGCCTGTACGGGCGGACTCTGATTCGTTCCGGGAGATTCGGAAACAATGGGATGAACGGTTCAGTTCACCGGAATGTAAACGGGCTTCTTCACGCATCCAGTCAGCACCCGCTCCGATTTCAACAAGGTAGGATACATTCGAACGTACCTCTACCGTCAACGTCTGCTCCTCGAAGGATATTTCATAACGGTTTTCTCCAAGCAGGATAACATTCTTTTTCAGTTGCCTCACTTCTATACGCTCGTCAAGGGATTCACTTTTGAGAACCAGGCTAAACGTACGGTCCGTATAAGCATTATTGCTATCCACCTCTACCGTTACGCGGATATCATCACCCGCATCCCCGGAAAGAGGAAGGACACGGTACCAATCCTTTTCTTTATCCTCCGTTTCCGTTACAATGTCCCACGACTCATTGGTCGAAAATACAAGTTCTGCCCGTTCTCCATGCGAACTCAAAGGCAAAAGGCCGGTTTCTATCTTCAGGTAAGGTTCCACAGGGGGAGGAATATCCACCTTCCTGTCTTCACTACAGCCCAAAAACAAACAGGCAACCAGAATTGCCGGAAAAAAGGAGAAGAGGATTTTTGCAATTCGTAACATATTCTTTACAGTTAAAAGCAATCAAAACATTATATTTATTTTGATCGATCAAATATATTAATAAAAAATTATACTTCAAAATATTAATTTAACTAATTTAAATATAATATATAATTATGTAACTTTTTAAAAAATAAAGCCAGTTTCAACAGTAATTAAAATAGATTTCTATTCAAAGGTAAAAGCACAACAAGCCTTAACTTTAGGGTGTCAGTATCCATCTTATACAGATAAAACGGGATTCTTCAGACAAATCCGGCCTGATAAAATTTATTTATTATTATATACGAATAAAAAAGAAAAATATATCTGCAACGGAAGTTCTTCCCCTATTCAAGGTAGTATTTCGGGCAGAACATTCGAATGAGATTCAATAAAATATTAATAATTACTACTTAAAGAGTATCAGTCTACAATAAACATTAAAATCCTAAACACCTGTTTATTCTTAGTTAAATTCATCCATTACAATTGGCGGATGATGAACATATCCGGTTTCTTTAGAACGAAACAAACCGAAACCAGATGAACCTCCTCCGGGACGACCCTCATCGCTGTCCTTTTCCAGAAACTTTTCAAAGGTATATTCCTCTCCGGAAAGCTCTAAAATACGTTTTACGATCAACTCCCGGCAAATAGCATTAAAATATAAATTCGATTTTGAGTCGCGCATTACACTTTTATCCTCGGATCTCCAGACCCCCAGGTCATAATAATAACCTCCCTGATAAATACCTACATAAGGATAACGCGCATGACCGATCAAATGCGACCAGTATACAGAATGAGGATCATTTGTCAAGGAAACGTTATAACACCAACCTTTCTTTTGGGAAGCTCTCAATTCGTCTTTTCTATAGTCGGGAATCTCTCCTGTCACATATCCATCCGAATATTCATCACCAAGTAAACCGAATCCGTGTCCAATGGTTTCATGGAGTAAATTTCCTCTTAAATAGCGCCGGCTACCGGGTGGATATCCCGAAAAAGAATAACTCGGACGTATATAAGGCTTTCCCATCCATGTCAAACCGGCTGAATGATTGTTAATGACAACAGAAACAAAAGGGGTATTTCCGGATACAACAGGACGGTATACATAATCGGGCAATTTATCCAGCCTGTTATCTATCATCTGATCCAGATCGACAATTGTACCTAATGCAACCTGATCGCGGTCATCTCCGATATAAGCCTTACGCGAAACAGCATAAACCATATAAACATTAAAGTAATCGCGGTATGTCTTAGCCGGCTCAATCGAAAAAAAAGATTCCAAAGCAAATTTCATAACATCACGATAAAAGCCTGTCTCAATATCAATATCCGTGAAAGCCTCTCCTACAACCACTATATCGATACCGGATCCCTTACTGGACCTCTGCAATGTCTCGTATTGCTTGTCCATCGTATAATCCCTGCTTTCATAACTACTCTCTCCAAAAAGATCCTTAAAAAAACGATTTACATAATCTGCATGGATAAAGGTAAGCAAATCCATTACCGAGGATTCTCCCAGTTCACCTTCTGAAGGGAAATACTGACCGTTAAACATATCCATCTGTAATTTACCAGAACCGTCTATCAAAAGGTAACTCGGATAAGGATAATCCGGCAGTACAAGCCGGCGACCTTCAGCATCTCGGTAATCTGTAACAGCAGTCCAGGTAATATTGTGTTCTCGGATATAGCGCCGGGCAGCTTCACGGTATTCATCTCCTTCGGGCGTAATCCCCACGACGGAAAAACCCTGACCGCCAAACAAGGTATGGAGCCGGCGGACGGTCGTCGAGATAAACTCTCCCGATGAGGACTGCAACGGGTCCCAATGCAATAGCATGGTCAGTTTGCTGTTACTGTATACTTCACGCATACTACGCTCCGAACCGTCTGAAAGATCGGTAAAGGTAAAATCGGGAAGGTATACGGCCTTATCATAGTGGAGACCTCCACTTCCTGTACGGTTCTGACGGATCATCTGGAGGGCTAGACGGTTCCATTCCGGATGATTCTGAATCGCAGCAGGTATTTCTCCGTATAAATAGTTGTTGTTTAAAATCAGGTCGACCGTACGACCATTTGTAAACATCGGATCCCACAGAGTCGACATCCAGCTTTTAATCTGGTTAAACGATAAATTCAGGTAGTGGAGTTTCTCAAATTTATACCAATTATCAGGAAGGAATCCTTCAAAACGGTTATGACTAAAATCTATCGTTTCCAATTCCAACAAGTCGTCCAAAGCACTGCGCATATGTCCATTAACATTGGTACTTATCTCTCCCCTAAGATCGTTCCAGCTCAGGTCAAGGTGTTGCAAATAGATTAGCTGGGAGATCTTTTCTGAAATAATACCACTCAGGTTATTACGACTTAAACGAAGACCGGTTACATGACCATCGGCATCCGTTTCCACTCCGTACCAATCTGAAAGGGGAGCATCGCTGCACCAGTTATCACGATGCGTCCAGCCCGGGCCACCTGCAGATTCGTAGATCGATTTCAAGGCTGTAAGCTCCGGAGTCGGATCTTCCCAACCTGACTGAACTACAAACAATTCATCACTCAGGGCCGAAGAAGGATCGGTAAAAACAATAACGCCTGTACGGGCGGACTCTGATTCGTTCCGGGAGATTCGGAAACAATGGGATGAACGGTTCAGTTCACCGGAATGTAAACGGGCTTCTTCACGCATCCAGTCAGCACCCGCTCCGATTTCAACAAGGTAGGATACATTCGAACGTACCTCTACCGTCAACGTCTGCTCCTCGAAGGATATTTCATAACGGTTTTCTCCAAGCAGGATAACATTCTTTTTCAGTTGCCTCACTTCTATACGCTCGTCAAGGGATTCACTTTTGAGAACCAGGCTAAACGTACGGTCCGTATAAGCATTATTGCTATCCACCTCTACCGTTACGCGGATATCATCACCCGCATCCCCGGAAAGAGGAAGGACACGGTACCAATCCTTTTCTTTATCCTCCGTTTCCGTTACAATGTCCCACGACTCATTGGTCGAAAATACAAGTTCTGCCCGTTCTCCATGCGAACTCAAAGGCAAAAGGCCGGTTTCTATCTTCAGGTAAGGTTCCACAGGGGGAGGAATATCCACCTTCCTGTCTTCACTACAGCCCAAAAACAAACAGGCAACCAGAATTGCCGGAAAAACGAAAAAGAGGATTTTTACAACTCTTGACATACTTTCACCATTTAAAAATAATCGAAAAAGTTATGCTTAACTGAAATTGTTTAAATATATTAAAAATAAATTATTTATACAAACATTAAATTTATTTTAGTCTATTGAATTCTTTATTATTTTTATAACTTCTTTTAATAAAGACAATTACAATCCTGAAACATATAATTTATTTTTATATAAACAGATTTTGTAGGAATCCCTATTTAAAACCTGTTCTACCAAGCCTTCAGACGGCTCCTTTACCTGAATCATGCTCCGATTTAAAGAGAGAATACCTTTATCCGGTATACTGGATTTACAGACTCGACGGCTATTAATATACCGAAATTGTTTCCCATACGGTTTGGCATTTCTAAAATATATCCTCCGATCAGCGAATCCAGCTATTCATTGACCCTCCTTTCCCCAAAGGAACAATAAAACCACCCAAAAACAAGTAGCTGATATTATCCCGGAATTGAAAAACGGCCTTTTAGACAAAAAATCGAGGGTATTCCCACATATACCGGGGTACCCTCGATTTATACGTAACCTTCCGTAAGGTTACGACCCAATATCCGATCCTGAAAAGAATGATTTAACTATTTGTATAACCTCATAATTGCCAGAAAAAAGTTATTGGTAAATTTATCAATTATATCGGATAGTTGAGTTACTAGAAAACGTGAAAATAGTCTCATTCTGACCTCATACAACTCTCTTTGCCTTTGTATACAGGCATCCGTTAAACACTACGTCAACATACTTCTCAGTCTGTCAAAACCGAAATACCTTCATGAAAAAGAAGCAGAGAACAGAAATCATTTTACAGTTTACTTTATTCCAACTGCTTTTGAATTTTAGCATACAGATAAACCAAATGTTCCCGGGAAATCCTGTCTTTAAAATAACTCTCATTCTTCTTAATATCCTCTGCCAATCCGGTCAAAAAATACCGGGCAATAACCGGCACATCTGTTTTTTTATATTTCTCATTATTTAAAAGAGAAATCATAGATTCAACACAGACTTGCTGAGCATGCCGCCTGAAATTTCCAATAGGCTGACGGCCCTGTAACTCACTGAAAAGAATATGCTTTAAATCGGCCAGGTATTCTTCGACCGTATAACAATCTTCATGATCGGCTGCATAATCTTTCATGCCCAGTAAGGTTTCCGGATCTAATAAAGGATAGAGTTCCGGGCTCAGTACATCATCTACGATTTTATGTAGCTCCCGTTGAGGTGATTCGTAAATCCGGTACAAATACTTTTCTCCAAACAGCCAATCGGGAGGAGTAAAAAAATAATCTCCTAAAAATTGCAAAGCCTGTCGCTGTACCTCCCGTTCTACCGGTTCGTAGACGATTCCTTCTTCCTCGGCAACTTTAAAATTCCGGTAAATACCGCCGATATGAACCGCAGCATGGATAAGGAAACGACGATACTGATCGATTACCGACCGGTGCATATCCAGTAAATGAGTATTAAAATCCCCCTTTTCGTATGTCCATTCCGGTAAAGCTTTCATCACTCTTTTCAGGTTCCGTATTCCGTATTCAGCTGCTATCACAGGATTATCTCCCAGATCTTCCCGCTGGCATCTGGGATCGCGGTTAAACCCTTCCGCTCCAAACCAAAGCCGTTTATTTTCCTTTTGCTTCTTCCGGATCAGTTCGTTCAGCACCAGCCGCTCTTCCTCGTCATCGGAAGTACCCCAGACAGGCATATATCCCCACTGAATGGCCCACTCATCATAGATACCGATCCTGGGGAAAAGTGCATCCACACTCACGCTGTCTTCCGGTTGCGCAACATAATTAAAACGGGCATAATCCATAATGGACACCGTATGCCCGTTTTCTTCCAGCCACTTTCTATCCCTCAGTTTTTCCACCGGAGTTTGCCGGCTCGCTCCCAAGTTGTGACGTAAACCCAAAGTATGTCCAACTTCGTGGGCGCATATAAACTCAATCAAGCGTCCCATAAGTTCGTCGTCCACATACATTTTTCGTCCCTGCGGATCATTTATCCCGGCCTGTATCATATACCAATCGTGTACAAGTTTCATGACATTGTGGTGCCAGCCGACCCGGGCCTGAATAATTTCCCCGCTCCGGGGGTCGCTGATCTGGTGCCCATTGGAATTGGCAATGGGCGAAGCGATGTAATGAATAATAGAATAGCGGATATCTTCCCGGTCCATATCCGGATCGTTCTCCGGCCATTCTTTTGCATAAATGGCGTTTTTAAACCCGGCTTTCTCAAAAGCCGGCTGCCAGTCTTCCACCGCTTTTATCATGTATTTCCTCCATTTTTCAGGAGTAGCCGGATCAATATAAAATACTATCGGTTTCCGGGGTTCCACTAATTCGCCCCGTTTCATTTTTCCGATATCTTCCGGACGGGGTTCCAGTCGCCAGCGGCAGATAAATTTTTTATTTGCCGCCATCTGTTGCTCATCCCCATAGAACTCATACTGATGGGCAAAATACCCCACCCGTAAATCATACAAACGCCTTTTCATCGGTTCTTTGGGCAACAAAATAAAAGAAGTATTCAGTTCCGCCGTCACCAATCCGGTCGTTTCTGCCAGGGGGAAAATACACTCCTTCTCTCCGCTTTCATCCAATCTGACCAGATAAGTCCGGACCATCCGCATCTCTGTATTGAGGGGGAAAGTCCGGATCTGTTTTATAAAAGACTTGTCTTTCTGATAACCTGAAATTTCAAAACGGCTTTTTAAACCCGGACGAATTGAAAAAGCCTGTATATCCTTTTCAATAAATTCAGTTATATCAATTAAAGAAGCAGAATTCCGTACTGCTTCTATCGGGAAACACGCTAAAACCGGACTTTCGTTATTTACCGCTACGGCTTTGCGGATTTCCCCTTTCTGATCGGAAGATGAATAAACCGAATAAGCACGCAACAGTAATTTTCCGGTAGCCTTTTCCCAATACACCACTTGCTGGTTAGCAACTTCTCCTCCGAAAAAATTCGGATTAGCCGGAGCCGAAGCAAAACGGGTCACAGAAAGTATTAAACGGTTCAACAAACTATCCGGAATTTCGAAATACCACTTTTCCCCGGCCTGATAAACCGTAAAAAGTCCGGTCTTCACTTTTGCATCCGGCGGAATAAGTTCAGTATATTTCTCCGCATTTTTATCCGGTAAAACTGTTTTTTTCCGGTCTTTTGCCAAAGCCGGCACTGTTATTCCTAGCAAAAGGGCACACACGATTAAACTAAATTTTTTCATAATCCGTTTTTTTGATAAAAGACTAAGGATTTTGTACCATTAAAGAATTGGTATTCAATTCTGAAGTCGGGATCAGAAATTGCCATTGCAAGTCGCCTGCCGGAACAGACATCACCCTGGAAACATCCGTTTTATGATTACTATTAAGTCTGTCCAAGGGCTGATTCAACCGCTTCAAGTCTGTAAAACGGAATCCCTCTCCCCACAATTCAACCCTCCGCTGGCACATAATTTCTTCTATCAAATCGGCATTCGTACCCGATTTAGGAGTATATGCGGGATCTCTTGTCAAAGCAAAAGCAGTCAAAGTTGCCTGTGCCTCTCCATCACGCCCTCCCTGACGGGCCAGGGCTTCGGCTTTCATCAAATACAATTCGGCCAGGCGCATATACGGAAAATCCCCTATTGTAATTTCCGCTTCCCTGGCTTTAAATTTGCGGTGCTGGTAGGGAGCCGATACAATTACCCAGGAAGGCCGTTCTGCTTCCCCGCTGGGATCCCACCAGTTTCTCCGGATATCGGTCTCACTTATCGTATTATAGAGTTTGGAATTAATACAATACACCTCCCTTTCATTATCGATATCCCAGCCCATAAAAGCATAATAAGACCACCACCAGATGGACTGATCTTCCAAAGGATGGGCTCCCCAAATTGTCTCTTTCGTTTCGGTCAGCAAATTGTAAAATCCACAAAGCAACTGATTCTCTTCCATCAGTTTAAATCCTTCTCTTTCAGCTGTCTGAATGGCTAAATCCGCATATTTAGCAGCTTCTTTATAATTCTGCTGGGCCAATAGCACCCGGGCTTTTATTCCGTAGGCGACCTTCAGGGAAAAATGTGTTACCGCAGCGGCTTTATAATTTTCCAGTAAAGCAATAGCCTCATCCAGATCTTCATGGATATAGGTATAACATTCTTCCACAGTATTTCGGGACATAGCTTCCGTAGTAGACTGCTTCCGGTAAGGGACTCCCGATTGAGAATTTTCTACACCGGCCTGATAGCGGGCGCCGTATAACTGCACCAATTGAAAATGCGACCAAGCCCGGAAGCACAAAGCTTCCCCTTTTATCCCATCGTGTAAAACCGGATCGGTGTTCGGCACAATATCCACATTTTCCAGCAATTGATTGGCATTCAGAATAAATTTATAATACATTTCAAAACCAAACAGGCATAATCCGGAAGAAGGGTCCCGGTGCTCTATCCATCCCAAAGCATTTGCAAAGGACGAACTGCTATTCGTCATCACCAGATCTTCTCCCATAGTATCTTTATATAATCCCATAGTCGGTTCACCACCACAAGGTCTTTTACTGTACTGCGCAATCATTACCCGATGAATTCCATTAAGTGCTTTATACAAATTATCTAAAGAATTCAACACAACCTTCTGTCCGATCTGATCCGTCGGTGAAGTATCCAGAAAGTCGGATTTGCAAGCAGAGAGGCATATACTTCCCAGAAGTATAGAATATATTATTTTTCTCATAGCCGTTGAATTTAAAAAGTTACATTTAACCTGAATGTACAAGTACGAGCGGGAAGCCAGCCGGCCGACAAATTACCCGTATAGGCTTCCTGGGTATTCATGCCCCGGCGATGATTCAATACAAATAAATTTTCGCCCGTTACAGACAATTTCGCTGATTTTATTCCAATTTTTGAAATCCAACGCATCGGTAAAGTATATCCCAAAGTCAGGGATTTCATACTAAAATAATCCGCATCTACCAGCCAGCGATCGGACTCTGCATTAAAATCCGTCACATAATAGCCGTCCAAACGGGGCACATTCGTGATATCTCCCGGTTTCTGCCATCTTTTTTTCATATCCGCATGCATAGCCCTACCATACTGTCCCACAGACATCAGCATCATATAGCTGTAATCGTAAACTTTTCCCCCGATCCCGTAAGAAAATAAAGCGGAAAGTTCCCAGTTCCCGTATCCCAGGGAAGTATTAATCCCGCCATACCAGTCCGGAATAGCACTGCCTGCATAGTGATATTTGGCTTTCGCCTGTTTGGTCGTCATTTCAATTCCGTTTACAAGCCGGCAGTCCTCGTCCGACCACACGGCTCCTCCTTCTCTGTCAAAGCGATATAAAGCAGCTCCGTCAGCAGGATCTACTCCCATATATTCTTTCAGCCAGAAGTCATAAATCGAACGGCCGACTGCCACCCGTTTCCTGTCTTTAATGATCTCTGTCACCCCCTCCGGAAACCGCTTGACTTTATTCTTTACAGTCGTAGCATTCAAGCCTAAATTCCAACGCCAGTCTTTTGTATGAATCAGTTTGAAATTCAAATCGAATTCTACTCCATTGTTATTTACTTTACCGATATTTTCCCAAATAGAAGTAATCCCGGAAGAAACCATCTGGGGCACATCAAACAACAGATCTTTGGATTGCTTGAAAAAAACCTCTACCGATCCGCTCACCACATCGAAAAAGCCAAATTCCAAAGCAATGTCTTTTGTGATCTGAGTCTCCCACTTCAATCCTTCATTTCCTTTACTTTTAAATAAAATACCCTCTTCCGAAGAATTGTTTTTTCCCAATTCATATAAAGTCTGGTAAGGATAATAACCGATTCCGGAATCATTTCCGGTCTCCCCGTAAGAAGCCCTTAACTTTAACTGATCCATCCATTTTACATCGGCCATAAAAGGTTCCTGATCAATTCTCCAGGATAAACCGAAAGCCATAAAATTTCCCCAGCGGGTATCTTTCGAAAAACAAGAAGAACCATCGTGCCGGTAAGAGAAAGAAGCATAATACCGGTTGGCATAATCGTAACTGATCCGCCCGAAATACCCTTCTTTGCGATAAGTATCGGTATACGAATCAGTGGTACCGGTCGTGAGGAAATTGGAAAGCTCATGCAAACCGTCCATAATCTCCCCGTTTTTAGTGATATTAGAGTACTTATTCTTTAATGCATAAGCTTCGTGTCCCAGCATCACATCCAGATGATGCTCCCCGAACTGCTGTACATAAGATAAAAGTTCGTTTACCGTATAGGAATACAGCCGGTTGGTGGATTTAGTCAATGCTCCTCCGGGAGAACTATCACTGGTATAACGGTTGTTATACGTACTGCTATTGGTATTCGAGGACTCCATGGAAGCATTTACGGTGAATTTTAAACCGTTAAACAGATACAAACTCATATAAATACGGGCATCCATAGCATCCCGCACATTGGTATAATCGTTCAGGTTCATTTCTGCCAGGGAATGCCGGCGACTCATAGCACCTGTTCCCCGGGTTCCGTCATAATCGTATTGTTTGTTTCCGCTTCCGTCCAGCAAATATTCACCGGTTTCAGGATCGTGTTTATAAACCGGATAAATCGGCCCGATCAGTCTGGAGAAATAAAAAGGATTTCCCACACCTCCCGGAAATCCCGGATTGGATTCCACTTTATTTCCGGCAATATTTACGCCGGTTGTAAACCAGTGAACCGGATAAAAATTCACATTGACACGGGCATTGTACCTGTTCATGGTGGCCCGTTTCATATATCCGTCATCTTTCAGATACCCCAGCGATACATAAGTATCAGAACGGTCGTTTTTAATACTGTAGGAGAAATTATATTCACTCCTGTATCCCAACCGCTCTGCTTTACCAAACCAGTCCATATCATCTCCCCACAATAAAGTGGTCGCATTCGGATTCAGCTTGCCATCCAAACCGACAACTTCCGTATCTCCCACTCCTTTGAAAGGATTATACATCAGGTAAGAACTGACAAGGGTATTAGAAGCCCATTCCGCTGCCTCTTGTCCGTCTCCGCCCTGGTATCCGTAAGAGTAATAGTGATTTTTCAACATCTCCCATTGCAAAGGATAATATTCCCATACATTCACTCTTTCATATTCCCGGATTCCCCGGCTGGAAAATCCCTGACTGATGTTGAGGTTGATGGTATTTCCGTTCTTTTTGGCTTTTTTCGTAGTAATCAATACGACTCCATTTCCTGCACTGGACCCATATAAAGAAGCGGAAGCAGCATCTTTCAGAATACTGATCGATTCGATGTCATTTACATTCAAATCCCCGGTACTACGGTTAAAAATAGCACCGTCTACCACGTAGATGGGAGCATTGGAAGCATTTACCGAACTGAATCCGCGGATCCGGATATCGGGAACCGTACCGGGTTTGCCACTGGCACCGGCCATTTGTACTCCGGATATATTCCCTTCCAAAGCCGCTATCGGATTGGATAAAGGACGGGTCTCGAACTCATCGGAACGAAGTGCGGAAACAGCACCTGTCAAAGCATTCTTTTTCTGTGTCCCATAAGCCACGACGACTACCTCTTCGATTAAAGCAGCCTCGCTTTTCATATACACCTTTATATTCTTTTCTATCCGGACTTCCTGCATTTGATAGCCCACATAGGAAATGATCAAAGTCGTTGCAGAAGCCGGAACATCTAATTTGAAATGCCCTTTTTTATCCGTGATGGTTCCGATAGTGGTATTTTTTACCAGAATGGTTACATCAGCCAAGGGCTGATTATCTTCTTCTGCCAGCACAGTACCTTTTACCGTAATATTCTGTGCCATCAACAGTTTTATCGCGAAGACGAAAAACAGTGTAGATAATAATAGTCTTTTTTTCATAGAAGTCTGTTTAAAGTTAGTAAATTCCCGGTACACCGGATAAGGGTTAACGGAAAGGAAAAAGTACGGAAGGAAGTCCTTCCCCTTCCCCCTCCGTCAATCGTAGATAGAGTTTTCCGACTATATTTGTCTAACTGTATGCCTGAACCGCTTATTAATTATAACATTCAGTTACATCATAATTGAATTTTTTGAATCCATCCACCAGTTTTTCAACACTACTGATTTTTGAATCATAAGCGATACAAACAACTTTAGTCGACAAACAGACCGTTACTTCTTTTACACCGGGTTCGGCTCCTATTTTTTCTTTTACCATCCTCGCACATCCTCCACAATTCATCTGATTGGCCTTAAAGAAAACATAAGCCATATTTTCTTCCGGATAATACTGTGTAACTGCATATTCAAATTTCTGAAAACCTTCTTTCAATTTATCCACATTTGTTATTGTAGGATCGTATTCAATTTTCACAGATTTAGTCGGCAGATCACACACCACTTTTTTAACACCTGCTTCATTTTTCATATTATTCTGAACTTTAGCTACACATCCCCCGCATCCCATCTGTGCTGCCTTAAAGCAAACCGTAGCCAGCCCTTCTGCCGGTTTTTCACAACAACTACCTGTCGATTTTAAAGAATTTTCTCCTGTTGCAGACGTTCCTCCCTCATAAACAGTAGCCACATAATCAATTTTCTTGAAACCGGCAATCAACTGAGCTACAGTTGTCTTATCGGAATCGTACTTGATTGTCACTGTTTTATCCTCCAAATTGGTCTGTATATCTTTCACCCCTTTCTCAAAACGGAGATTCGATTTAATCCGGTCTTCACAATTTGCACAATGCATTTCAGGACTGGTTTTAAACACCACGGTTTTGATTTCTTTGGCCATACAGGACACTGTAAACATCAGCAGCACAGCCAATACACTAAAATTTTTCACTGTTTTCATAATCTAAAATTAAAAGTTAATAAACTATATATTTACTCTGACACCCATATAATAGATGGAACCGTGTACAGGTCCCCAAATCATCGTAGAATCGAAATGATCACTCCAGGGATGTTCCGCACCTATAATCGGATTCTTTTGTTTGAAATTCGTCATATTTTCTCCACCGATATAGACAGACCAGTGTTTGAAGAAGCGGGAAACCTGTGCACTGAGTTGACGGTAAGAATGATAATTTGCCTCCCAGGAAGCCGTTCCATCTTCTAACCTATAAGGAGTCGGCATACGTCCGCCACCATTAAACTGCAATGTGACATCGAACTGCCATTTATCCAAAGGAGTTTTGTAAGTTGCTGTCAGCAAAGCTTTATACCGCCCGGTAAGCGGCTTTTTCATCAGTTTTTCGTGAATCGTCGTCTGTACATCGGTCAGACGATAAGCCCCCATCAGATTAAATCCCCGGAAAAAGGGATAGTTCACTTCTACCTGAAAAGTATGGGAATACGATTTTCCATCCAGATTGGCAAAATGTATCTGATGCGGATCGGAATCCAGATCTACCACTAACTGATTCTGAAAACGGGTATAGTAATACTCTGCGTTAATATTCAAAGTATGTCCGAAAAGAGGAATATAAGTAGCCATACTGGCTCCGTAATTCCAGGCTTCTTCCTGTTTTAAGTGATCGTCAATGATGACTTTACGCCCGCTGGCCAATAAGAAATTGTTTTCAGCCAGTACGTGATTGGTGCGGTATCCTTTACCTACAGAAAACCGGAAATTAATAATCTCATTCGGGTTGTATTTCAAATGGGCACGGGGAGTTACGAAAAAGCCATATTCACTACTGTGATCGGCCCGAATTCCTCCCATTAAAACGATTTTATCATTCCAATTAAAAGTATACTGTACATAAGCACCCGGAACCGTTTCTTTTTCCTTAACCGTAATTCCCCCTTCATCAGTATTATTCGTCAGGCGATAATCCTGATCGTAATAGTCATGATTCAAACTCAGGCCGGTGGAAATATTGTGTTCCTTCGTGATATTCGACTCAAACATCAGGGAAGCATAAAGATTCTTTTGGTTTACATTATAGAATTTATGCCCATACAGCGCGTCCAATTGGTGGATAGAACCGGAAAGGATCAAAGCAACATTGGTACTTTTCTCTTTATTAAAAATATAGGCATTTTTTGTAAAAGCTTCATAACGCTTTGTCTTCAAACCGATGGTATAAAGCTCCCCTTCCGGCACGGCAGCATCCCCGTGAACATGGGTAGATTGTCCGCTGCTTCTGTCCTCTTTCAATGCTTTGACAGCAGCCTGGAAGACATAATGATCGCCCATCCAGGCCCAGCGGTTCTGAATATTGTACTGTTCTATCCTGGGCATGTCCAAAAAACCATCCCCATTGTCGTCATGTGTTTTTGTTTCATTTTCATAATGCGCTAATACGGAAGTACTCAGTCTTTTATTAATATGCACATTCCCATCGATATTTCCCTCATACCTTTCCTTATGATTTGCAAAAACATTCAGATATAAGTGATTTTCAGGAACCTGTGGCTTTTTAAACTCTATATTAATCTGACCGGTAATGGATTCATAACCGTTTTTCACTGAAGAGCTCCCTTTGGAAACCTGGATGCTCTGCATCCAGGGTCCCGGCACATAACCCAAAGAGAAAGGAGCGGCAGCCCCCCGGTAATTCGGGAAGTTTTCCGTCAGCATTTGTACATACGTTCCCGACAAGCCCAACAGCCTGATTTGTTTGGCTCCGGTAGCTGCATCCGAATAACTGACGTCAACTGAAGGATTGGTTGTAAAACTCTCCCCTAAGTTGCAACAGGCTGCCCGCAATAATTCGCTACTGGAAATCATTTCTTCATTCAACACACTGGAACGAACTTTAATCAGTCCTAATTTTCGAGCGACTACAGTAGACTCTTCCAACATTACACCTTCTTTTAATACAAAATTCACCGTTGCATTTTTACCTTTTACGATAATTGTATCATTTACGTAGCCAATAAAACTGGCTATCAACATATTTGATTCTGACGATTTTTTAATGGAAAAAGAACCGTCTTCAGTTGTACTTGTCCCCTCTGTGGCCCCTAACCAAAAAACATTAGCCATAAAAATGGGATTCCCTTTTGTGTCCTTTACCGTTCCCTTTACCTGAGCATAAGACGGCATAACAAGACATATAAAAAAAACTATACTTAAAAATCTCATTTGAATTTTCTTTTAAATGGATATTTCTATCTAACAATTTCGGATAAAGACAGAGCACAATATTTTTATCCTATTGAAAATCAACAAGGAAATCCGTGATTATTCAGTAAATCCCTGTCATACACCACTCGAACTGTCTTCCGGAGCTTCACCAAAACTCCATCCGAATATTTTATAGGATGCCGGATGCGATATAAAACAACGCACCGCATCTTCTACCAGACAAAATGTCATTCTATCCTCTGTACTCTTCCTACAAATGGACGTTACATAAAAAAACAGGAATCAAATCAGCAGTACGCATATCTTATGCAGATAACCCCGTGGCAGTGGAGCTGCCGTATTGTAATAGAGAAGATTTTGCTGCCTTTCGGGCAAAGCTGAAGTTAAAATAGAAATATACGGATCATAACAGAACTGAACCGTAGAAAAATATATATGATCTAAACTAAGAGATTCAGCTAAAGTAGGCATCTCTAGCTTATGAACTTTCATCGTAGCACATCCCGTGCTCCCGCAAGAATGAGAAGAATCTTCCTTTTCCGTTCCCTGCTCCCCGCAAGCACAACAACCCCCTTCATCACAGGAACAATCCCCCACCCCACAAACACAACTTCCGTCATTATAAACACCCGTTTCTACCCGTACAAAAATATTGTTCGTGGATTTGGCACATTTAATACACCGATAAAGAATACGGGTCTGCCCTACCCCCAACAATATTATCTGAGTCGATAAAAAAACAACTAATATGTATCTACAAAGTTTCATGGGGTATTCAAACTTTAGATTATCGGTTGTTGCAAATCTAATATATTTTTTTAATTATACAAACTTTTTATAAATAAAAAACAAAATTTTAATTAAAAAGATGAAGGATTAAAAGATTATTGCTTCTTGACAGAAACGGATTAAAGGAACTTTTGTTCCGCATTTATCCCTTCGTCAGAACCGAAGGTTCCGAATCAGAGAGGCGGGTGACGAGCGTTAATCCAAAGATAACGGGCATTAATCCGGCACAAAGGACCGTCAATCTTTTAAACTCTTAAATCCAAAATTCTACATTATATTCCTATATTTGTATCGTAGTCCAATACAAACGAAATTTGACAAATAAATAGATATGAAATTTTTCACATTATTCTTCTGCTTTATTTTAGTATGTTCTTCTCTTTCCCTTCAAGGACAGTCCCGGGACATTCCTATGAAAAAAACATTTCAATTACCGGAAATCCCCTCCGTTATGGTTAATTCGGAAGAGAGAACCAAATACCTGGTTATTCATTATTGGGATCATTTTGATTTTCAAGATAGTACTCTTCTTCATTTGCCAGAAGTCAGCGAACAGGCTCTGGCCAATTACCTGCAAATCTTATTATACGTCGACCAGCCCACCCAGCAAAAAGCCATCAATTCCATGCTCCGCAAAGCACAAGCCGGCTCACCTGCTATGCTTTCTTATATCGCAGGCCTGTACGAGAAATACCTTTACGACCCGAATTCCCCCGTACGGAATGAGGAACTTTATATTCCCGTATTGGAATACCTTCTCCACTCAGATGCCCTGGAGGAAGTAACTAAAATCCGTCCCCGCCATCAATTGGAAATTGCGAAAAAAAACCGCCCGGGAAATAAAGCTACGGATTTTATTTATACCCTTCCTTCCGGTAAAACCGGTCGTTTAGCTGGAATTACCGCAACTTATACCCTTCTGATTTTTTACAATCCCGACTGCCCGGAATGCAAACACACAGTAGAACAGCTCTCCGCTTCTCCCCTTATCCGCACTCTATTGAAGGAAAAGAAATTGCAGATATTAGCTGTATATCCCGACGCAGATCTGACGCTGTGGCGGAATAAATTGTCTGAAATACCTTCTACCTGGATTGTAGCATACGACGCAGGACAGAAAATTACCCATCAGAATCTTTACAACTTAAATGCTATCCCCACCCTTTATTTACTGGATCAAAATAAAAAAGTAATTTTAAAGGACGCCCCCTGGCAAGCCATAGAGGCCTATTTACATTTTTAGTAGCTTAAAAAATAAGGGCTACCGGCAAATGAAGTGCCCCCCAAAAGTTTTATGTCTAACTTTTGGGGGGCACTTCACAAATGGATAGCCCTTTTACCCTCTTCCCTTCTTCAGTACTCCACTTTGCTCATCTCTTCGCCTGTTTCTGTTAGAGTACAGGACAACAGGCTTTTATTCTTTTCAGGCTTTTCCAAGAGCCTTCCCTATAGCTCCACCCGTTCCGGTGATGCTGAAAAATAGTTATATCATACAGCCTTATTTTTCTGAACAGAGCATTTCTGTGAAATAAAACGGGTACCCTTCCGCTAAAAAACGGGAAAGACCACCGTTTCAGCAGTGGTCCTTCCTTGCGTAATTCATTGTTTCAGCAAATTTTAGCGCATGTTCTATCAATACTCGTCCTCGTTGAAGAAAAAATCATCCTTACTCGGATAATCCGGCCAAATATCTTCAATACTCTCAAAAATCTCCTCATCGTCTTCGATATCCTGAAGATTTTCAATCACTTCCATTGGCGCGCCGGAACGGATAGCATAATCTATCAATTCGTCTTTTGATGCAGGCCATGGCGCATCTTCCAATTTCGACGCAAGTTCTAGAGTCCAGTACATAATATATTGTGTTTAACCGTTTTCCTAAAATTTCCGCAAAAGTAAAGCTTTTACATTAAAAAACAAGGCTTAGAGCATAAATTAACATTCATATACAATAATCACCAATTTTCTGATTTACAATTATTTAATCTAATGGTTCCACATGTATAGTTGTTGTCAGGTGCAATTCCTTCTCTATCCGGTTCTCAATTTTCGTTGCAAGCTCATGAGCTTCCTTTACCGTTTGGTGACCCGGAACTTTTACGTGAAAAATAAACTCGGCATACTCCCCGTAATTATGAATGTGAAAATGATGGGGGTAAGCAATTTCCCCCATCTCCTGCCTGACGATTCCCTTTACCTGCAAAAGGAGTTCTTCTGAAGGTTCTTCCCCTAAAATTTTATTGACAGCTTCCCGGATAATGCCATAAGCAGCATAAAACAACAGTATGGAAATCACGATTCCCAAAGCACTGTCAACCCACCAGACATAAGGACTTAAAAACAAACCGCCCAAAACGACAAGAGAAGACAAAGCATCACTACGGTGATGCCAGCCATCCGCTTTTACAGAAGCATTACCCGTGATACGGGCTATCCGGAAAGCGTATCGGGCCAGTCCCTCTTTTACCGCAATGGAAACAAGCGTCACTCCGTAAGCCCACCACCCAAAATAAGCCGTTTCATGGGAATGCAAGCGCCCTATTGAATCCTTTACAAACTCCAAACCCACCACAGACAACAATAGAGCGATAATAATAGCTGAAATCTGTTCCCAGCGTCCGTGTCCGAACGGATGCTCCTTATCCGGTTTGCGGGAAGACATCCGGATACCGAAAATCACAACCAGAGAAGTAAGGGAATCCGAAAGCGTATGCCATGCGTCTGCAACAAGGGCTACAGAAAAAGAGACAACCCCCGCATAATATTTCAACAGGAAAAGCAGTAAATTCAATACCACGGAAACGACACCTTCCCGGTATCCGAGTTTATTATTCGCATTCATACCCTCTTCTCTTTAGATATTCTAATCTCCAAAGCCGGATCCGGACAGTTTTCCGGAACCGCTTATTCGTCTGAGAAGTGTTGCAACACCCTTCGGTATGTATTAAAAATCTTAGCCTTAGAAACAAAGCCGATATATTTTTCATCCTGAATGACAGGAAGATTCCACGCACCTGTCTCTTCAAATTTTTTCATAACCGCATCCATAGGATCTGTCACATCCACGACAGTCGGAGGAGTCGTCATATAATCCCTCACATAGGTGACCTCGTACAAATCCTGATTAAACATAATCTTACGAATATCGTCCAGAAGCACAATACCCAGCAATTCCCCTTTGGAATCGATCACAGGAAATATATTCCGTGAAGAACGGGACACGACCTTCACCAAATCCCCTAAAGTTGCATCCACAGGTATCGTCTTCAGATCGGTTTCGATAACCTTATCGAGTTTCATCAGGGTCAAAACAGCTTTATCCTTATTGTGAGTGATTAAATCCCCTTTCATTGCCAACCGCCTGGCATAAATGGAATGAGGTTCCATTCCTCCCCCCGTAAGATGGGCAACCACGGAAGTCAGCATCAGAGGGACCAGCAAAGAATAGCCCCCTGTAATCTCCGCAATCAAAAACATAGCAGTCAAAGGGGAATTCATGACTCCTGACATAACACCGGCCATACCCGCCAATACAAAATAACTCACCGGTACAGTCACGATTCCGGACAAATTAATCAGATTGGCAATCAAAAATCCGCCTACTCCTCCTGTAAACAGACAAGGGGCAAAAACTCCGCCTACTCCTCCGCTACCGTTCGTCAAAGCCGTCGCAATCACTTTTATAAAAACCAGTCCGACAATATATAAAAAGACCATAAAAGCACTGTCCTTCAAACTAAAGAAGTAAGTGTTATTCAAAATATTGTCCGCATTATCTGTCAGCAAATCCTGAAGCGAAGTATATCCTTCCCCGTATAAAGGCGGGAAAATATAAATCAATAATCCCAATAAAGCACCTCCCACCAATACTCTGCGGAAAGGATTCTTTATTTTCGTTACGAAATGCTCGATCCGGATATTCATCCGAATAAAATAGACAGACAAAAATCCGCAGAATACTCCTAAAATAATATAATAGGGCACATTCGACAATGCAAAATGTTCGTGTACGGCAAAATCGAGTACAATCCCATCTCCCATTAAAAAATAAACCAATACGTAGGACGATATGGCCGAGATCATCAAAGGAATCAAAGAGGCCATGGTCAGGTCCAGCATCAAAACTTCCAAGGTAAAGACAATGCCGGCAATCGGAGCTTTAAAAATACCGGCAATGGCTCCTGCCGCGCCGCAACCGATCATCAAAGTCATCACCTTGTAGTTCATCCGGAAAAAACGAGCCAGGTTCGAGCCGATAGAGGCTCCCGTCAATACAATCGTCGCTTCTGTTCCCACAGAACCACCAAATCCAATGGTGATCGTACTGGCAATCATGGAGGAATAATTATTATGCGGCTTAATCATACTATTACGCCTGGAAATAGCATATAAAACTTTTGTAACTCCATGACTGATGTCTTCGTGCACAAAATATTTGACGAAAAGGGAAGTCAGCCATATCCCGATAAAAGGATAAATAAAAAACAATAAACTGCCACTGTCGACCTGCAAACGTTCCGTAAAGAAAAGATGGGTATAATGGACCATGTTTTTCAAAAGCACGGCAGCCAAACCGGATACAATACCGACAAGCAAGCTGAGAAAAAGAATAAAATTCCTTTCCTTAACGTAGCGTATCCGCCAGATTAAAAAACGACCGAACCAGTTACTCCACCATGCCATAACACCAATATACTTTCATAGGTTACAGGACCCCTTTTGCCGCTGTCCAACCGGCAATCCGTCCTTTATTTTCTACTCACACTTTTTAAAGAACCGTATTCCGGATAAAATTCCAGTATTAATCCTTCGTTTCCGATGACGTCAACCGGAAAAGTTTTTATGACGCCCAATTGGGGAATGACAGCCCTGAAACGCTGTAATTCTTCATTCGCCCGTATTAATTTCACATCCCCCACAGCCGGTATCCGATATTGTATTCCCACAACCGGAGAAACCGCCGTCGCCGTCTCTTCAGCTTTCTTATAAGGGATAAAGAGATTTTCTACGACCAGACTGTACGCGGTAGCAGAAACATTTTTCTTCGCAGCTATCCCTTCCGTTTCACTGAAACGAAAAGCCAAAACAGGCGTATTTTCCTTTTCCGGGGATACGAGAAAACTACGTTCCACCAACTGATGCACACTCTTTCCCATAAACAGACTGAGATAATCTTTTTCCATACGGTCGAACTCTTTCAGAATAACCTCCAACGACTTTCCGTCCGCTACCTCATTCTCCGCAGCGATCAGCCGGACCCGTTCGGAACGGATCCGGAAGATCTCCTTCACCGCTTCATTCATGACATCCGATTCTGTTTTGGAAGTATAACGAATGATCGGATCCCAAATTTTCTTCATGACCCCGTCAATTTCCTGGTAGGTATAATTGGTATCCAGCACCTCTTTTAACGGATTATAGGTATTCAAAGCCGTGATGTCCACCTCGTCCTGCACATCCCGTTTAAAAGCCTTATAAGTGACCTCCGGGTCTGCAACCTTCATCGCTAAAGGTCCCGCCCCCACTCCGGCCAGAAAACCTTCCGGACTCAAACTCAACAGTACCGGATTATAATCCCCGCTCGCCGACAGGGAATAAGAAGCACTCTCATCCGCCACATAACGGGGTTCAATGTTTATACTGATAATATCCCATTGTTCGCGGGGTGTCGTTATTTCCGGCTTTACGCCCAGTTCTTTTTCAGCATACTGCTGAAACGGTCCCGGAATAAACTTGGTATATTCCATTTTTACCTTTAACAGATAACTTACTTTGGGTAAACAATAGTCTACAGTAACCGGTGTACTAATTTCTTTTCTTTTCTGGGCAAAAAGGGAAACATAAATCCCCATCACCGCTATAAAAATTAAAATAAACCTTTTCATACTCTTATCATTTTGAATTCCCGTTCTATGTATAGCTTGGTTTTATAATTAAAAACCGGCTCCCCGGCCTGCAAATCTTACTCCGAAACGCTCATTTTTCCAGGATACGCCAGGCTTTTCCCATCCCTTCTGTCACTTCCCCTGCACACACTCCCCTCTTTCCTTTTTCCGAAGCCAGTATATCCGCTGCCATCCCGTGAGCATACACTCCGATCAGGGCCGATTCTAAAGGAGGGATACCGCCGGATACCAAGCCTAATAACACTCCCGTCAGAACATCTCCCATTCCCCCTTTTGCCATACCCGGATTTCCGGAAGTATTGAACCAATATTTCCCGCCCGGTGCCACCACCACGGTATGAGCTCCTTTCAACACGATATATACCCGGTAACGGTCTGCAAAAATGCTCAATTTATTTAATCTCTCAAAATCATTTTCACTTTTTCCCACTAATCTCTCAAATTCTTTCGGATGAGGGGTAAGCAAACTATTCTCGGGAAGCAAATCCAGTAAATAACTGTTTTCCGCCAAAATATTTAAAGCATCTGCATCCCATATTGTCTTTCCTCTCCAACGAGTAAGCAATTCCTTTATTCCATTTACAGTTTCCGGTTCTTTTCCTATCCCGGGTCCTATGGCTATAGCCGTATATTTATCCAAATTATCCACTCCGGAAAAACACTTGTCTGAACGATCGGTCTCCAGCAAAGCTTCCGGTACTGCTATCTGTAAGATTTCCCTTTCCCGGAACGGAACATGGCAACTCAACAATCCGATGCCGGAACGTATTGCAGCCTTAGAAGCCAGCACAGATGCCCCCATCATTCCAGCTTTTCCAGCAATCAAAAGCCCGTGCCCGTTCGTCCCTTTGTGGTCAAATTTTCCGGGACGGGGGAGTATTCCTGAAATCAAATCTTCCGATAAATAAAAATAATCTGTCGGAACAGAGCGGATAATTTCCGGGCACAAACCGATATCGACGACTTCCCATTCTCCCACAAAAGGATAATTTTCCGGAAGCATAAAAGCCAGTTTCGGAAACTGAAATGTAAATGTATAATCCGCCCGGACAATCGTCTCCCTATCGTTCCGGGAATTATCCTCTCCCAGCAGTCCGGAAGGGATATCCACTGCAATCACTGGATTCGGACTTTTATTGATTTTCCTGATTACCCCGGCCGCCAATCCTTCCACCTTCCGGTTCAGTCCGGAACCGAAAATAGCGTCAATGATCATTTCCCCTTCTTTAAATTCCATTTCCTCCGGACTTTTTATTTCCAGGTAAGCCCCCTTCCAGCGATTCCGGTTTTCTGCACAATCCGGACTCATCCCGGAATGAGCCGGCTGATACACCCTCACCTCTTTTCCTTTTTCCTGTAGCAGGCGGGCTATGGCAAACCCATCTCCCCCATTGTTGCCGCTCCCCGCCACAATACAGAATTTCCGGGCAAACGGATATTTTTCTAACATTCTTCCCACGCAGTTCCGGGCAGCCCTTTCCATCAGATCGATCGGCTTTATCGGCTCATGTTCAATTGTATATCGATCCATTGCCCCAACCTGCGCTGTTTTAAATATCGGATTTAACATCTTCCTCATAGTTACTCAAACGTTTTAAACATTAAAAATAAAGAAAATTTCTTATATTTGCTCCCGCTGAAAAATAATATTAATTTAAATACACGCTACTATGTTAAATGGACATCCTAAAGGGTTATTTGTGCTGGCAGCTGCTAATACCGGAGAACGTTTCGGATATTATACGATGCTTGCCATTTTCGCCTTATACATGCAAGCTCGCTTCGGCTGGACTTCGGCAGCGACCTCGCAAGTATTCGGAATTTTTCTTGCCGCAGTTTATTTTTTACCGGTATTAGGCGGTATTATCGCCGACAAGTTTTGGGGATACGGAAAAACCATTACCATCGGAACGGTCATCATGTTTGTCGGTTATCTTTTGCTGGCCATGTTCGGCAAACAGGAAATGGCTATGTTTGGTGCCCTGGCACTGATCGCTATCGGTACCGGTTTTTTCAAAGGGAACCTGCAGGCATTAGTCGGAAATCTCTACGACAATCCCAAATACAGCAAAAACCGGGATTTAGCTTTCAGTATTTTCTATATGTGTATCAATATCGGTGCCTTCTTTGCTCCCAGTATGGCCGACGCCATCACCAACTGGGTTATGGGGAAAGAAAACCTGGTATACAACGGTACCATTCCGGCTCTTGCCCATCAACTTTTTGACGGCAAACTTCCGATAGATTCTACCGGATACAAAGATTTAACTGAATTTGCCCTTTCGCAGGGAGCTCAGATTACAGACGTAAATAGTCTGACTGAATTTGCCCATCATTATATTGATGTACTTTGCCAGTCCTACAATTACGGTTTTGCCGTTGCCTGTTTCAGTCTGATCGCTTCACTGGCCATCTTCTTGGGTTTCAAAAAATTATATAAATCGGCAGATGCTACTGAAAAGCAAAAAGCCGCCGGTAAAGGCGATAAGGATTCTGTTATTATCGAATTGACTCCTAAACAGACCAAAGAACGCCTTACGGCCCTCGGGCTTGTTTTTGCAGCCGTGATTTTCTTCTGGATGTCATTCCATCAGAACGGATTAACCCTGACATTCTTTGCCCGCGACTATACGGTATCCAGTGTAACCGGTCCGACCAACCTTCTGTTTACCTTATACGGCTCTCTGCCCATTATTCTGATATTCTACGGCCTGTATGCATTAATTACGGGAAAGAAAACACTGAAGCCGATTGGTATTGCCATGATTGCTGCCTTCGGCATCATCCTCTATTTTGTATACCACAATATGTTTGTTACTTCAACGGGCGCTCTGGTGGCTACCCCCATCACACCTCAAATCTTCCAGCAGTTTAACCCGATGTTTATCATCATTCTGACACCTGTATTTGTCGGTCTTTTCAGTTGGCTCAACAGCAGGAAAAAAGAACCGTCCGCACCCCGGAAGATTGGTTACGGTATGATTATTGCAGCCATCGGATTCGTTGTTATGTTAGTCGGCTCCATAGGGCTTACAGCTCCTTCCGGTCTTGCTGCCGATCCCATGACAGATGCCACCCGGGTATCCCCTTACTGGCTAATCAATACTTACCTCGTACTGACGTGTGCTGAATTATTCCTGAGCCCGATGGGGATCTCTTTTGTTTCTAAAGTTGCACCTCCCAAATACAAAGGTTTAATGCAAGGTTTCTGGTTTGCAGCTACTGCCGTAGGGAACTATCTCGTCAGCCTTATCGGTTACCTCTGGGAAAAAGTAAGTCTGGTGACCTTGTGGGGTATCCTGATTGCCTGTTGTGCTGTTTCAGCCCTGTTCATTTTCTCTATCATGAAACGACTGGAAAAAGTAACCCGGGAATCGGAAGAGCAATTAAAAGCTGCAGAAGAAGCACAGAGAAATAAAAATAAAAAATAAAAAACGGTAAAAAAGCGGTCTTCAGGCCGCTTTTTTCAGCTTTAGCAGATTGTTCTGTCAGGAGCTAAAAGCGGAACAATAAATATTTCTTTGCCGGGAAATTAAATTTTCCGGCAATACTTGCAATAATAAACCAACGAACCGGAGAAGCAGACGTATATACTCCTTCTGTTTTATACCCTGAGCTAATTCCCGGACGGATTCAGGATTTCCGTCATCTCTTTTATGAGTTGAAATACAGGAAGGAAGAGGGGGCTTAAGGTAAAAAGGATACCCACAACGGGAGGAGGAAAAATTTAATGGATTCTGTTATGGAAAAGAAAGGAAATATCGATCTCAGTAGATCTTGTTATGGGGAAGTGAAGAAGAATGTCTATCCCCTGGTCATTTTGCCCTGGGGAGCGACAGAACCTCACAACCAACATCTTCCGTATCTGACAGATTGTATTCTGTCTCATGCGCTAGCCGTAGATACGGCACAGCAAGTATGGGAGGCCCGGCAAATCAGCTGTATGGTCCTGCCTCCCGTATGGATGGGTTCACAAAATCCGGGTCAACGGGACTTATTGTTTTGTATCCACTCCCGTTATGAAACACAAAAGGCTATTTTAACCGATATCGTAGCCTCCCTTCGTCAGCAGGGATTACGCAAAATGCTTATCCTCAACGGACACGGAGGCAACAACTTTAAAAACATGATCCGGGATCTGGCAGTAGACTATCCGGATTTCCTCATTGCCACCACCGAGTGGTTTACTATTGTGCCACCGGATTCCTTCTTTGAAGAAAAAGACGATCATGCGGGTGAACTGGAAACTTCTGTTATGCTGCATTATCATCCAGAATGGGTAAATATGGAATTAGCCGGTACAGGGGAAAGTTATCCTTTTTCCCTGCCCTCCCTCAATGAAAAAATAGCCTGGGTTCCCCGCAACTGGCAGAGGGTAACCACAGATACAGGTATCGGGAATCCGGGGAAAGCTACCGCAGCAAAAGGGAAACGTTATGCCCAAGCTGTCACCGGAAAGCTGAGACAGCTTTTTACGGAACTGGCACAGGCGGAAGATATCTATTCAGGAGGTTTTCCTTCTGCATTTTAACGAAATAAGCAAAGCAGATGCAGATACAGCCGTAACTCCGGGAGAAAATTTGTATTATTTGCCCAGTTTACTATATTTGCAAAATAACGAAAGGAGAAGTATGTTCTTAAAAATTGCACATTCCTTTGCTGCAAAGCTAAATTTATATATTCTATCTTTTCTGATTGCATTATTTATAGCAGGATTTGGTACATTTTATCATGTCGCCTCCCAATATATTGAAAAACAAACCTATCAGAAAATATCCACGCAAGCAGACGAAATCAATTTCCGTGTATCCCGCCTTATGCGTACAATTGAAAAGATCCCGGAAAATCTGGGCCGTTTACTTCCAACCTATGTAACACATCCGGATTCTATATTCAGTATTACCCGTCAGGTTGTAAAAAATAACAGTGAGGTATTCGGGTGCGCAATAGCCTTTGAACCGAACTATTTCCCTTCCAAAGGGGCTCACTTCGCTCCTTACTCTTATATGAAAGGAGACAGTGTAGTGACTACCCTTATCGGGAATAATTACGATTATTATCAGAAAAACTGGTACAAACTTTCCAAAGAAAGAAACCAGTCCCGATGGACACGCCCTTACCACGAACTGTCTTCAGCGAATATCATTACCTCTACATACTCCGTACCCTTACGGGATTCCAAAGATCAGATCATCGGTATTTTTTCGGTAGATCTCTCCCTGAACTGGCTGACGGAATTAATCGATTCCATTAAACCCTATCCGGACAGTTACATCATTATCATCAACCGGGAAGGACGTTTTATTCTTCATCATCAGGATTCACTGCAAACCGGTCTGGAAGACAATATTTTTAATCAGGCTTATCAAATGCCGGATACTTCTATTATCGGTATATCCAAACGGATCGCCAGTGGCGAAAAAGGGAAAGCAACTTTTTTTGATCATAACGATAAATCCTATATTTTTTATTCTCCGGTAATCGGTACAGAATGGTGTATGGCAACTATATGTCCTTACAAACATGTTTATGAGGGCTTAAACCGTTTTAATCTGATTATCTCTTTGCTCTTCGTATGTTTTCTGATTTTAGTTTGCCTGATCTGTACACTTACCGTCCGGAGAATCACCAAACCATTAAAAAATTTTGCCCTGACGACAGCTTCCATTGCCGAGGGAAATTTCAATACCCCCCTGCCCCCGATCCGATCGAAAGACGAGATGCAGGAATTACATTCCGCTTTTAGTGAAATGCAAAAAAGGCTGGCCAATTATATGCACAACCTGGAAAAGACAACGGCCGTAAAGGAAAAAATGGAAAGTGAACTCCGCATTGCCCACGACATCCAAATGAGTATGCTACCTAAAGATTTTCCCCCTTTTCCGGAACATTCCAATATCGATTTTTATGCAATTATTCATCCGGCACGACAGGTAGGCGGAGATTTTTACGACTTCTTTATATCGGGAGACGATCTCTATTTTGCCATCGGAGATGTCTCCGGTAAAGGGATTCCGGCTTCTTTACTCATGTCTTATACCATCAGCCTGCTGCGTTCCTTCTCTTCCAAACCGGCCTCTTCTTCCGAGATTGCCCGTTTTCTGAATAACCGAATTACGGAAAGAAATGAAGCCGATATGTTTGTTACTTTTTTTATAGGAATTCTCAATTTAAAAACCGGGAAACTCAAATATTGTAATGCCGGACATATGCCCCCTGTCATCACTTACCCGGACCGGACTTCGTCTTTCTTCGACATACATGCTGAACTCCCCCTGGGAATACTGAAAGATTATCCCTATCAGGAATACACCTATACCTTTTCCTCCGGTTCAGGCATACTCTTGTATACAGACGGTGTCACAGAAGCTGAAAATGCAAAAGGAGCCTTTTACACAAAAGAACGGCTGCTACAGATTATCCACCAAAACCGGGCCCAACACCCCCGTGAATTTCTTCAGAGGATTATAACCGATATACAATCACACGTACAAACTTACGAACAAAGTGACGACCTGACCCTTTTTACGCTTATATATGGAGAAGAATGGAACCTGCCGGAGAAAAAAGAATCTTAACTTTAAATTTTGTTCCGAAAAAATAATTCCGTTCTTTGTCAGAATAAAAAAAAAGATTACTTTTGTGCCGTTGAAATAAGGCACAACCATTGTTCAATGGTGTAATGGCAGCACAACAGATTCTGGTCCTGTTAGTCAAGGTTCGAATCCTTGTTGAACAACACACTTTCTGAAACAAAAAACCACTGAAATTTCAGTGGTTTTTTCGTTTGAACTTTCTCTTCCTCTCTATCAAAAATTTCATACCGTCCGGGCAAACCGCTCGTCAGTTCCGGTTTTAACGTAAATAATCCTAAAACAAAACACCGGAATTCCAACCAGTCTCGGGATTGCTGCTACAAAGACACTAGCCAAAGTAGCCAGTAAATTCGCCAAAAGGAATCCTAGCTACCACAGTGTCTGTATGATTGATACGGAGGCAAAAAGAGAGAAGGCTTTAAAACTTTTTCCGACAGAAGAAATCTGGGGCATAGGAAAACAATATGAAAAATTTCTGAGTCATCAGGGTATTAAAACAGCTTTCGACTTTATCCAACAACCGGAGAGCTGGGTAAGCCGGAACCTGAAAGTCACGGGCGTCAGGACCTAGAAAGAATTACAAGGCATCCTCTGTATTCCCAAAGAAGAAAACAGGAAGAAAAAAAGTATCTGTACTGCCCGAAGTTTTTCAGGTATGATCGGAAATTATGGGATCCTATGCGAAGCCGTGGCCAATTTTGCAGCAGCATGTGCTCTCAAACTCCGCAAAGAAGGAACGGCTGCCGGAAGCCTTATCGTTTTTATCCTGACCAATCCCTTCAGGGACGATCTGGCACAATATCATAAAAGTGAGAAAATAAAGTTAGCTACCGAAACAAATATCACCGGAGAAATAATATCTGCAGCTTTAAGTGTCCTGAAAAAAGTATACATCCCTGGATATCAATACAAAAAAGCAGGAGTTATCGTAACAGATATTGTACCTCAGTGTGAAATCCAGGGAAATCTTTTCGCTGCGGAAAACAGGCGGCGATATCGTATACTAGACCATGAAATGGATACCATAAACCGGAAAGAAGGTCCCGATACCATAAAACTTAGCATACAGGGAAATGATGAAAAATGGAAATTAAAAAATCAATATTTATCCAAACGTTACACTACCCGTTGGGATGAATTAATAGAAATAAAATAATTCCGCTCCCATGAGCCGTTGATTAATGAATTTTTACTCCTGACGAATGAAATTTAATCAGAAATGTCAGTTCATTAATCAGCGAAACGTTAATTTATTCCTGTTCTCTGTATCATTTACGCTCAAAACAAGCGCTCCCCGCTTATTTTATCTTTTACCCGTCAAAATAAGCTTTCGATCAGACGATCGTCAGCGGGATGAGGTAATGTCACTTTAAGGGAAGGATTCTCCTGCATGGCTCGTTTTATGGCAAACACAGCCCCTTCATTGCGAGCCCAGCTCCGCCGGGAAATACCATTATTGACATCCCAAAACAACATATTCTTCAAGCGCCTTTCTGCTTCCCGGGAACCGTCGAGTACCATTCCAAAACCGCCGTTAATGACTTCTCCCCAACCGACTCCGCCTCCGTTGTGAATAGACACCCAAGTCGCTCCACGGAAAGAATCACCTATAACATTCTGGATAGCCATATCGGCAGTAAATTTGGAACCGTCGTATATATTAGAAGTTTCCCGGTAAGGAGAATCCGTCCCCGATACGTCGTGATGATCCCGTCCCAGCACTACCGGAGCAGATAATTGTCCTTCAGCAATCGCCCGGTTAAAAGCTTCTGCAATCTGAATACGTCCTACAGCATCCGCATACAGTATACGAGCCTGCGAACCGACTACCAGATGATTTTCCCCGGCTGCCTTTATCCAGCGGATATTATCCTGCATTTGCTGTTGAATTTCCCGGGGAGCCTCCAGGGCCAGCTTCTCCAAAACTTCAGCGGCCAAAGCATCTGTTTTAGCCAGATCTTCCGGTTTGCCGCTTGTACATACCCAGCGGAAAGGTCCGAAACCATAATCAAAACACATCGGCCCCATAATATCCTGCACATAAGAAGAATATTTAAAATCTCCATTGGGCTTTAAAATAGCTGCTCCTGCCCGCGAAGACTCCAGTAAGAAAGCATTCCCATAGTCAAAGAAATAAGTACCGAAACGGTCCACACATTTATTGATGGCAGCTACATGCCGCCTCAGGGAAGCCTGTACTTTTTCTTTAAATAACTCAGGCTCTTCCGCCATCATACGTTTACTCTCTTCAAAACTCTGCCCTACCGGATAGTATCCGCCCGCCCAGGGATTATGCAAAGAAGTCTGATCCGACCCTAATTCAACTGTAATATCACTCTCCGCCAAACGTTCCCACAAATCGACCACATTCCCCTGATAGGCAATGGAAACAATTTCTTTCTCCGCTTTAGCCTTCTTTACCCTCTGCATCAGCACCTCCAGATCCTCTATCACCTCGTCTACCCATTTCTGCCTGTAACGGGTCTGGGTCGCTTTCGGATTGATTTCCGCCGTGATACTGACACAACCGGCGATATTACCTGCCTTGGGCTGTGCTCCCGACATTCCCCCCAGTCCTGCGGTGACAAACAGCTTACCTGCCAGACTTTCTCCGTGTTTGGCTATTTTGCGTCCCGCATTTAAAACAGTAATGGTGGTCCCGTGTACTATACCCTGAGGACCAATATACATAAAAGATCCGGCTGTCATCTGCCCGTACTGGGAAACTCCCAGCGCATTAAATCTTTCCCAATCATCGGGTCTGGAGTAATTAGGAATGACCATTCCATTGGTAATCACCAGCCGGGGAGCTTCCTTATGGGAAGGGAACAATCCCATCGGATGACCGGAATATAAAACCAGAGTCTGTTCGTCCGTCATCTCCGACAAATATTTCATCGTCAGCCGGTACTGGGCCCAATTCTGGAATGCGGCTCCGTTCCCACCATAGGTTATCAGTTCGTGAGGATGCTGGGCTACTGCTTTATCCAGGTTGTTCTGAATCATTACCATAATAGCTGCCGCCTGTAAACTCTTATGCGGATAATCCATTATATTACGGGCATGCATCTCATAGGCCGGACGGAAACGGTACATATAAATACGCCCGTATTTTTCCAGTTCTTCCGCAAATTCCGGAGCCAATACGGCATGATGCCGGGGATCAAAATATCGTAAAGCATTCCGGACAGCCAATTGCTTTTCTTCCCGCTTCAAAATATCCTTCCGCTTAGGAGCATGGTTGATTTCCGGATCGTAAGGCCGGGGAGCTGGTAATTCCGTAGGGATCCCCTCCCGAATCGATTGCTGAAATTCTTCTAAAGTCATATAAATATTCATTAAGTTCTTTTAATGTGCTAATTTAATATTTTCAAACGATTCCGGAAAAGAAACGACCGATTTTCCGGAAAATCTCTTCGGGAAGGTGTAAATATTCGAATGTTCAAAGGGATAAATAAGGAAGGAGAAAAGAGGGGTGCTTAAAGATGTAAAAGTTTTTCCGGTTTTCCGGTAAGGATTCGGATCAGAAAGCCAGACTCGTTACGACAGGTCAGCAGTGCAATATTTATGCGGCCTGGGATGACCTCCGGCAGTGACTTTTTTTACACAGAAACCTTTCAATAAAGCCGTAAGCATGGAAGAATACTTTTTCAGGAAATCAAAAAATAGTAAAAGAATTGGGTTTAATCACAATCCCGACACGTACGCAACGTTGAAAATATTTATATTCGATCATACTTTCTCCATAACCATTGTAAAATTGCAGAAAAACATATTGATTATCCAGCCTGAAAATTTTATATGCCAGTTCTACTTTCCAGTTAGCGCTTAAATTCCATTCTCCCCTCTTCATCATTACGACAGAGCAATTAAACCGCTCGTTATTACTGGTATAAGTAGCGGCCACGAGTCCGATTCCGGCATAACGGGGCAGACTCTTATTCTCTTTCGCTACCATAATCGGAATCCAGAATTTAGCTTGCAAGGTATAATTCCGCTTAAAAGCGTACAAACCCATAAAACTGATTTTATTCCAGCTCCTGGACCAAATACTGTCCCTTCCGTTGGATTCATGCTCAAACTGAAGAAATGCCACCGCAGCAATTCGTTTATCCTGAACGAAATTGTGCCCGAATCCCAATGTCGGATTATAATTTGTTTCCGTAAACGGGGCCGATTTCCGGTATATATCCCAGAAAGATTTCTGTGTATACGTAAAAAACAAATAAATCCTCCAGGGCAACATGCTTTTATAAAGCCGGTGCCGCAAACTGATTTGCAGTTTGGCATCGGAATTGTATTTTGTAATTTTCCCGCCGGAAAAATTTGTTCCCGTAATCAAATAATTGTCTTTATAAATCGTAAAAGCCGGTATGGTTCCCAGATCGTCCGCAATGCTGTCCCGGGATACGTTCCCTTGTGAAAAAAATTTCCGCTGCTGGGCATAAACAGTGACACTCCCGGCAAGCCATCCTAAAAGACAGAGAATTAAAAACTTATTTCCCATATTTTTAACTTAAACAGACAAAAGGTTTACGTTTGAAAAGCAAGAAAGTTATAGCGGAAATTCTTTCCAAAAACACTAACTTTGTAACTCATTTAGAAAAACAGACCTCAATAGGGAAACAAAAGAATAACGTTTTACATCATGAATATAAGAATCGGTGATATTGTCAGATTTATTTCTGAGAAACTGGAGGGCAAAGTAACGGGACTGATCGACCGGAACACAGTGAATGTATATTGTGAAGAATACGGATTTGAAATTCCGGCTTCCCTGAACGACCTGGTGGTCATTCAATCCGATTTCAATACAGCATCGGAAAGTAACGCCCGCTCGTCCGCCAAAGCGATCAGAACAGAATCAACAGATAGTCTGTACCTGGCCTGGGTACCTGAAAATTTCCAAAACCTTCCGGAAAGTAAATACGAAGTGTATTTTATAAACGACACTTCCCTGACTTGCCTCTATAGTGCAGGCACCTACAACGGAGAACAGTATTCGGCGATTTCGGCAGGTAACTGCGGACCGGAAGCTACTCTTTCGCTGGGGCTGTACAGCCGCAAAGACCTGGACCAGATAAAAGCTTTTCATATCCAGGTTATTTTTTACCAAAAAGGGAAATATATTCCCCGGAAAGCCATTGACACCCAAATCCGGTATTCGCAAACCTCCCTCTGCAAGGCAGGGAGTTACCAACACACCAAATGGTTTGAAAATATGGCCTTCATACGCCCCCTGGATAAGGAAATCCCCATCCATAAAGAAGTAGAAGATACGGATATTACCCAGGCGTTAAAAGAAAAAAAAGAAACGGCTCCCGCCTCTAAACCACAGAAACAGACCGTAAACAATATAATTGAGGTCGATTTACATATCCATGAATTATTAGAAACCACTACCGGCATGGAAAATAAAGATATACTTGAATATCAATTGGATGTTTTTCATAAGACTTTGGATGAATATAAATTGCGGAAAGGACAAAAAATCGTATTCATTCACGGAAAAGGGGACGGAGTTCTCCGCCAGCGTATATTATGGGAACTTCAAACCAAATATAAACGTTTCCGCCATCAGGATGCTTCTTTTAAACAATACGGATACGGCGCAACGCTGGTAACCATTAAATAGTAAATCAGATTACCGCTTCTCCCGGGAAGCGGCAATCTGGCTCAATACGCATTCATTTCAGAATAAATATTCCTGTTTTATTTTGTCCAATTCACATAGGAACTTTCTATAGCCGCATAATCCGATAAATGAGTACATTTCCGGAAACAGGTAGAATAACTTTTAGGAGCTGTAAAAACAGCTGTATACTTCTCCCTTTCATATAAATGCACTTTGACTCCGCCGACAAGCGTGTAGGGAGATTCTCCTGTCCAGGATTCACAATCCCGGAAAGTGCCGGAGAAATCAGCTACCTTTTTACTATTGTCAAAGATATTGACCGGAACAGTTTTCAATTGCTTACAGTTGGCAAAAAGCCATTTATAAGAAGTCACAGAGGTACAATTGGTAAATGCCCCTTCTTCCACCGTTTCCAAAACATCACAACCAAAAAAAGCACTTGTAAAATCTTCCGCTGCAACGCATTCTGCATATAAACCGGCAGGAACTTTTTCCAATTTTTTACAACCGTAAAAACAGTACGTAAACTTCGTCGCTTTAGTGGAATACTTAAACAGCTCGCCGGGGACCTCTGTTAAAGCCGTACAACCGGAAAATACATTACTAAACTCCACTGCTTCGGGAGAATAAGCAAATAAATCAGCCGGAATAGTAGTAAGAGCCGTATTGGAAGCAGAAAAACTCCGGAAGATTGTAATTTCAGGACAGTCTTTAAACAGTTTTTCCGGAAATTCTGTCAAGGATTTACATCCGGTAAAACAAAATCCGACATCTTCCAATTTCGTACAATTTTTGAACAGACTGGCCGGAACAGATTCCAGAGCCACACAATTTTTAAAAGCATTCTTAAAAGAAACCACTTCCGTAAAAGCATTTCCCGGATTGTCAGCAATATACCTCAGATTCGAATTGTCATAAAACCCGTCTTCCAAAGAAGTAAGTCCCAAATTTCCCCATTGTTTTACCGCAGTAAGATAGGTCGTCATTTCCGTAGTAAATCCCAAAACACTGTACATTTTTTCCGCAGTACCGGAAATACTTACATTATATACTCCCTTTGCCGTATAATTATGAGTAGGTGCAGGAGTGGAGAGAGGATTAATAACCATATCGAATTCTTCCTTTGTCCCGTCTCCCCAATCAACAGTAGCTTTAAACGCATTTTCAAAAGGCAATTTCACGGTTGCCCCATCCAGAGGAAGAGTATATTCTAAAATCATGTTTCCACTACTTTGAACCACGGTTATTACAGCTTCAACGATGTCCGTACCTTCTCCGGCCCTGACCGTTACTGTACCGTTCAACTCTTCACCTGTCGCATTCGCAGCCGCAGTTAAAGTTAATACCGTATCCTTTTTCTCCACTGTCAGCCAGGTATTCTCATTGATAACTTCCCATTTTGCCTGATTGGTCCGTACCATTACTTCTTCCGAACCGCCCATATCGGAAAACCGAACCCCCTCCCGGCTCAAAGTCAAGCGGGCTGCTACAGTTTGTGTAACCGAAATCGTAGCCTTTATTTCCCCTTTATACATAATTTGCATTTTACAACTCCGCTCTTCTTCCCCGATCAGCGCATTTACAGTGACGGTAAAAATATCCCCGGAAAGAGAAGCCTGACACCATGCATTCCCATCCGAATAAACCGTAATTCCTTCAACAATATTGGTATTTAACCTGAATACAACCGATCCCCCCGCAGCAGCAATGGTAAAAGAAGCAGAAGTTCCGTCCGGACCAATCTCCACCGACCCGTCTTCACTAGTAAGTTGTATAAACAAAGGAGTATCTTTATCATCGTCCTCGCAGGCAATAAAAGCGAAAAGTAAAATAAAAATTACGTACAATTTTTTCATAACGGTTAGGTTTTAATTAGACAAATAATTTATAAAAAGATTAAGTTTTACCTTTTTTCTAAAATCCCCTGGAAACAATCCTTTCCTCTCTTCTGCTTTTTTATTAACAACTCCCTTCTGATTTTCTTTTTATTAGAAATTTCAGCCGGAATATTATAATTAGTAACTATTTCTGCCCTTGATTCTATCCTCTTCACAAATCTAAAGAAATAATTATATTAAAAAAATGCACTTCTCTTCCAATTCCGGCCCTCCTTTTCCCTATTCTTCCGCCTACTTTTTACTTTTTTAAAGTTTTTGTTCTGATTTGTTCACTAAGATTTCCCCCTTCCTTTCTTTTTATTCGTCAGAATAAACGAGTTAGCCAGATTATTTATATCCATTATTAATAACTAAAAATCAAATATATGCCGTATTCGCTTTATATTAATTAGTAAAAATAAATAATATTTATATTATTTTTATAATTTGATCGGTAGGATAAAAAAGATCCGTAAGGATCTTTTCTTTTCTGTAAATTCGTTTGTAAATATGCTGCTACAACCGTTTATAAGTTTTTAATTTCCAAATCAGCCAGATATCTCTCCGCATCTATGGCAGCCCGGCAACCTGCCCCGGCAGAAGTTATCCCCTGACGGTATTCGGGGTCCATGACATCGCCGGCTGCAAAGACTCCCGGGACATTGGTTTTAGAAGTTTTTCCTTCTGTCAGTATATATCCCTGCTCGTCCGTATGTATATATTTTTTGAATATTCCGGTATTTGGAGTATGTCCGATAGCCAGGAAAAACCCATCAATCTTTATATCGTGTTCTTTTTCTTCCGGAGTACCCATTTTGTAAATCAACCGAGCCCCTTCCAATCCCATATCTGTTCCATACAAATCTCTGGTATTATGCTCGTATAATATTTCAATATTGGGGGTTTTACTGACTCTTTGCTGCATGGCTTTGGAAGCCCTCAGGTAATTTTTCCGGACAATCATATAGACTTTCCTGCATATACCGGCTAAATAAGTAGCTTCTTCACAAGCCGTATCTCCCCCGCCCACTACAGCGACGTCCTTTCCTTTGTAAAAAAATCCGTCACAGGTTGCACAAGCACTGACACCTACCCCTTTGAAACGCTCTTCAGCAGGAATTCCAAGGTATTTGGCAGTAGCACCGGTAGCTATGATGACCGCTTCTGCCAACAACTGCTTTTCACCATCGACCACTATCCGGTAAGGAGGGGCTGAAAAATCAACTTCATCCACCACTCCGAAACGTATATCCGTTCCGAAACGTTCTGCCTGCCGACGCATATCCTCCATCATTACCGGCCCCGTAATCCCTTCCGGGTACCCAGGAAAATTCTCCACTTCAGTCGTCGTCGTCAGTTGCCCCCCCATTTGTATTCCCGTATACAATACAGGTTTCAAATTCGCACGGGCAGCATATATGGCAGCTGTATAGCCTGCCGGACCAGAACCTATGATCAAACATTTAACCTCTTCTATCGGATTTTCTAGTGACATATTTCTTTTATTTATGATTTGTTATTTCAGTCATACAAAACTATTAATTTAAAATCTGAATCCCATTTTTCTTTTCCGGTATACCTTTTAAAAAAAAGTTAAAAAGTGAAAAGCCGTACTCCTTCCCCCGCTTTTCCCCTAAAATATGAAAACAATGCGAAATATCCAAAGAAAATGAAAAAGAAAAGAGAAAGACAGAAAAATGAAATAAAATTCTGGAAAAACACTTTACAAATCATCCAATTTTGGATTAGAAAAGAATATTTATAAAAAGATTAAATACGATTTAAAATACATAAATTAAGAGAGAATACAACCTCTAATTGCCTGCCAAATCTATTATGATAAATAAAAAAAAATTTTCAAAAAAATTATAAATCAAACAGTTGATATTAATTATGCAATTGAAATCCCTCCAGTTATTGAAAATATAACTGTTTATAACTATATTTGTATATAAGCAATTTACAAATATAATACAATATTTGTTTACATGCAAATAAATATTGGATTATTTTCATTGAATTTTATATTTAATCTAATTTGAAGAATTATGGGATTTCCAGAACGTTTACAAAGTATTATTGAGGAACAGCGTATATCCAAGTATAAAATCGCTAAAGCCATCGATATATCTGCCAGTACTGTATCCAATTATATCAAAGGAAAAACAAAACCTGATTCTACGAAATTAACTGTACTCTGTAAACTTTTGGGAGTCAATAAAGCATGGCTGCAAACCGGTGACGGTCCCAAATACATTACCGAAGAACCCCAGACTACTTATAACCGTACGACAACAGATATCGATGACAAGCAGATGATCCGGAAATTAATCAATCTATTGGAAAGTCAGCATGAAAGTATACGCGAAAAAGATATGCAAATTACACTGTTAATCCGGAAAATCCCCGATATTCCTTCTCAGAATTAAAAACGTTCCTTTATCCGATTCAATAGTTTATTCTATACCAAAAGCCTGAAAAATTAAAAAATTTTTCAGGCTTTTGGATTTAACTTACCGGCTTATTTACAATTCCCCAAATATCGGGAAAAATTCTTCGCTTCTTCCCCATAATAGCAAATGACAGGAGAAATAGCTTCGTAAGCATAAGGAACGTATTCCGAAAGTTGTACGGCAGCAAATTTTTTGTCGCCGGCAATCATAACGTCCAATTTTACGCCCGTATTGATCTGCCTTTTCAATTGCTTCAAATCTTCAAATCTTTTCTCTTCAATACAGTATTGTAAAGGCTGACTTTCTTTGGAATCAAAATAGACTGTCATTTTTTGTAAATGACTGCCTGTAGGACGGAAAAGATAGGATTCTCTCCCCATAAAAAATTTAATGATTCCTCCTAAAAAAAGAAAAACGGCCGCAGTATATAAAAAAGTAGACATGGACGAGTTCGGATCATCGATCGACCATCCTCCCACCGTAAACAAGATGGCAACCGTTACCAGTCCCAAAGCGATCAGGGAAACTTTATTCTGTTTAACAACTTCTTTGTTTGTTACAGTTTCTATATCTTCTGTTATTGTTTTATATTTTGACATCTTCAGATTCGTTAAGGTTTGTCCGGTATCCTTCCCGGAATTTACCCATAGTAATCCCGGAACAGATATTCGGAAAATATTAAAATTCAGTTTACTAAAATAAAAGGAAATGATTTTAAAAAACTAAATAATGATTTTGCACAACCCGTAAATGTAATATCCGCACATTTTCTGTTGCGCAAAATAATTCCGGTAGAGAGAAAGAGAAGTACGAAAAGCTTCTAACGAAAAAGATCTTAAGTCCTCAGATAAATAAAATAATAACTTCGCTTGCAAAATCCGTATTTGCAGATTTCGCCTCAGAGTGTTATTCTGACTAAAAGGATTGTGTTGCTGAAGAGAGATATCAGCTGCATCATTTGAAGCAATAAACTCCCATAAGCTTGCAGACTCCTGCTTCTCCGAAGATAATTCAGCCTTAAATGCATCCGGGTATGTCCCATTATTCCCCTGAGCCGTATCCGAAAAACACACGGCCGCCAAAACGAATAATATATACAAAACCAAACGTTTCATTTTCTGCAAAGATAGAACAAATATACAAATATTTTGCATAAAAGAAAAAATAGAAGATTTGAAATAAACTGTTGTAACGTCCCCTTTTTCTATTCCGTATAGAGAAAGACCAAATATATTGACTATGGTTACTATAATGATCGTCATTTTTATTCTGGGCTATGTCTTCATAGCTTTGGAAAATAAAACAGGTATTAACAAAGCAGCCGTGGCTTTAATACTAGGCATGCTTTTATGGACCCTCTTTATCTTTTCCGGCGCAGGCACAGTTATTCAAGCCAATTCTGCTTCTTTCAGCGAATTTTTAGCTGCCCACAAGGAATACCTCTCCCTTTCCAAACCGGAGCAAGTCATAAAATACATTGTAAATCTCCAGATTATCGACCATCTGGGAGACGTCAGTGAAATACTTTTTTATTTGCTGGGAGCAATGACAATTGTGGAACTCATCGATGTACACAAAGGTTTTGAAGGAATCACCGGACAGATTACAACCCGTAATAAAAAGAAATTACTGTGGCTGATCGGATTTATCACTTTTTTCATGTCTTCCGTACTGGACAATATGACTTCTGCCATCGTGATGATAATGCTTTTACAAAAATTGCTTGACAACCCCCAGGAAAGATGGATTTTCGGGAGCATTGTCATCATTGCAGCCAATGCAGGGGGAGCCTGGACTCCTATAGGGGATGTTACAACCATTATGTTGTGGATCAATGATAATATTACTTCCGGAAACATTATGCGGTCCTTATTCTTTCCCAGCATAGCAGCCCTTGCCCTGCCGCTCTGGATCGTTTCTCTGCAATTAAAGGGAAATATTGCCTCCGTTTCCGGTGCAGCTAAGGAAGAAAACGGAAGTCCCATAATCCGGAAAGAACGGAATACTATTTTTATATTGGGTATTCTCTGTCTTTTGTTTGTACCCGTTTTTAAATCACTCACACACTTGCCCCCCTTCGCCGGTATTTTGCTGACACTGGGCTTGCTATGGATTTATATGGATATCTTTTATAACCGCAGAAAAAATATACCGGCAGACCGGCAATTCCGGCTTCCCGAGGTGTTATCCAAAATAGATTTTTCGACTATTCTTTTCTTTTTCGGCATCTTAATGGCCGTAGCAGCATTGGAAGCGATAGGAATACTGGATGACCTATCAGTTTTTCTGGACCGGAAAGTGCACAATGTATATATTGTCAGTATTATTATCGGCTTCCTCTCTTCCGTTATCGACAATGTCCCTTTAGTGGCAGCTTCTATGGGCATGTATCCCGTACTCAGCCCGCAAGCAGCAGCAGCCATGCCCGAAGCAGCTTATATGTCTAATTTCGTACAGGACGGTACATTCTGGGAATTAATTGCCTATTGCGCGGGAACAGGAGGCAGTATTCTAATCATCGGTTCAGCTGCAGGAGTCGTGGTAATGGGACTGGAAAAAATCAATTTCATGTGGTACGTAAAACACATCTCCTGGCTCGCTATTGCAGGATTTTTAGCCGGTATCGGAATTTATATCCTGCAAAAATCCCTTTAAAATTTCCGCAACTCAAATAGGAGCGGCTATTTCCGGATTACATAAAGAAATTCCGGTTTCAAAATTTATTATCTTTGCCTGAAGAAAAATCAGTAAGCGGCATGGTCTTAACCCCTGAGCTAAAAAATTTCATTGCAACCCATTTACGGGACAATACCGACAAGTTATTACTGAATGCCAGGCAGTACAGCGATATCCCCATGTCATTCGCTGTAGATCAAATATTGGCAAGAAGACATATCAAGGAAAAACTGCCGGGCTGGTTTAATCTGCCGGACCTTATTTTCCCTTCCCGTCTTGCTGCAGAACAATGTTCTTCGGAATTGACAGCCCGCTATAAGCAACCGCTCCTAAGCGGAGAAACAGTATGCGACCTGACAGGAGGCCTGGGAATAGACAGTTGGTATTTTTCACAGGTAGCCCAAAAAGTGACGTATATCGAACGATTTCCGGAATATTGCAAAGCAGCTGCCTCTAATTTTGCCTTTTTAAATGTCCCTAATATTCAAATCATAGAAGCAGACGTAAGAAAACTCATCCCTTCTCTGCAGGCAGATACTTTTTATCTCGATCCCGCCCGCAGATCAGGCAGTAATAAACGTTTATTCGCTTTGACAGACTGCGAACCGGATATTCTGCAGTTAAAAAACGAGCTTTTAAAAAAATCCCGGCGGATAATCGTCAAAATTTCTCCTATGGCAGATCTCGCAGAGACAATAAAGCTTATTCCGGAGATTGTCGAAATTCATATTCTGGCAGTTAAAAACGACTGCAAGGAAATATTACTGATATTGGAAAATAGGGAAATATTGTCCGATACAAGTGTAAAAGTCATAACGGTAAATTTCCCTGCTCAGGAAGACCCTCAAATTTTTTCCTTTCAATGGGGAGAAGAAATAAAAACCGGTTGCCATTTGACGGAAACAGTGAAAAACTACCTGTATGAGCCCAATAGTGCCCTCTTGAAAAGCGGAGCTTTTAAACTGGTCAGCCATCGGTTTTCAATTGAAAAATTGCATATACACAGTCATCTTTATACCTCCAATCAAAAAATAAACCATTTTCCGGGACGCATTTTTCAGGTCAAGCAGGTCGTGGAATTTTCCCGTAAAAAGCTAAGGCAATTGGGAAAGCAATATACACAGGCCAATATCAGCGTCCGGAATTTTCCCATGAGCGTCGCAGAAATCCGAAAAAATTCGGGCATTGCCGACGGAGGCGATTTGTATCTTTTAGCTACCACCATCGGGAATGCCCGGCGTATTCTCATCGAATGTAAAAAAGCCTAACCTTTGATTTCAATTTCAATAGGCTCTTCTTTTTTAATCTTTTCCGTTTTACCTGGATTTTCTTTCGGAATTTCAGGAATTTCGGTTACTTTTCTCTTGTCTGTCTCCCCATTATAAAAGGGGGTTACTTCTCCTTCCTTTTTCATTTCTTTTTGTACATCAGGACGTTCATACCAAATTTTATCTGCCACATGTCCCCATTTTCTGGAAGTATCCTGACATTTATCCGTCAAGACATCTACGTCTTCCGGTTTCAGCATATCTGTTGAACGGGCACCCGAAGCATGTACCACTTCTTTTAAACTGTCCGGATTGTCCAGTAAAGGACAGGGACGCAAATGGTTTTTATTAAAGGGCTGCCTTTGCTGATAAGCCTTAAACAAAGGAGAACGCAAGGCCTCCAATAAAGACATATTTTTTATGTTTACATTGGAATAATGGATAAAGGCACAAGGCTCTACATCTCCGTTAGCATTAATATGGAAATAATAACGCCCGCCAGCTATACAACCGTTCACGTATTCTCCGTCGTTCCAAAAATCCATTGCAAAAATAGGCTTCGTTTTCCGGAACATCCTCACCTGATTATACATGAATTTACGTTGTTCCGCCGTTACCATCAATTCGGGAATAGCATCATTCCCTACCGGCATATAGGTAAAATACCAAACAAAAGCGGCCCCTTTATCGATCATAAAATCCATATACTCGGACGATCCTACTACGTCTACATTTTTCCGGTGATAACAGGTAGACATGCCAAATACCAAACGTTTTTCCTTGAGGATTTTCATAGCCCTCATCACAGCCTGATAGGTACCTTTTCCTCTCCGCATATCCGTCTCTTCTTCATAACCTTCTACACTGATTGCCGGAGCGAAATTTCCCACCCTCAGCATCTCGTCAGCGAAAGCTTCATCAATCAGAGTCCCGTTGGTAAAAGCCAGAAAATAACACTCCGGATGCTTTTCACAAAGACGAATGATATCATTTTTTCTTACCAGAGGTTCGCCTCCGGAAAAAATAAACATATATACCCCCAAATCTTTTGCTTCCGCAATTATCCTGTCTAAAGTCTCAAAATCCATAGACATCCGGTGACCGTACTCCGCCGCCCAGCATCCGGTACATTTCAAATTACAGGCCGATGTGGGATCCATTAAAATTGTCCAGGGAACGCTCACACCGTATTTCTTACTGGTAATCTTTATCGCACTGTTCCCGATAATGGCTGCATTACAAATCAGCGCTTCAAAGAGTTTTCTCCTTACATAGGGGTCCCATTCGTTGTACGCTTTCATAACCAAACGGGTCCAGTTATTTTGGGGATCTTTCAAGCACTCGGCCAAAGTATCCCATGATGAACCGTAAGTGCCGTCCGTATCAATCTTTTTAATCCATTTTAAAGCCTTGGATGCGTTTTGTTCCGGATCTTTCTCTACATATTTGAGCAATTTCTTCATCGCAAAGGCTTGCATTTGTGTCTTAAATGTCTTCATTAGTAGTGAATTTATTTATAGTTAAATCTGTCTTCCTAATTTTTCCTATAAACGCATAAACCACAAATAAGTTTCATCTATTCATACGAGCCCCAAGCGAAAAACAAACGTCTTCCCCTGTTTCGTCAAAATTAAAGTTTTTCATAAACAGGGAATGAAAAAGGTATACATCAATTGTTTACCGGAAGATTGCTCCCTATATAAAAAGGATTAACGGCATTTCAGAACGGATTTACCCTTCATCCGGACAGGAAGGATATTCAGCTTACCGGAAATGCCGTTAATCTTTAGAATAAATATCATCTTATAGCTGCTCTTTGAGCACTTGTATTTTTAAGTCAACGGGAATTTACTTTTTATTGATAAAGGTTCTCCTTTCCTGGTAATTCACATCTCCCCGGGCTTTAACGAATTTCTCTATGGCTTCCACTATATAAATATGTGTATTCTCCCCTTTCCCTTTTCCCGCAAAGTCATACGCACTGTTTACATAATTACTCAAACCTATCGTAAATTCCTGCTGGGGATCTTTTAGTTTATTGCCGTTTTTATCAACAAATACCACATCTACGCCATCCCCGTTTTCATCTTTCAGAATCGTATACCTTCCCCGGGAAACAAATAAATCAATCCGCCGGTTTTCCCGGTTTTTCAAACCGTTAAAACGGTTCAATATCAATTCTTTGATCTCGTTCAGTGTCAGCCTCTGCCTGACAATATAATTATTAAAAGGCTCTATCCGGTAGATTGTTTCCCGGGTAATATCTCCTGCAGGTATAGAATTGTAACGCACCCCTCCGCTATTGTAAAAAGCAAAATCACAGCCCGCAGCTTCACTCATCGCATCGGTAACCAGATTAGCCACATTCTCTTTATATTTTAATCCTTTCGAAGTGATACCGATTTTCTCTTTAAATTCCGGATGGTTAGAAATCTCCCGGACCATAGCCTCCATGTCTGCATCCTCACCGAAATCATCCAGTTTGACAGCTTTATAAGTCTTATTTATCAATTTTTTTCCTTTGAAATCTAAATAGGTTACTCCGGCATACCGTAAATTCGAACCGGTCTGGCTCACCAACACATTATTAATTACCCGGGGATCTTCGATCAAAGTGTGGGAATGCCCTCCAATGATGACATCCAGTTCAGGCATAGCTACCGCCAGTAAGGAATCGGCAGTAAACCCGATATGCGTTAAACCGATAAATACATCGCATTGATTCTTTAATTTTTTATGTTCAAGGGCAACAGCCTTATGGTAGCGGAATGTAATCCCTTTTACATTATCAGGGTTTGTAGCCGGGATACGGGTTACAGCATTCGTCTCCAACAGTCCCAAAAAACAAAATCTAATACCGGCAACCTCCAGAATCCGGAAAGGATCCGGTTGTTCCAAAGGAGTTCCCTTCGTCTGTATATTTGCACAAATAACCGGAAAAGAAGATTCCGAAATTCTTTTATTCAATTCAGCTTCCCCGTAATCGAATTCATGGTTTCCGAAAGTAGCGACATTATATCCCAGCTTACCCATTAAATCAAACATCGGTTTTCCCTTTTCTTTAGCATTATCCACATACACATTTCCCGAAAAACGGTCTCCCCCGTCTACCAAAAGCACATGAGGATTTTCTGCCCTGATTTGCTTTAAAAAAGTCGCAAATTTCGGGAAATGGTCAATCTGAGCATGAATATCATTCGTCGAAATGATCACCACCCGGGTGGTACCGGAAGTCATGTTTTTATCTGACTGACAGGCTGAAAATACTGTAAAAAGCAGGATAAAAACGACAAAATAAATTTTTCTGTATAACATAATATATAATTTCTATTTTACTCCTCGAAAGTAATAATAAAAAATCAACTTTTCCCGCTTTTTTCGCGTATATGTCTGTGCCGGTAAATAAAATTAGCGGCATTTTATTAAAAGTTATACAATACGAAAATTCCACACACAGGAATTTTAGAGAAGAGGCTTGTATTTTCTTTTATAAAACGAATGAATTCGTTAAAAATCATACACTTAAGCATGAAAATAAAAACAGGACGAGGTACAATCGGAATAACGGTTTTATTAGCTATTTATTCTATTTCCATGGTCACATCCCTTCCAGGCTTAGCTATTTCTCCTATTCTCGGCGATCTGGAAACGGTATTCCGGAAAGCCAGCAATCTCCATCTACAGATGCTTGAATCACTCCCTTCTTTTATTATTGTCCCCTTTATTCTGATAGCAGGACGGCTTTCTCTGCGGTTAAATAAAAAGAAACTGTTAATTGCAGGACTCGCCATCTTTTTTATATGCAGTATTATTTATCCTTTTGTCCATACCCTGAATTTACTTTTGGTCGTCAGTGCTTTTTTAGGTATCGGAGCCGGCATGGTGATCCCCTTCTCAACAGGGCTCATTGCTGATTATTTTACAGGATCCTACCGCACACGTCAGTTAGGTATCGCCTCCGCCATCAATAATCTGACCCTCGTTTTAGCTACTTTACTTTCCGGATTTTTAGCCGGTATTGACTGGCATTATTCGTTTTTGGTATACTGTTTCTCCGGGATTTCTCTTTTCTTTGCTTTTTTTCTGGACAATACTCCTCCCTATGTACAAACCGCCCGTTCAAAACCGCTAACGGCTTCACACTCCCGGCTGAAATGGCCGGTAAAAATTATGCTATTGTATTATTTTATTACCTTTATTGTACTCACCGTTCCCTTTAACCTTTCGCTGTATATGCAAAATTTACACATCGGGAATGCTGAAAAATCCGGTACCCTTATTTCCATTTTCTTTTTAGCTGTCACCTTACCGGGATTCGATATTAACCGGGTAATCTCCTGGTTCAAAGGGTATACGAATGTTATCTCCCTTGCAGCCATTTCGGCAGGCCTAGCATTATTTGTTTTCAAAAGCGGAATTTTACTTCTCACTTTAGGTGTTATCCTGACCGGATTGGGATACGGTATAATGCAGCCCATTATCTACGATAAAACAGCCAATAAAGTACCTGCCGCCGATGCTACGTATGCCCTTTCGCTCGTAATGGTCATGAATTACATAGCCATTATTACTTATCCCTTTATTTTAAGCTGGCTTTCAATGGATTCTGCCTATTTTCCTTTTATCCTCTGCCTGATTTTAGGATCGGCATTTACCGTATTCGCATTCTTTCGTCTCAATAGTAAAACACTGGGTATGAAACAAATACAGGAAGACGATAACGTTAAATAATGTAAGGATATAAACATTAAAACCAGCTCTTACGTACTTACCCGGTAATGAAGATGAAAATAATTATATAATATTCTGAACCTATAAACTAAATCTAAATCAAATTATGGCAACAAACTTGAAAAAAACAAGTACCGTGGCAAAGCTAGGCGTGATGACGCTCGCGATTATGAACGTCGCCGCCGTAGTCAGCCTTAGGGGACTTCCAGCAGAGGCCGTATACGGACTTAGCTCGGCATTTTATTACCTCTTTGCAGCTATTGTATTTTTGATACCAACCTCTTTGGTGGCCGCCGAACTGGCTGCAATGTTCTCTAATAAAGAAGGTGGTGTATTCCGCTGGGTCGGAGAAGCCTATGGTAAACGTTACGGATTCCTGGCTATTTTTCTGCAATGGATTGAAAGTACAATCTGGTATCCTACGGTGCTGACATTCGGTGCAGTATCTATCGCTTATATCGGAATGAATACTTCTGAAGATGCTTTAATGGCTTCCAATAAAGTCTTCACCCTGGTTACCGTATTGGTAATTTATTGGGTAGCTACTTTCATATCTTTAAAAGGGCTGGGATGGGTAAGTAAAATTTCCAAAATCGGAGCGACGGTAGGTACAATTATACCCGCCGGTCTTCTTATCTTATTCGGTATTATCTATCTGGCTACAGGAGGACATAATAATATGGATATGAGCCAAGGATTTTTCCCCGATTTATCAAATTTTAACAATCTTGTTTTAGCCTCCAGTATTTTCCTGTTTTATGCAGGTATGGAAATGTCGGGTATCCACGTTATGGACGTACAACCCCCTGCCAGTAAAAACTATCCGAAAGCTATTTTTATCGGTGCCATTATCATCGTCGTAATTTTTATATTAGGAACTTTCTCGCTGGGATTGATCATTCCCGCAAAAGACATTAACCTTACCCAAAGTTTATTGGTAGGTTTTGATAATTACCTGAATTACCTCCACCTCCATTGGGCTTCTCCTATTATCGCTATCGCTTTAATGTTCGGAGTATTGGCCGGTGTACTTACATGGGTAGCAGGTCCTTCAAAAGGTATTTTCGCTGTCGGGAAAGCCGGTTACCTTCCCCGTTTCTTCCAAAAAACCAATAAAGTCGGCGTACAAAAAAATATTCTGATCATACAAGGATGTATTGTTACTTTATTATCCCTGTTATTCGTGGTAATGCCCTCCGTACAGTCTTTCTACCAGATGCTTTCTCAATTGACGGTATTGCTTTACCTGATCATGTATATGCTGATGTTTACCGCAGCTATAGCTTTACGTTACCGGATGCCGAAAGCAGACCGTCCCTTTGCCATTGGACGGAACGGGAACGGACTGATCTGGATCGTTGCCGGAATCGGTTTCCTGGGAGCTTTATTGGCCTTCATCCTGAGCTTTATTCCGCCTTCCCAAATCAATACCGGAAGCAACACCGTTTGGTTTACTGTCCTCATTATAGGATGTGTAATCTTCGTAGCTATTCCATTGATTATTTATTCTTTACGTAAACCGTCCTGGAAAGACCCGAATGCAAAAATTGAACCTTTCCATTGGGAAACCTCCCCCGTTACAGCAGCACAAGCAGCAGCTCCCGTAGATAACGCCGGACCAGCAGCCCAGCATATAAGCAGCTCCCCTGCTAATACAATTGCTTCCAATGTAACGTCAGGGACAGCTTCCAATACACGGAATACGACCGTTAGTGAAGCCGATAAACAAGGTTATCAACAAAGCCAGCATGCCGGACAGAAAACACCCAGTAAGGATACCAAAACACCCCCGGCAAATAAGTCAGCAAACTCCAATCAAAACAAACCGGGTAATACATCTCATAATAATACAGATAACACTAACTCTAAAAAATAAACAACATGAATAAAATAAAAATAGAGGATCTCCGGAATGTCGTAAAAGAGGCTTATGAAAAAGTCAAAACCATGGAAGGAGGTAAAAATGCCGATTATATTCCTTTTCTCGCCAAAATAGATCCCAAACTTTTCGGTGTGGCAGTTTGCCTGCCCACCGGAGAAGTCATAGAAGCGGGTGATACAGATTTCGTGTTCGGTATCGAATCCGTATCAAAAGTCTATACAGCCGTGTTGGTCCTGAAACAATACGGAGCTGAAGAAATATTGAATAAAATCGGGGCCGATGCTACCGGTTTGCCTTTTAATTCGATAATGGCGATCTTACTGGAAAAAGATCACCCCAGTACTCCCTTGGTCAATGCCGGAGCAATTACTGCCGACAGCATGGTAAAACCATTGGGCGACAGCAACGGCAAATGGGGAGCGATTACAGATAATATGGCAGCCCTGAGCGGAAGCGAATTGGTTTTATTAGACGAGTTATACGAATCGGAAACAGCCACCAATTTCAATAACCGCTCGATTGCCTGGCTGTTGAAAAATTACAACCGCATTTATGACGATCCCGATATGTCATTGGACCTCTATACCCGCCAATGTTCGATGGGGGTAACAGCCAAACAACTGGCTATTGCAGCCTGTACGATGGCCAACGACGGTCTGAATCCGGTGACTCAAGAACAGGTTTTTGAACCGGAACTGGCACCTAAAATTACGTCCTTAGTGGCAACTGTCGGATTCTATGAACATACTGGCGACTGGCTGTATACCAGTGGAATCCCCGCTAAAAGCGGAGTCGGAGGAGGAGTACTCGGAATTATGCCCGGAGCTTTCGGTATCGCAGCATTTGCACCCCCTCTGGACGATGCAGGTAATTCCGTAAAAGCCCAGGCCGTAATCAAATATATCACTCAGAAATTGGGCTTGAACATATTCCGGAACAACAATATAGAAATAGAAATGTAAAAATCAGGAACAGGCCCTGTTTATTGCTTTCTCTTATTCTGATAATGAAAGGTATAAAGTAATATTCAGGACGCTTCCTCTAATAAGAGAAGCGGATATCCGGAAAACGGATTTTCCGGATATCCCTTCTCCTTATCCTCCAGCATATGAAACAAGAAAATAGAATATTTGAAAAGTTTCTGAACATTCTGGTTTTACTGGGAAGTTTGTTTATTATTGTCATCGTATCCATAGAACTGTTGTCGTTAAGACCCGTTTTAAGTGAATCTTTTATTCTGAATACTCATTTAATTGTCTGTTTTATCTTCCTGCTTGACTTTTTTGTACGCTGGTTTTACAGCGGACAAGGTTGGCGTTTTATGTGGCGCAATCTATTTTTCTTCTTGGTTTCTATTCCTTATCTCAACATTGTTTATGCCTTTGTGCCCGACCTCTCCCACGGAGCATGGGTAGCCCTGCGCCTTATTCCGCTGGCCCGGGGAATTTACGGAGTTTCATTGATCGTAAGCTGGATGACCCTCAGCAAAGTCACCAATCTGTTCGTTACTTATCTGACGATTCTCTTCATTATCATTTATTTTTCCAGCATAATATTCTTTTTTATGGAACACGGCCCCAATCCTATGGTCAAAGATTACTGGGATGCCTTCAACTGGTCGCTCATGAATGTCACCACCGTCGGTTCCAACATCTTCGGCGTCACCAAACTCGGCCAATCCCTGGCCGTCATCCTCGCCGCCTCCGGCATGATTTTCTTCCCGATTTTCACCGCCTTTGTGGTGGACAAGTTCCAGAAAAAGCGGAAAGAAGCAGAAGGGCAATTAAGTAATTAAATCATACCAATGTCTTATTGGCAAAATCTCCCTGACCGGAAATGATATTATCTCCGGCAAATTCCATAGCCTGAGCAGGATACTCGATATTGGCAAACAATACATCCAGATTTTTCCGGTCAGCTTCTTCCCTTTCATTTTCATGCACCCACTTATACCTAAAAATCTTACCCTCCCTTATCTGAGCATCAATACGATCCTTACTGGCAAACGAATGGGATACCTTCTCATCGGAATAAAGACGATGCTACCTTGCTTTTCTAAACGCTTGATTCTCCAACCCTGAATCTTTATATTGGTCACTACAAGACAAACAGAAAAGAACACAAATGCCTGAAGATATACAGAAACAAATGATCTCTCCGATTTACAGTTGGAAAACGTCTGTCCACCCCTTTCTATTCAGCTTATTTCCCGAATTTTCCTGATTCCGGCTGATAGGTACAATTCCAGGCTTTAGATTGATAACTTCCCCGGATTTTTCGTGTAGCGATCACACAGGAAGAACATCCCAATGCAAACTCACACCCGGAACATGACTCAACTGAACAATTTCTTTCTTTTATCACTTCAGTTGACCGGCCTTCACGGATAATATTAAGGATATTTTTTTCGTTTACATTTCCATAACTTATATCCGATGCAGCGATACAAGGACGTACTTCTCCATCCTGCATAATACAAATCCGGTCCTGCCAGCAGGAATGCCCGTTTAACTGCCGGGCCAGACCGTCTATATCGATGGCAAAATGATAATGCCTGGTGAACAGGAAAGGGCTTAAATGCTCCAATTGCGCAGATTTTTCCGGGACAATCATTTCCATTGGATAACAACAACTCATACAACTTACTGTCAGATAATACTCCGACAACCATTGTTGTATTTCATCTCTATTTTTCAGCTGATGCTCATCCAATAGTAAAACAATATCCAAGTCTGTAAAATCATATTTAGCAGCCCAACCTAAAATTCTCATTAATCCGGATACTTCCTCTCTCCCTTTGGCCGGATTAAACCCTGTTACGATCAATGATAAATGAACCTGATTTCGTTTTAATTGTTTAATATCTGTCTCCTCTACAAGCATACCGGAAGTTTTAACTGTAACAGGAATATGAAATTCTGAAGCATATTTCAAAATTTCATATAAATCTTCCTTATGTGTAAAGGGATCTCCTCCCATAAGTTCCAACCTGCCGGGTTTGGCAAAACTCAGACTTTTCAGTAGACCGGCAATATTATAAGTAATTCTTGTGGTGTCCGAATAACACCCACAGGCACATTCCAGTGTAGCAAAACGTTTTTTAAAATCACAAAAACTGCAATTCTTCTTACACTCTGATGCCATTTCAATAGTAACTGTACTCAAAGGTCTGTAATAACCATTTTTTTCTACCAGATGATTATGGACAAAAGGACGAAATTTAGTACTTACTTTAGGCCGGTCATATATAGTTCCCAAATCCAATTGTCTGAGTAAATCCGTATATTGAAACAATTCGTTCTCTTCTAAACCGAAACTCCTGCTAATTTCTTCTATACTCATTCCCTGTTGAGATTGTTTCAAAAAAAGCTGATGCTCCGGATCTTCAATCCAGAAAATCCTTTTTTGCAAAACATCATAAACAGCAGCTTTACAGGCTCCCCAACTGATATAACAATAATTATGAAGGACAAAATAGTTCATAACCATACACCATTAAAAATATTCATATTCTCTTTTAAACAAATCAGGCTTTTTCTCCAAAAGGGAGTACAGATTAGTCAAATTTTTTACCAGTAATTCCCTTGCCTTTTCACAACGATTCTCAAAATAATCTTCTCTGCCACTATCCACTTCTGCCGGACATATATGACAATGATTGCGTGCCACACAAGAAGGGCATTCCTCGGTCGATTTAAAAAAATCATTGAAATAATCCAGTAATTTATTTTCATCTACCCCGCTATCCAATGATCCAATCGGCCGGTCATTCCCAATGCGTTCACACATATAGATGCGTTCATCCGGAGTAACACATAATTTCCTACCCGAAGCACAAATACCGGTATACCAATTCTTTTCACTCCTTAAACAATGAGGCACGTTAAAAAAAGTGCTCTGAGCATCGTAATTAAAGGCATAGAAGACCTCTCCCCGCTGGAACTGCCGTCCTTTCAGACAAAGATCTTCGTATGCCTGCTTCAATTGTATCAGAGAATTTCTAAAACGCTCCGGTTCATACGGATGAATCCGGTGAAAATCAGAAATCTCTAAATCCTTTAACATAGAAGCATTCTGTACATGAGGGGCTATATCATTTTTTTCAAAAAAATCGGTAACCTCTAAAAAATCCGTATTTCCATTGGTGGTGACGTTAGCTTTCACATACTTATTGTAATAATCCTGATCAAAATAATATATTTCCTTTAATTTCTTTTCCACCAATCGAAAAGAAGGACGGCCATCTTTCAGACGACGGTATCTGTCATGTTCCTTTTCAGGTCCGTCAATACTGACATTCAGAAAAACGCAGTTATCCCTTAAAAAAGGCAGCCATTCTTTTTTTAATAGAGTGAGATTTGTACTGATCCCTATATGCAATTCAAAAGGTCCCTGATACTGATTCCGGACATAAGCAATCCCTTCCTTTACGACAGGCCAGTTCAATAGTGCCTCGCCCCCGTAAAAAGATACGTTCAAAGCCCTGTTTTTGAAAGGTAACACTTTCTCCTGCCGATTCAGCTGTAAATAAAGATCTATCGCCTTTTTAGTACTTTCCGCAGTCATATAACGAGAATGGTGCGACCGGCGATTAGGATACAACCCTTCCTCATATACACAATACAAACACCGCATATTACACTGTTCCGTAGTAACCAGAATCAAATCCCACGCCAAACTTGTCAGCAATTGGGTATTCTGGGCTTCTTCTACACTTTTTAGAAATATTTTTCCGGACCGGGACTTACGCCTGAAAGCATCACTATGCGTCCTCCAAATTCGTACATATCGCAGAAAATCTTTATGTTCCGGATATAAATCAATAAGACGATTCAATTCATCGTCAGAAGTTGAATTATATATCTGGTTTACAAAATTCTCTTCTATCCTTTCAGACAGAGGATGGACCGTATTCGTATTCGCATCATACAAATACCGGCTATCCTTTTCAGTTACAAATAACAAAAAATCACTATCCATGATCTATTTATTTTTGTGATCCGGTTTCCTAAAAACTATTTTGTCCATTCATAATAAACCGGGTATTCCGTCCGGAAATGATCCGGTGATAATCGAAATAATCCCAGTATTCCGTAATAATCCTGATTCGCTCTTACCCCAAACTCCCACCGTTTATGAAGCAGTCGAAGCAGCAGAAGCCGTGGAGGTAATAGAAGCTGAAAAAACAGCTACTGCCACACCTGTCATGACGCATACAGCACAGGAAATACAAGTAGAACAAGCAACACAAACCGTACAGGTAGGACAGCAATTATCCACTGACTTGCCATCGTTTAACACCTTATGCTCTACAAGCACTTGCCGGATTTCTTCTTCATTCAATTTTCCTTCATAAATCAATTTACCAATGGCTTCCCGGATGGGCTGGGCATTTTTCTGGATACGTTCTATGAATGCGTCCGTCATTTCCGGATTTTCTTTTCGCAATTCCTCAACTTTATCAAGCCATTTGGCTTTCATTTCCCGGTCAGAAACATTCCGGGCTTCACCGATCTGAAACTGTTCGTTTTTCATAGACAGAATCCAGGAATTCAATTCCTTTAAAGCAGCATCATTTACCTCTTTCATAACCTTATTTTTTAATTAATACATTAATTATACAGCCAAACTCTATATCATAAACTACAGAATTCCTGTATAATGGTAAAGCTATAAAACAAATAATGATATTTTGTTAATAATTTCCGTACAAAATCATCAACAGAGCTGCTTTTTATAGTCACTGTATAAAATACCGGTTATTTCTTTGAATACGCGACTAAATTTTGTTTTATCCGAAAAGCCCGATTGTTCTGCAATCTCCGCAAAACTCATCGTCGGAAACTCAGCCATCAAATGTTTTGCATGTTCAATTCTTAAAGCATTCACCCAGGTATTAAAATTTTGATTATAAGTATATTTGATAAAATAAGATAACTCACGGTCAGGAACATTCAGACACGAAGCAATATCAGCAATTACTATCCCCGGAGTCAAATAAGGTTTTTTAGATTGTATGAAAGCATTTAATTTGTCTTCCAGAATATGAAAAGCCGGTTGAGTTACAGGCTTATTTGCAGGCGGCCGTTTATCCGCTCTCTTTACGATTACCAGTATATCAGAAAGACGGCTTTGGTAGTTAATATACCGGATTACAAAAACAAAATAAAAAACAGGAAGAAAAGTAGAAAAAATAATATCTCCCCAATAAGAAGGATAGGAAGAGAAAAACAAAACTATGATTCCTAATATGCCAGCCTCAAAAAATAACCGTGTTCCCCAATGAAGATGAAACCGGTCAATATCGGAGAAGATATTATTCAACTTTTTTATAAAAATATGCCTTTCCCTAAAAAATAAAAAGGTGTATACTATTATTTGTATAAAATAAGTGAGTGCAAATAATAACCGGAAAAGCAAAGCCGGATGGTTCCTATATTGTAAAAACTCCTTCCAGGAGTATACTTTCTTGTCAGTATACATCATAATAATACCGAAATAAAGAATCATATAAATAACAGTCGGTAACAAATGTTTTACCACATTTTTCTTATTGACATAAGTAGAATGAAATAAATAAATCGACAAAAAACTGAATATACACGCTTGTGTACTAGCAATAAAAAGCGTAGGTACCGAAAAAATTTCAGGAAGATCAGTTCCACGAAAATAAACCGTGAGCACTTTTCCTGTTCCTACAATAAGGGAAGCTATCCCTAAATAAATTTTCTCCTGATAATACAGTTTGTGAAGGGGATAAGATATAAAATGACAGGAGAATAACAATATACCCATCACCAAACAGGTATATATCTCAAAAGAATAAATAATAATATGATTCATTTATCAAAATTTACATAAAATAATTTATCAGTAAACAGTAATAAATATAATATAAAATTAATACTTTATCTTTAATTTCTTTAAAATTACGACACCACTAAAAAATATTCCCATAAGTTGTATAATAAAAATGAGAGGTACAAATTCTTACCTATCAGGTAGGATATAATTCTACAAATGGGACGGTTCTGCAAACATCAGCAACAAAATAGGGGTATGATAATAGGGTATAAGCTGTTTTTACAGCTTTTGAGGCGGATAAATCCCAAAAAAAGAGATTATATTTCTTTATTTGCACACTTTGTTATTGCTCCCGGATGTTTTTCAGGAACCGCAGACCGTTTTGGGTTATAGTTTCCTTTATCGGGAAGCGGAAACGTAGTTTAGGCCAATATGGGAAATTTTACCACTTATACCGTAAGATTATTGCCTTGACTCCCCAAAGCTTTATTGCCATTAGTTGCCTGGAAGGATACGATAGCGGAAATTATTCCGGACACCTTACTGTTAGTCGGTTTCCAAAAGCGTTTGGCCGCTCTGCTCAATGGTATTCTTATACCGGAAAGGCGGGGGTGTTGTGTCAAAAATTTTTGATACAACACCCCCGTCCCCTGTGGTTTTATAAAAGGTCTGCCTCAATTTTGTTAAGCAGACTTTTTTCGAGTGATAATCTTCCAATTAAAAATCACTTTTCAAGAAGGGATTTTTTCATTCTGTCAATATCGGTCAGGTAATCCTGAAGGTCCTGCTCATGTTCTTCTTCTTCAGCCAGAATTTTTTTCACGATATCACAAGTAGTATAGTCTTTTCCGTCTGTAAAATCGGCAATTTCCTGGTACCTCAGAATAGCACAGCGTTCAGAAGCTACATTGTCTTTTAGTAAGCTGACCGAACCGAAATCCTGGGGAGTATCGTATTTACATCTTGCCAGTTCAAACCATTTCTGAGGGTCCAGAACAGGTACCCCTTCCAGTTCGATGATACGTTTGGCGATCATTTGGGCATGTTTACGTTCTTCTTCAGCATGTTCTTCAAACTCACTTTGTACGTTAGCACGCATAGCGCCTTCCACAACTAACGCCCCTACCCAGTACTGGTAGTACGCTAACCATTCTTCAGACAATGCAGCGTTCAATTGTGAAATTAAATTTTCTACATCTAATTTTCCTTTTAGGATTTCTACACTTTCTTTAGCCATAATTTTAGTGTTTAGTTAATTTTGTTTTATTTATATGTATAACGGACTAAAAAACTTTTTGTTTGAGCGGTCTGTAATTTTAACAAGGGTTTCCACTGATCATACAAAGGGAAGGGGTAAAAGTGTTAAAACTGTGGAAGGGTTCCTTAAAGTATACGGACTTCTTTTCCCCCTTTTTGCAAAAAACATATGATATGTCAGGTGGGAAATTTTATACCGGAAGGATCTGTTTCTGATCTTCTGCTTATCAGCGATGTATAAATAAATCGGACAGGTTTCAGCGATTTTCCAAACCGTCTGAACCTGCCCTAAGAGCCTTATCAAAAGCCGGCTACCGGGGATAGATTACAAACACCAGGTCTTTTAGGGTATATAACCTTCCCTCTCTCCTTTCGTTTAATAAATAGAAATGATAAAAACTAAAAAAATGAGAAACCGTATTTTATTGATTTTATTCCTGGGAGTCGTATGCGTACTTCCAGCCTTGTCCCAGGAAACCGGGGCACCTATTGAACAAGCAAAACGCCACGACGTAAACCGGCTGTCGAAAGATTATTATATTCCGCACCGTTTTGACGGCAAGACTATCATCATTACCGGAGCAGCCAGGGGAATGGGCAAATGGGCAGCCGTCCGGGCAGCCAGGGAAGGAGCCAATGTAGTGATTCTCGACTGGCTGCGTAAAGAAGGACAACATACGGCCGATTCGATTTGCAGTTTCGGCGGAAAAGCCCTATTTGTATACGGTAATATTCAAAAAGACGAAGACTGTCAGCGAATGATAGACACGACCATAAAGGTTTACGGCAAACTGGATTATGCAATCCTTAACGCCGGGGTAATGGATGCCGTATATTCTGGCGCTCCTTTTGAATACGACGAACAGCGGAAACTGATGCCTGCGATGATCACTGACGCTACAGATGAATATTGGGAAGGGGTGATGGCTACCAACGCCACCGGAACGTTCAAATCATTGCGTGCAGTACTGAGACAACTGGTTAACCAGGCACAGGGGGGAGCCGTGGTTGTCGTCTCGTCCATTGCCGGAATGACCGGGTTAGCAGGCAATCCGGCTTATCTCGCCAGTAAACATGCTGTAAACGGACTGGTACGCAGTGCCGCCGTAGACTATGCCCCTTACGGTATACGGGTCAATTCGGTGAATATGGCACAAACGTATACCCCTATGGTCACCCGCGCTTACGAATTTGTCGAAGCCCAGGAAAAAGCCGGAGTCGGTTTCGGAATGGGGAAAGTAAAAACCATGAGTTTAATGGCTTATTGCGATTCTGAACACCGGGGGGCTTTTCCCTGGGAACAGGCTTCCAATATGCTCTACCTGATCTCAGACGAAGCTTCTGCTCTGACAGGGGCAATCATTGCTACAGACGGAGGCTGGACGGCATTTTGATCGGCAATTTCTGACCGATAATCCGATTAGGCTGAAGCTGATCCGGTATATTCAAAATGAAATATCAATATTTCCTGCATGAGAACTTTCTGCCTTCTCTTTTGCCTTACTATCCCGTTTCGCATTGAGACGCTCTCTGCCCAAAGCAACAACCCTCTATCCGTATTCGAAGGGGAACGGATTCAAACGGTACGTTTCAGCTACACCGGATTACCTGCCGACTCATTGGCTACAATAAGAATGATGCAAGCAACGGAAAATACGTTCGCTATATATCCTTATACGCATTTCAACCAAATGATGACAGATTATTATCTCTCAAGGGTGCGTAATCTGCCGTTTGTCCGGGACGCCCGTCTGGAAGTTATCCCTACGGGGGACGGAGGTGTTAACGTAAAGGTCTACGTCGGCCTGATGACGGCCCAACCGGGAAAAGTGGTCACCCGCAATTTATTCCAAAATCCCAGGAATTTTCCGGTAGTATACAGTAACCACCGGACTTTCCTAACTTTCCGTGTAGCCGCTTCGGAAATGGCATATTCAAATTCCAATGCCTGGTTTGCCTGTCCGGAACAGTTACTTGCAGGAAATCCGCTGGCCGGCCACCCTGCCGGCGAAGGATATACCGGCTGGATCGAAGGCTATGTTATGCAGGGATTATACGGGATCACACGTCTGACGGAATGGGGGAATTTGCATTTCTATGGCGGAGTGGGTTATATCGTCACTTTCAGCGCAGGAAGAGAGTTATTTACTGACCAAAGCCGTTTTCATATCGCAGTGGAAGACGCTTTTGCAGGACTGGTCGGTGGAAAACGTTATGCGCCCGAACACGACTACGCTTTCAACATCCTTTACGGACGTAAACAATTCGTACTGGGAAACGGCTGGTTGATCGTCAATACCGGCATGAACGGAGAAGAAAGGGCAGCCTTACAGCTTAATCCGCGGGTGGCAGCACGCCGACTGTTCCAAATGGGGGCACGCTGGGACAAACTCACGCTGCAAACTTTTCAGTTACGCCCGGACGAACTGACGATTCTCAACAGCCATACCATTATCAACGGACTGAATGTGGAATACGACAACAATAACCGGCTCCAAATCGGCGGCAGTATACTTTTTGTTCCCCGGTCCGGAGCAAAGTATTACCTTCCGGACGGCACCGTTTATCAACGCCGTGGTTTGTGGGTATACAACCTCCGCCTCTTCGGAAACCCGCATAGCGGAAACCCGGGACTTTTTTATAAAGCAGAAGCCGGATATCAAACGAATAAACATTTCCGGATGCGGGCTTACGCCTGGTATACTCACCTGGGCTGGAATTTCGCCGCTAAGCGGGGGAAACCTGCCCTGAGCTACCGCTTTGCCTATTTTTCAGGCGATAAAGCAAGCACCCGCACCTATGAACGCTGGGATGCCCTCTATACCGGAGGAAACGGAGAACAATGGGTTCAGGGATCAAATATGTATAAGTTGGTACAAAATACTAACGAAATGACACACCTCCTGCAATTGGTTTACTCACCCCTGAAAAAAGTACAAACGGTTACCCAACTCTGGTCTTTCCTTGCACCGGAAAAAAACAACCTCGGTGGTAATCCAAGACTTTCCACTCTCGAATCACATTATTACGGTTCGGAGATTAACCTCACCGTAAAATATTATCATTCACAACACTGGTATTTCCACCTCAACACCGCCCTGACCCTGCCCGGGAATGCTATCCGAAATGCCCTCCCCTCTCCCAAGAACTGGTTTTGTCTGATGGCCTTCGTTAGATTCTCCCTATAGCCCCCGGAACAAGGCAAAACTGCTATTCCACTACCGGAAGACTTCTCTCCCTTCCCCTGTGAATTGGAGGAAACCGAATTTTTTATAAGTAAAGCCGTAAAACCGATCCTTATTACATGGCGCAACTGTCATACGGGCACTAGGGCTATTTTTCCTCTTAAACGATCGGTTTATGACGTTTCAAATAATTCGCAATCCGGATTTCTCTTTCTTCCTGAGAAAGGTCAGCAGGGAATTCAAAAGTAGTCCGGTTACTGACCGAAACATGCACAACTTCTCCCACTCTTTTCTTATACTCTTTTAATACGGATTCAATCTGCTGGGCAGAAGATTGTTTTTCTGAATGAATAATACGGTCGTTTTGCATATTAAAATATTTTATTTCCTGTTCCTTTTGTTATTTTCCCTCAGACGAATCCGGAAAAGGTCAGACAGCAGTCTGACTCAGCGCACAAATATGAATGGCATTCAGTCCCCTTTTACCCCGCTCCAAATCAAAGGTTACAATATCATTTTCAACAATATCGTCCAGTACATTATGCACATGAAAAAAATATTTGTCGGTTCCGGTCAGATCCTTGATAAATCCATAGCCTTTAGCTACATTAAAATGTTCCACACGTCCTTTCCGGACAACGGGAGCTTCTTGCTTTGGCGTTGAGACGGGTATCTCGGCTTGATTAACTTCTTCTCTTTTGCGATTCATTTCAGGAGGGGTTGAGGTAATCCGGCCGTTTTCATCAACATAAGCAATCATATCATCAAAACTATTCGCTTTACCGGATAATTTCCTTTCTTCCTTCCGGTTTTGTTTTTCTATTCTTCGGGCTTGTTTTTTCTTTTCGTTTTCTTTTTTACTAAAAGTCTGGGGTTTTGCCATGTACTATTTTTAATTTTATGTATTGTTTGTAAAAAAGCCCTGGTTGAAATCACAATCCAGGGCTCAGTAAGGTTTAAGCTGAAAATTCAGCCCTGCAGAGTTTTTTTCCTGTCAATTTTTGAATGTCATTCACCAGTTTACGTTCCTCCTGCGAGCAAAAAGTAAGGGCTGTCCCGGTATTTCCTGCCCTGCCCGTACGCCCGATACGATGGACATAAGTTTCAGGCACATCCGGCAAATCGTAATTTATTACCAGGGGCAGTTCATTGATGTCAATGCCTCTGGCTGCAATATCGGTAGCTACCATCACCCGGGTCCTGCCCGACTTGAAATTCCCTAAAGCGGATTGTCTGGCCGACTGGCTTTTGTTTCCGTGAATGGCCTGGCTTCCGATACCGGCCTTTCCCAATACCCGTACAATCCGGTCGGCATTGTGTTTGGTACGGGAAAAGATCAGTACAGACTGGCCTTTTGCCTCACGCAGTAAAGAAATCAACAAATGCCCTTTTTCCGCCTTCTCTACAAAATAGATATATTGTTCAATGGCATCCACTGCCGGAGAATCCGGGGTAATAGTGATTTTCACCGGATTTTTCAATAATGAAGCAGTCAGCGAAACAATAGTTTCCGGCAAAGTTGCTGAAAAAAACAAGGTTTGTTTCTCTTTCGGAAGCCTCGGTAATATTCGTTTGATATCATGAATAAATCCCATATCCAACATCCGGTCGGCTTCGTCGAGGACGAAATATTTCACCCGGTCCAAACGGAGATATCCCTGATTCATCAGATCGAGTAAACGTCCGGGAGTAGCTACCAGAATATCGACCCCCTTTTGTAACATATTTACCTGCGGACGTTGATTTACCCCCCCGAATATTACTCCGTGACGGATCCGGGTATAATGTGCATATTCATCAATACATTCACTGATCTGTAAAGCCAGTTCACGAGTCGGTGTCAGAATCAATGCCTTAATACTTTTACGGCCGGCCGTATCCGGCTCCAACTGTAAAAGCTGGATAATAGGAATGGCAAACGAAGCTGTTTTTCCGGTTCCGGTTTGCGCACATCCCAATACATCCCTGCGGGCCAATGCCGCAGGAATAGCTTTTTCCTGAATCGGGGTCGGTATAATATATCCTTTTTCTTTAATAGCCTTTAAAATCGGCTCAATAATATTTAATTCTTTAAATGTCATCTATTATTTATCATTATTTGCTGTCGTAAAACAGCGGTTATTTGCGTCCGGCTTTATGCCAGACGATGAGTAGCCAAAAGAAATTCGTCCTTCAAGGCGTTGACCACTTCCTTTACACTCCTTATTTTGTCTGCCAGAAAAGCATTACTGCCTGCAAAGGCATAGCCCCTTTTCATATTTCCCCTGGCTGCATTATACAACGCTTTGATAATACAATAAGGACTACGGGTATAATCACAGGTTTTAATACAATGGAAAGGACAATTTTGGGGTTTCTCCAGCCCATCCTTCACCTGCCGGATAAATTCCCCGTCAATGGCCCGTCCGGGCATCCCTACCGGACTGTCGATAATCAGCATGTCCTCGGGTTTTGAATGAATGTATACCTCTTTAAAATCAGGGGAAGCATCACATTCCAGTGTGGTGACAAAAATACTCCCCATCTGTACTGCCGAAGCTCCCAATTCCATAAACCGGGCTATGTCCTCCCCGCTAGAAATACCTCCTGCAGCAATAACCGGTATTTTTTTGGTTTCCTGGTAGCCGGCTACAGCTTTTACTACTGCCGGAATCAGCGACTCCAGAGCGTAGTTCTGATCTTCCAATTGTTCCTTTTTAAATCCCAGGTGGCCACCTGCTTTGGGCCCCTCCACCACAACGGCATCGGGCAGATAGTTGTAATTTTTCAGCCATTTCTCACAAATGATCTTTGCTGCCCTGGCTGAAGAGACTATCGGTACCAGCTTAGTCGTACTGTCCGCTGTCAGATAAGACGGCAAATCAAAAGGTAAGCCTGCACCGGAAAAAATCACATCTATTTTTTCCCGTATAGACGTACGTACCATATCGGCATAATTGGAAAGTGCTACCATAATGTTCACTCCGATTATTCCATTTGTTTTCCGGCGTGCTTTCCGGATCTCTTCTTTCAATCCCCGGATACAGTTTTGAGCGTAACCTTCTCCCCCCGGGTATAATAAACCTAGCCCGGCAGCCGATATAACCCCTATGCCGCCCTCATTCGCAACAGCCGAAGCCAATCCGGACAGTGAGATTCCTACCCCCATGCCGCCCTGTATAATAGGCAGCTTTATCTCTATATTTCCAATAAAAAATGATTTCATAACTTTTTGTATACAAAACGGTAAACAAAGAAAGCCTTCGGGCATCAGCTTTACTCAAATATCAACCGCCTGTTGAACATAAAAAATTAAACTTTTTACTCTGTTTCATTCAGAGTCCGGATTACAAAAAAGTTTAATAGATCTGTTTCTGAAATGGAAAGTTTCAGGATTGATAAGTACCTGATATTACATTGAGGAGTAAGAATAAATCGAACTTAATTGCTAAGTGTTTTACTTTATTTAGCCGGACCCGCAAATGAATCACCCGAAAAGCAAAATAAAATAATTATAAAACAGGAGAATCTCCTGTTTTATATGTTCGGAATATTAATATCGTCTGGAATTGTAATTCCTGTCACGGTATCCTCCGTTAGAAGGTCTTTCGGTACGGGGACGAGCAATACTTACTGTAATCACTTTCTTGTCGTATTCCACACCATTCAGTTCATCAATTGCCTTTTGTCCTTCTGTATCATTATTCATTTCGACAAACCCGAATCCTCTGGATCTACCGGTTTCCCTGTCTGAAATAACTTTTGCTGAAGAAACTTCTCCAAACTCTGTAAATAGCTCGTTTAAGTCTGCATCATTTGTGCCATAGCTTAAACCTGAAATGTAAATGTTCATCTGAAATAAAATAAAAATTAATACTAATTAGAGAGAGGATAATTAAAGGAGAGACTTGCTTATTAAATAAAGAAGAACTTTGTCGATAACGATTCGTAACTCTAACCGCAGACAAAGGTAATACAATAAATCAGATAAACAATATTTATTTTGTGATTTACAGATATTAAATAATAATTGTGTTTTATTTATATCTATTAATACCTAATCTTTTCCGAAAAGATTGTCTCACTTATGATGACTCGAATGTTCTTTGCCCGCCAGCTTGAATTTCCTTTTTTCACAACTTCTGCTGAACGGTAATTTCCCGTATTCATGCCGGTAACACTGCTTATCGACAAAGAGGAACGGGAGTTTTGCATTATCTTTTTCAATGCTGGACAAGGAGCTCCTGAAACCTCAGGTTATATTCGTTACCAGACCTGACTGTCTTAGCTGTAATCCGGAAATTTATGCTTTTTATAATTACAAAAAAGAATAAAGACATCCTACCCTTTTAAACAAAAACCAAAAGACACATTCCCCCGGCCCTTTAAATTATTATAACTATATTCGTAGCGAAATATGAAAGGACTGAACACCATTCAGGATTAATCCATTATTGTATGAAAGGGTATCAAAAAATATTAATGTTTTTCCTGCTGTTTTTGACAACCGACACTATGAATGCACAAAATAATAGGAGAATCCTGCTAAAACAAGGATATAATAACAATCCTGCTGTTCGTTTTGACGACATGACGATAGAACCCGTTAATCTGTATATTCAACCAAAGCCATGGAATGACCGATCTCCTCACCTGCAACTGGAAATCAGAATCACAACACCGGACACAGTACATCAATCGTTTCTGATTTATTATGAAAAAGAGGACATATTACAGCAAAATAATTTACCGCAGGCTATCGGGAAATATCTTTTTAGTCTTGAGACAGAAGAGGGTCGTGTATATTTGCGAACCGATACCTTGAAATTCGGGGACGCTTTTATAATCGATACCAGAAATAAGATGAGCGCTATCATAGACAGATTTAAAATCACTTATGATTCCGGCTGGAGTGGCAATAGTATCCAACCGGATGGCAGTTTCGGCGGTTGCATTGTCTGCCATTCATTCCGGTTATCAGAATTTGAAGATGAAAAGATCGTTATTTTCAGCTACGAGAGCACTGCCGAAAAAGGGGAACAGGCAACTGTAAGCAAATGGAAAGAGTATAAAATTGACATATTGGACAACTTCAGCGAACCTCTGAAAGTAAGGGTTACAAAAGAATAAGTCGCGGGTACAGATGACACCTTCCCCCGGCCCCGGGTGTTATTTCAATTAAAAAATATTATCTTTATCCCCTGAAATATCAAAATTTGTTTGTTCCACTCATGAAAAGCCAACGCTGTATATAGCTCTTCTTCACGAATAGTACTTATCAATCGCAAAGCTATTCAAGCAACTGACAGGTTATTCTAATCTGGCACAGCGTTTTATTATCCTGTATTTATCGTTTTCAGAAATGTATCTGTTTATTCAGGATATGTTTCTATAGATATCTGTTGAGTAATGAATTATAATTATAAACAAATCTGGCTCATCAATTTCCCGGTGATGATGAGCATCCTTACGGAACAATTAATCAATATCACGGATGCCCTATTCCTCGGGCACGTCGGCGAAACGGAACTCGGAGCATCTGCCCTGGGCGGAATTTATTACCTGGCCAGCTATATGCTCGGTTTTGGTTTCAGTACCGGACTGCAAGTTATGATTGCCCGTCGAAACGGAGAACAAAATTATAAACAGACCGGACGGACTTTTTTTCAGGGATTGTATTTCCTAGTCCTGCTAGCTATCCTGCTTTGTCTGTTTATAAACCTGCTCTCACCTTTTATACTGAAACAACTGATCTCCTCGGCTGAAATTTATCAAGCAGTCGTCGACTATCTTTACTGGAGAAGTACCGGCTTATTATTCTCGTTTCCATTTCTGGCCTTACGTGCTTTTTTGACAGGTATTACACAAACCAAAGCATTGTCTATTGCTGCCCTTTTCGCCTTCAGTATCAATATACCGCTCAATTATCTATTGATATTTATACTGGGTCAAGGTATATCGGGAGCAGCGATGGCTTCCTCCCTGTCCGAAGCAGCTTCCTTTTTCCTACTTGCCGTTTATTTATATCAGAAAACCGATCCTGCAAAATACGGTTTAAAGGCGGTTTATGAGGGCAGGCTGCTTTCAAAAATATTTCAACTGTCAGTATGGAGTATGCTGCATGCCTTTATCAGCGTTAGTCCCTGGTTTCTTTTTTTTATTGCCATAGAACACCTGGGAAAAACGGAACTAGCTGTCTCCAATATTACCCGTAGCGTTTCTACCCTGTTTTTTGTCATTGTGAACTCTTTTGCATCTACAACAGGTTCTCTCATCAGCAATCTGTTCGGTGCTAAACAGTCCCGCCAACTTTTTCCGGTCTGTCGCCGGATAGTGAAATTGGGCTATGCCGTAGGTATTCCATTAGTAATAACGGCCTTGCTTTGCCGCCGTACAATAATCCATTTCTATACCCCTAATGAAATACTGATTCAACAAGCGATTGCACCCTATAGCATCATGCTGTTGAATTACATTTTTGCCCTGCCCGCCTATGTTTATATCAATGCTGTCACAGGGACAGGGAATACGAAAATAGCCTTTCTGTTTCAAGTCCTTACAATCGTATTCTATCTTATTTATCTCTATTTTTTAAGCCAGTGGCTAAAAGCAACTTTAACTGCATATATGACTGCTGAATACCTGTTTGTCATGCTGTTGATGATCCAATCTGTGCTTTATCTTAAAAAACAATTCAAATCATGAAAAAAATTTACCCCCGTTCTCAAGACCGGCAGACTGTTTATCTGAAAGCAGTCGTAAAAGACCCTAGCATTCAGGTCGGTGACTATACCATATACAATGACTTCGTATGCGATCCCCTGCATTTTGAAAAAAATAATGTACTTTATCATTACCCCCTGCATTCAGAAAAACTGATCATCGGTAAATTTTGTTCCATTGCCTGTGGGGCAAAATTTCTATTTAACTGTGCCAACCACTCCCTGTCGTCTTTATCCTCCTATACTTTCCCGCTATTCTGGGAAGAGTGGAATTTAGAAAAAAAGAATATACTTCAAGCCTGGGATAACCGGGGAGATATTGTTATCGGCAATGACGTCTGGATTGGTTACGAAGCCGTTATTCTCTCGGGAGTACATATCGGCAATGGAGCAATCATCGGGGCAAGGGCTGTCGTTACTAAAGATGTAGAGCCTTATACCATTGCAGGAGGTGTACCTGCAAAAAAAATCAGGAAACGTTTCGATGCCAAAACAATAGCCCGTCTGGAAAATTTGCAATGGTGGAACTGGCCTGTCACTAAAATACGGGAGAATCTGCCTTTCATTCAGCAAGGAGAAATAAACAAATTAACTTAATTGAGTATTTTATAAACTTATAAAACACAAAAATATATTATACTCCTTCCCCCATATAATGAATATAGGTTTTGGCGGGAAGTAGGATACAGTCCTATCCGTCTGGGAAGAAAACAGAGGCAACCCGAACTTCCTGCATGCAGGAAACTGCTTGCTACGGATCGATAAGGACTAAATGCAGATTACATTTATAAAAACGATCCAGGTACAATAAGGGGAAACAACAAGATGTCTTTCAATCCACTTTTCACGGAGAAAAATTCATCACTCTGCTTTCAGGTAACTGAAAAGCTGGAAAAACAGCTATAAAAGTTCATCCTTTAAGTTATCCTCCTGCCGATGAACTTTTGTTTCTGTTTTCTGAAAATCACCCAACCGGGAAACAAATTGTATATTTTTTTAAATATAATTTTTGAAATAAATCTCTAATATAAATCTGATAATCAACAATATATAAATATTTTTTACTTACAGACAAATCACTAAATTCCCCCTGAACAAAAATTTACAATTAATATTCCCTTTCCCAAACGATCTCCCTGGATTATAAACGGTTTTTCAATTCCGGAGGAAGTACAGGCATTGCTCCTTTTTGCGTACAGACAAAAGCAGCAACATCTACTGCCAGATGATGAGCCTCTTCAATTGTATGTCCTTTCAAAACAGAAGCAGAAAAAGCTGCCGTAAAAGAATCTCCTGCTCCCACCGCATCTGCCACCTTTACGCACGGAGTTTCAACAAATGATACAGCCCCCGGCGTAAATACATAACTGCCATTTATCCCGCAGGTAAGTATCAGTATCTTCAGGTTATATTTGCCTAGCAGTATCCAGCATTTATCTTCCAGAGCAATGTCAGAAAAACCGAACATCTGACTCAGGAATACCAATTCTCCCGCATTCAATTTTAAAACATTACAACGGAGCAGGGAATCACAGATCACTTCTTTCGTATAAAATTCCTGACGGAGATTGACATCAAAAATCTTATACTGTCCCTCCCCGTCGGGCATTGCGTCCAAAAAATGAGTAATAGTCGTCCGTGACACCTTACTCCGTTGCGCTAATGATCCAAAACATACACAACGTGTATTATGCGCTAATTCTTCTAACGACTCTGTGTAAGGTATATTATCCCAAGCCACTCCCTCTTTGATCTCATAACAGGGTTCCCCGCGACCGTCCAATTCCACCACAACGCTCCCCGTGGGATAAGGAACCCGATCAATATGGTACTTCAATCGTTTTTCTTCAAAACCTTTTAAAATCCCGTTTCCCAGCTGATCGTTCCCAACCGCACTTACAACCCGGCTGTCCAGTCCGAATTGCGATACATGATAAGCATAATTAGCAGGCGCCCCACCGATTTTTTTCTCTTCCGGTAGTATATCCCACAGGGCTTCTCCTATCCCGATAACAATAGTATTCATATACATTTTTTAAGTTTACTAAATTTTATTTTTCATTGAATAATTCATCTCTTCCCCAATCATATATTCATCTAAAATTTTAAATGTTATATAAATGGTTCCTCTTACAAATAAAATAATCAATAAATTACTCTTACAGAAATTACAGGAATAAAATACGTCTCCCTGTAGTTGTACTCCTACTACTACTTCCTCTGTCAGGAATCGAATGCAAAGAATAAGACTGCTCTATTTTAGTTGGTTAAAGATAATTTATTTTTAATAATATCAAAAATGTCAAGCTCTTTAAAAAAACGATTTTTTTTGTTCTATACGCTATTGTTATCATTTAAGCAAACGAAGAAGAGAGAAATTACGGGAATTCTCTCTTCCAATCCGGGATTGTATAATAAGATTTCAGATCTATTGTCAGTGAACAAAAACGACTTGTATTTCCAGGTTGAACACAACGACAAATTTCAAAACTTTACAAAGAAATATTTTTCACAAAAAACCGGACGAAAAAATCTTCGCCCGGCTTTTTTATTTATCTACACTAAGGATCAACGTGCATGGTTAAATCCTCTCGGTTTCTGCGGAATCTTATTTCTCCATTGGATAGCACTATTGGTCGGCTCCATTAATTTATCCAGGATTTCGATATTACGGCGCATATCCTGCATCAGCAAATCGGCCAGATCAATGCCTGTCCCCTGACGAACCACAACCCGCATAATAACGACATCTTCCATTGCTTTGGGCATGGTATAAGCCGGAACTTGCCAGCCTTCCACATGCAATGCGTCCGACAGATCGTACAGCGTCCATTTCCGGTCCGGATCATCTTTCAATTTCCATATAAACAACGGATTTGGGTTTTCATCACTCAGGAACTCAAAAATACCCATTTCATCCAGCTGTTTTCTCAGATAAGTACATACGTCCAGGCAATTTTGCTGAATCTGTCGATATCCTTCCTTACCCAGACGCAGGAACTGGTAATACTGAGCCAATACCTGATTTCCCGGACGGGAGAAGTTAATTGAAATACTCGGAATATCTGCTCCCAAATAATTCACGGCAAAGTTCATATCCTGCGGCAAATATTGTTTATCCTTCCATACCACCCAGCCTACACCCGGGTATACCAAACCGAATTTATGACCGGAAGTACTGATAGAAAGTACCCATTTCAAACGGAAATCCCATTCTGTTTCCGGATCGATAAACGGATGTATAAAACCGCCGGTGGCTGCATCTACGTGTATGCAGATCTCCCAACCTTTTTCAGCATTCAATTTATCCAAGGCATCGTTAATGGCTTTTACGTCGTCATTCAAACCTGTAATGGTTACTCCCTGAATAGGAACGACGCAAATCGTGTTTTCATCACACATTCTGACAACATCGTCCGGATCCAGTGTTATCTTATCATAAGTTACCGGAACCATACGCATTTCTACATCCCAGTATACGGCAAACTTCTCCCATACAACTTGCATACAGCTGGAAATAATAAAATTGGGTTTATCAGTAGGCAGACCTTTTGCCCTGCGACGTTTTTGCCAGCGTTTCAAAGCGGCAATCCCTCCCAACATACAAGCTTCGGAAGAACCTACCGTACTTGTTCCGGTACAATAAGGGTCTTCAGGGGAATTCCACAATTTAGCCAAAATATTTACACAACGTCTTTCTATTTCTGCCGTTTGCGGGTATTCCGTTTTATCGATCATATTCTTATCCATATTTTCAGTCATCACCCGGCGGGCATAATCGTCCATCCAGGTTGTAACGAACGTAGCTAAATTCAAACGGGAATTCCCGTCCAGCATAGCTTCGTCATGTACCATCTGATAAGCCACTTCTCCCGGCATAGAGTTATCAGCCAACTCAAATTTCGGAGCGACCCGTGCTTCTTCAGATGTACCAAAAATAGGCGTGTTTGGATTTTCTGTCTTTTTCATAATTAATTTGGTTTAAAATATTGAAACTTAACAAAATAGTAAACAACTTCAATTGCTCGTTTTTACTTACGACACTGGCTTACTAAAGTTTCAACTCCTCACATTATTTAACTTTGAAAGACAACCTATAACCCTCTTTTAACAGCTTCTACTTTAACTTTTTAAAGGTATTCATAGTATAAATACGAATAAGGATAATCTGACAAATATGGAAAACAGTTTTATATATTTACTTGAATACAGTATTAAGGAACATTGGGAATTACCCGCATTAACGGATTATAAAGGAGTAACTTATACTTACAAAGATATTGCCCGGAAAATTGAAAAACTCCATTTGCTATTTGAAAACAGTGGGATAAAAAAAGCAGATAAAATTGCTTTATGCAGCCGGAATGCTTCTCACTGGGGAATCGCTTTTTTGGCAATAGTCACCTACGGAGCAATTGCTGTCCCGATCTTACACGAATTTAAACCCGACAATATCCATCACATTATCAATCATTCGGAATGCAAACTATTGTTTGTAGGGGATTCGGTCTGGGAAAACCTGGATCACAATCATATGCCTTATCTGGACGGGGTGATCCGCATGGAAGACTACTCCATCCGGCATGCCAATAATTCCCTGTTGACAGAAGCACGTAAAAAAGTCAATGAACTTTTCGGACAAAAATATCCGGACCGATTCACAGTTGAAGATGTAAAATATGCTCCCGACCATCCGGAAGACATTGCTCTTATCAATTATACTTCGGGCACAACCAGTGCTTCCAAAGGTGTATTACTGCCTTACCGGAGCATGTGGTCGAATTTACGTTTCGCCTTAGATAAAATGGGTTACCATCCGGGAGAAAAACTGGTGAGTATACTTACCATGGCTCATATGTATGGATTAGCTTTCGAATTTATTTATCCTTTCGCCAGTGGTACACAAGTATTTTTCCTCTCCAAGATTCCTTCTCCGCGTGTAATCAGTGAAGTATTCACCAGTATTCGTCCGAATTTGATCGTAGCCGTTCCGTTAATTATTGAGAAAATTATCCGGAAGGGAGTTTTTCCCCAAATTAACCGTCCTTCCATCCGCCTTTTCCTCCGGATTCCTTATGTAAACAAACGGATAAAGGCTTCTATCCGCCAGAAAGTACTGGACGCTTTCGGAGGACAGTTTAAACTATTAGCCGTTGGAGGAGCTGCTTTAAATCATGAAGTAGAAGCTTTTCTGGCAGACATCCGTTTCCCCTATACAGTAGGTTACGGAATGACGGAATGCGGACCCGGAATTTCTTTCGACGATTGGCTGACTTTCCGTCTCGGTTCCTGCGGAAAAGCTGTCGATCGTATAGAGATACAGATCGATTCTTCCGATCCTCACCGGATCGTAGGGGAAATCCTGGTGCGAGGCACCAATGTAATGAAAGGATATTACAAAAATCCGGAAGCAACTGCTGCTGCTTTGGATGAAGACGGCTGGTTGCATACAGGAGACCTAGGTATTCTGGACAAAGACAATTACTTGTATATCAAAGGCAGGAATAAAAATATGATATTAGGTCCCAGTGGACAAAACATATATCCGGAAGAAATCGAAGACAAATTAAATGTCATGCCTTTTGTGGCCGAATCCCTGGTCATTGAACAAGACGGAAAGTTAGTTGCCCTCATTTACCCGGACTTCGAGGCCGCGAAAGCTGCGAAACTTTCAGACGAAGCACTGACAAAACAATTGGACCACAACCGGAAACAACTCAATGAAATTCTCCCCGGATACAGCCAGATCAGCAGAATCCGCATCCGGCATGAAGAATTTGAAAAAACACCGAAAAGAAGCATAAAACGATATTTATATCAATAATTCTGAAATACAGATAAATAAGTAAAGTCAACAAAAGATTCAGTATTCTCGTCTGACTTTACTTTAATTCTATAATTTTTATTTACTTTCCTCACTTTTCTTTATCCTTCCTGTATAAAACCTAAATTTCCTGTTTTCCTTCCATATTAATGTATAAAGAGTTATATTTGAGACCGCTAAATAAATCATCATGGAAGAAAACTTTATACAATACATTGAAGAAAGTATAAAAAAGAATTGGGACAGACCTTCTCTTACCGACTTTAAGGGGGCTACTTCTTCCTATAAAGATGTCGCCCGGAAAATCGAAAAATTACATATTCTTTTTGAACATAGCGGTATTAAAAAAGGCGATAAAATTGCTTTATGCAGCCGCAATATGTCAAGCTGGGGAATCGCTTTTTTAGCCACCCTGACTTATGGGGCTGTGGCTGTTCCCATTTTAAATGAATTCAAACCGGACAATATTCACCATATTGTCAATCATTCAGAAGCCCGTCTTCTCTTTGCCGGGGATATTGTATGGGAAAATTTAGACGAAAATGCAATGCCCGGTTTGGATGGTATCCTACGTATTGAAGACTATTCTTTACGGCATTCGAATAAAAAATCCCTGACAGAAGCCCGGGAACGTTTAAATGAATTGTTCGGCAAAAAATACCCTGAACGCTTCCAGGCTGAAAACGTAAAATATGAATACGATTGTCTGGAAGACCTGGCAGTTATCAATTACACATCCGGTACAACCAGTTTTTCAAAAGGGGTCATGCTTCCCTACCGGAGTCTGTGGACGAATATGAAATTCGGTATTGAAGTATTGGGTTATAATCCGGGTGAACAAATCGTATGCATGTTACCGATGGCACACATGTACGGACTGGCCTTCGAATTTATCTATCAGTTTGTAAACGGAACGCATATTCATTTCCTTTCCCGCACTCCCTCCCCCAAAATCATCGCAGATGCTTTTGCAGAGGTAAAACCGGATTTAATTATTACCGTACCGTTAATCATCGAAAAAATTATACGGAAAAAAATATTTCCGGCCATTGAAAAGCCGCATATCCGCCTGTTAATGAATATACCGGTTATCAATGATAAAATCAGGGATACCATCCGCCAAAAACTCATGGACGCTTTGGGCGGTAAATTCAAGCAACTGATTATCGGAGGTGCAGCCTTGAATAAAGAAGTGGAAAATTTCCTGAGATCCATTCATTTTCCCTATACGGTAGGATACGGAATGACGGAATGCGGGCCTCTTTTAAGTTATGAAGACTGGAAATATTTTCGTCAGGGTTCCTGCGGGAAAGCAGTTAACCGGGTACAATTAAAAATCGATTCTGAAGATCCCCAGCATATCGTAGGAGAAATTATGGCAAAAGGGGATTGTGTTATGAAAGGGTATTATAAAAATCCGGAAGCGACAGCTGCAGCCATCGACGAGGACGGTTGGTTGCATACGGGCGATCTCGGTTTGATTGATACAGAAGGTAACCTTTTCATTAAAGGACGCAGTAAAAATATGTTATTAGGTCCCAGCGGACAAAACATATACCCGGAAGAAATCGAAGATAAACTGAATAATATGATCTATGTTACAGAATCCATTGTCATCGAACAAGAAGGAAAATTGATAGCACTTGTTTATCCCGATTTTGAAGCTGCCGGTAACGATCGCATCCATGAAAATGATTTACAGAAAATCATGGATGAAAATCTCAAACAGTTAAACCAGCAATTACCGGCCTACAGCCAAATCTCTAAAATCAAAATTTACAATGAAGAATTTGAAAAAACACCGAAAAGAAGTATAAAGCGATTTCTCTACCAATAATTCTTATATTTTACCCAAGTAAGCTTCCTCCATTTACTGAAAAAGAATTTTCTTTTTCGGTAAATGCCAGAACAAAGAAATACCTGGGTATAATTTTAAGATTCTTCTCCCCTTTCACAAAATAATTTTCAGTTTTCAATTTTCAGTTTTCAATTAATTTGTATCTTGCAAAGGCAAAATTGAAATCTGGCAAATTCTTATTCCATTTTATTAAGTATTTTAGTATAAGATATTTATATTATTACCTTTACCTTAGAGAAGCGTTTACGAATGAAAAAAAGTATAAATCGACGGGCTTATGAAAAAAAACAGTCCGAATCCGCCTTGTCATTTTTAAAAGAACCCCGTACCCGTTTTATTATGGGGATGGCTTTAATATTATTTTCCCTTTATCTATTATTTTCTTTTATCGGCTTCTTTTTTACCGGAGGAATCGATCAAAGCCTTATTGATAAAGGACTCCGGCAAATAGTCAGTAACCCGGAAATCACAGCCGGAAATCCGGCCGGTACGCTGGGAGCCTGGTGGTCGGACCTGCTGATCAACCGATGGTTTGGCATATCTTCTTTTATCTTTTGTTATCTGCTGATTCTATCTGGTATTCAAATTGCAGGGAAAAAAATTACCGCTTATCCGAAAAAGATTTTTTTCGGCATTGTGTTCATAATATGGCTCTCTTTATTTTTAGGTTATATTTCCGATTTATTTTATTCGCTGCTGGATTTAAAAAGATCTTATCTCTATCCGGGGGGAGCACACGGATATTTTGTCACTCAATGGCTTAATTCCCTGATCGGCGGAATCGGAACATTTTTCCTGCTTATACTGACTTTTGCCATTCTTCTGTTCTTCGGATTTGAAAAAGCCTTCGCTAAATGTGTCCTTTGTATCAAAAACCTTATCCCCCGAAAACCGGAAAAGGTTTCAGAAATTGCTAAAGCCGGCGAAAATACGGAAACCGATGACAACAATGAAAAGCAGAACACAACTGACCCTAAAGAAAAAAACGAAGAAAACAATATCTTCCCGCCGGTCATTACTATAGAGGAGGAGTTCAATCCCGGTAAAGACTTTATCCGGATAAAGGAAGAAACAACGGAGGATATACCGTCCTCTTCCCTTTCTACCATAGATATAGAATTCCCGACAGAACTGAATATGTTTCACAAAACTGTTCCTACGGAAGAACAACCGGAAGACTTATCTTTTAACGACCCGGGAAAAAACGGAGAAAAAGAAAATGTAGAACTCACTATTAACAACGAAAAGAAAGAGGAAACGGTCAATAAGAACCTGCAACCGGAAGAGGACTATGACCCCACTCTCGACTTATCACATTATTGTTACCCGACCCTCGACCTGCTGGAAGAACACTCTAGCGGAAACCCAAAGGTAACTCAAAATGAATTGGACGAAAATAAAAATAAAATTGTCGAAACACTCAGAAATTACAAGATTGAAATTGTCAAAATAAAAGCTACGATTGGTCCGACTGTCACCCTTTACGAAATTATTCCGGCTCCAGGCGTTAAAATTTCCAAGATCAAAAATTTGGAAGACGATATCGCATTAAGTCTTGCTGCTTTAGGTATCCGTATTATAGCCCCCATTCCCGGTGCAGGCACGATCGGTATAGAAGTCCCGAACCAAAATCCGGAAATCGTTTCCATGCGGGGAATACTGGCATCCAAAAAATTCCAGGAATCCAAATATGCCCTGCCGGTAGCTTTAGGACGTACCATCTCAAACGAAACCTATACTTTCGATCTGGCTAAAATGCCTCATTTGTTAGTAGCCGGAGCAACCGGTCAAGGTAAATCCGTGGGATTAAATGCCATCATCACTTCTCTCCTGTATAAGAAGCATCCTTCCCAGTTAAAATTTGTGATGGTCGACCCTAAAAAAGTAGAACTGAGTATCTATTCGATCATTGAAAAACATTTTCTGGCAAAACTGCCCGACGAAGAAGATGCAATTATTACGGAAACCACTAAAGTGATCAATACCCTCAATTCTCTTTGTATCGAAATGGACAACCGGTATGATCTGTTAAAAGAGGCCCAGGTCCGGAATATTAAAGAATACAATGAGAAATTTATAAAACGTCAGCTTAACCCTTCCAAAGGGCATAAATACCTGCCTTATATTGTTGTCGTCGTGGATGAATTCGCCGACCTGATTATGACTGCAGGGAAAGATGTAGAGCAGCCTATCGCCCGGATAGCCCAATTAGCACGGGCCGTAGGAATACACATGATCATTGCTACACAACGCCCTTCCACCAATATTATTACAGGTGTCATTAAAGCAAACTTTCCGGCCCGTATTGCTTTTAAAGTAGCTTCTATGATCGACTCCCGTACTATTCTGGATTCCCCCGGAGCCAACCAACTGATCGGGCGCGGAGATTTGTTAATCTCTGTAGGAAACGAAATGACGCGTGTACAATGTGCCTTTGTCGATACTCCCGAGATCGACGCTGTCACTCATTTTATAGCTTCCCAGCAATCCTATCCTTCTGCGTTTGCATTACCGGAATATATCCCCGAAAATGAGGGTAACACGAGTATTCAGGAAGCTGATCTGGGCGTAAAAGACCCTTTATTTGAAGAAGCAGCCAAACTAGTTGTCAATTCTCAGCAAGGCTCCACTTCTTCTATCCAGCGCCGCTTTTCCATCGGTTATAACCGGGCCGGACGTATTGTAGACCAGCTGGAAGCCGCCGGAATTGTCGGTCCTTTCGAAGGAAGTAAAGCCCGCCAGGTGCTGGTAGCAGACGAATATAGCCTGGAATTATTATTAAAAAACTTAGGAGATAAATTTTAACTTTTTAAATCCAATACCATGTTTCTGGAAAAAGCTTATAAAGGAAGGAATAACTGGACATTGTATGTCCTTACCCTTCTCATTGTCTTCGTTGCCATACAAATAGCAAGTCTGCCGCTGGCTCTGTATCTGCTGATACAAAACCCGGAAGCAGCCATGCAAGGAAATATCGGTCCCCTGACGTCCACAAATACCGGTCTTGCCCTTACTTTATTCACTTTTGCAGGTGGCTTTGTAGCTTTGTTCGCCTGCATTCGGTTCCTGCAAAAAAAAAATTATCTGGACATTGTCACCGGTCGTTCGAAATTTGACTGGAAACGCCTGGGTTTCGGAGCGGCGATATGGGGTGTACTCACGCTGATTACTTTTGCAATCACCATTTTATCTTCGGACAATTCGGATATCCTGTTTCAGTTCGATCCGGTGAATTTCTTTATACTCGTCATTATTTCCCTGATTTTCCTTCCTATACAAACAGCCTTTGAAGAAATTCTTTTCCGGGGCTATCTGATGCAAGGAACGACTCTCCTTATTAAATCCAAATGGATGGCTTTTCTTTTAATCGCTATCCTTTTCGCGTTAATGCATATCAGTAATCCCGAAATCAAAGCTTTCGGTGTAGAAGTAGCCCTTCCCCAATACCTTACTATGGGACTGATACTGGGTTTTGTTGCCATAAAAGACGACGGACTGGAATTAGCTATCGGATTACACCTGGCAAATAATTTTCTAGCAGCCGTGATGTTTACTTCGGACGCTTCTGCCCTGCAAACCCATGCTTTATTCAAAGATCTGCATCCGTCAGCTTCCTATCTGGATACATTGATTATGTTAATAGCCGGTGTCATTTTTATTGCTATTTGCAACTGGAAATACCGGTTTCTTAAAGACGAAATTCATCCTATTGAATAAAATCATTATCTTTACCCGCAAATTTAATCTAAAACTTAAAATAATTTTGAAATGAGAAAAACCGTACTTTTAATGTTTAGCCTGTTGCTGGCTTTCGCAACCGTTGCAACAGCAGGTAACAGCAAGAAAAAGAAAAAAGAAGAAGAAAAACAAGGTTATCAGTTTACAGAACTCAGACGTTTGCCTGCAACTTCCGTAAAATCTCAGGACAGAGCAGGTACTTGCTGGTCCTGGTCGACCATTTCCTTACTGGAATCAGAAATGATGCGCCTCGGTAAAGACAGTGTCAGTTTAGCACCCATGTATATTGTGTGGAATACTTATAATGAAAAAGCCGATAAATACGTCCGCATGCAGGGTTGTATGAATTTCGCACAGGGAGGAGCTTCTGCCGATGTAACCTGGGCAATCAAAAACTACGGTATTGTTCCTCTGGAAATCTACAGCGGATTAAATTACGGAGAAAATGTACATGTTCATGCTGAATTGGATGGTGTACTCGGTGCTTATTTAAGAGTTATCGTATCCAATCCGAACAAAAAACTCAGTACAGCCTGGAAAAAAGGATTCGACGGTATTTTAGATGCCTATCTGGGTGCAAAACCGGAAAAATTCACCTTCCGGGGACAGGAATATACCCCCATGTCCTTTTATCAGTCTACCGGCCTGAATATGGACGACTATATAAGTCTCACTTCTTTCACTCATCATCCTTTCTACACAAAATTTGCTTTGGAAGTTCCCGACAATTGGATCGGAGAGGAAAGTTACAATCTTCCCCTGGATGAATTGATGGATGTTCTGGACAAAGCTATCGACAAGGGATATACTTTTTCCTGGGGATCAGATGTTTCTGAAGTCGGATTTTTGAGAGACGGCATTGCGATTATCCCGGATATTGAAAACACAGAGACCAGTGATGCAGAAATTGCAAAATGGGTAAAAATGAAAAAAGAAGACAAACAAGCTAAATTATTGGAGAAACCGGGAAAAGAAAAAACCATTACGCAGGAAATGCGCCAGGAGGCTTTTGACAATTTTCAAACCACGGATGATCATGGTATGCATGCCGTAGGAAAAGCCGTAGACCAAAATGGAAATAAATATTTTATCGTAAAAAATTCCTGGGGAGATTATAACCAATATCACGGTTATTTATATGCTTCTTATCCTTTTGTAGCTTACAAAACGACTTCCATTATGATTCATAAAGATGCTCTTCCTCAGGCATTGAAAGATAAATTAGGCATTAAATAATTTACAGCATATGAGTTTAAAAAGGTCGTCATACGTTATATGACGACTTTTTTTTACCTTTGCATACCGATAAAGGAGAATTGTAGTTTTCAGAACTGCTATCAGATGCCTGAAAATATTTCCTGTTTCAGGAATATGCTGTTCTTCGGTCCTTTGAAAATAAACGAAGTAAGAAAATAATAAATCTAATTATAAATACAATTTATATGAATCAGGCAATTGAGATTAAAAAAAACATTTTCTGGATCGGGGTAAACGATCGCAGAACCCACCTATTTGAAAATTATTGGCCTCTTCCCAAAGGCGTAGCTTATAATTCTTATGTCATCGTAGACGAAAAAGTAGCTGTCATCGATACTGTCGAAAGAAGTCGTATGGACGACTATCTGGAAAGCCTAGAGGCAACCTTAAACGGAAGAAAAGTAGATTATTTGATTATCAACCATATGGAACCGGATCATTCCGGAGCAATAAAAGCCCTCCTCTGTCATTATCCGGAGCTGACCCTGGTGGGCAACAGTAAAACTTTTCCCATGCTGGAAAATTATTACGGCATTCACACGAACTTACTGGAAGCAAAAGAAGGAAGTTGCCTGGATCTCGGAGAACAACAACTGAATTTTTATATGGTACCTATGCTCCACTGGCCGGAAACAATGGTTACCTATTTGCCGAAAGCACAATTACTGTTCAGTGGGGACGTATTTGGAGCTTTTGGTACCTTAGACGGCGGAATTTTCGACGATCAGTTAGACCTGGATTATCTGGAAGAAGAGATCAGCCGTTATTATTCCAATATCGTAGGGAAATACGGCATGCCCGCACAATCTGCACTGAAAAAACTAGGAGGTCTCGCGGTCAGTACAATTTGTGCCACACACGGTCCCATCTGGCGGAGTCATATTCCTGAAATCATAGCGAAATACGATAAATGGAGTAAATACGAAACCGACGAAGGCGTCGTCATCGCTTTTAGCAGTATGTACGGACATACTGAAAAAATGGCCGATCTGATCGGGCGTTTCCTGGCAGAAAAAGGGGTCAAAAAGATCAGAATACACGATACGTCCAAGACCCATCCTTCTTATATGATCAATGATATTTTCCGTTACAAAGGAGTTATTTTAGGAAGCTGTTCCTATAACGGGGGAATTTTCCCAACCATGGAAACCCTTTTAAGTGAACTGGAAAATATAGGTGTCAAAAATCATTATCTGGCGTTCTTTGCCAATAAAACCTGGGCAGGAGGTGCACTTCCCCGTTTTACTCAATTTGCAGACAAAATGAAATGGGAAATCGTAGCTCCGCATGCCGATGCTTCCGGCTCTCCCAAATTTCAGGATGTAGAAGATTGCCGGAAAATAGCTTATGCCATGGCCGAAAAATTAAAAGAATAACTTCTACCGGGATACGGAAAAATAATGAGAGGGAGCTTTCCGGCTCCCTCTGATTGATTAATGGATATAAAAGAATTATCAAATATTAATACCTATTCCTACCCAAAAATTCCGGTTATGTAGTTTTCGTCCCTCAGAACCTCCTCCCCCAATCATTCCGATATCCGTCTTAAATTGGGTAGTGAATATATCAATCAACCCCCAATCATACCCTAAACCGATAAAAAATTTACCGATGCACAATCCCCCGGATACAGACATTCCTGCATCAAATCTCTTAAAATAATCCTTGTCTCCGTATACATCTATATTTTCCGACCTATTCTCTATTTTGCCCCCTACCCCGCAGGCAACATAAGGTCCTGCTCCGACATGCAACCGAAGCTTTTTTCCCAACTCCGGCCGGAAAGCAAACTGAATGGGAAGTTGTATATAATTGATATTGAATTTGACTTCATCCGTTATTAACTTATTTTTCATCCCCAGTGTAGTAAAATACAAACCCGTCTCCAGCGATAAGTTTTTTACAATTCCCGTTCCCAACACCATTCCAACCCGGAAACCCGGTTTACTTTTATAATCCAAATCAGCTCCGGCATCTGACTTCTGTACTGCATGGGATATGTTTAATCCCCCGCGGAATCCCCAATAGAAATTTTCCTGTGCCAACACTTCTCCGGAAATACCGATAAGAATCAAAATAAAAAATAAAAACCTTCTCATAACATACAAAATTTATTTTTCCTTTTATAAAAATTGATTTACAGCTCACACCTGCATTCCTGTTACCACACACGAGCGAATCCGATTGTATCCGTCTGCAAGCAGTCGTGTACAAACATAAAAAATTATTTAAATTTATACAATATTTTTAATATAGTTTAAAAAATAAATTTTACAAAAAACGGCTGATGTTTCAATCTCGGAAATTATTCCAGAGAAAACATCCGGTAAGGGGATGCTAAAAAAGCATACAACTTCCCTTCCGGGGCAACGGCCAAACGTCTTATCCCTCGAAAGGACTGAACATTTTACTGTTCCCCTAATTTAAAATGACAAATTCGTTTTATTTACACAAGTACAGGATTCAACTATCAGCCTATCAACAGAAATATACAAAATAATACTTTCCGGCTTTCCTTTCAGACAGTTGCATACACCTAAAAAACCGAATCATGGGGGCCTCATTCCTGCCCGGTTCCGGCATTTTTCAAATATTCATCCATATAACGGGCGGCCCGTCGTCCATCTCCCATTGCCAGGATAACGGTGGCTCCTCCCCTTACAATATCTCCTCCGGCATATAATCCAGGAATATTAGATTGCATCGTATTTTCATTCACAATAATCGTCCCTCTCCTGGAAACTTCCAATCCGGATACGGAATGCGGAATAATCGGATTTGGAGATACTCCTACTGCCACCACTACAACGTCCGCATCTATCCGATAATCGGACCCCTCTACCGGTACGGGGCTCCTTCTTCCGCTTTCATCCGGTTCCCCCAAAGCCATTTTCTGCACTTTTACCTGCCTGACTCTCCCTTGTTCATTGACAATATATTCAACCGGATTCGTCAAAGTAATAAACTCACATCCTTCCTCTTTCGCATGTTTTACCTCTTCAATACGGGCAGGCATTTCCGCTTCGCTACGCCTGTAAACGATAATGGCCCTTTCTGCCCCTAAACGTTTCGCTGTACGTACAGAATCCATAGCCGTGTTTCCGCCTCCTACCACTACTACGTTTTTCCCGCGGAAAACCGGCGTATCTGCATCTTCCTGATCAGCTCCCATCAAATTTACCCGCGTCAGGTATTCATTCGAAGATAATATTCCGTTCGCATTTTCCCCCGGTATATTCATAAAACGGGGTAATCCTGCTCCGGAACCGACGTAAAATCCCTTAAAGCCTTCCGCTTTTAAACCTTCTATCGACTCAGTCAGTCCCACAATAAAGTTAGTCACAAACTTCACCCCCATTTTCCGTAAATTGTCCACCTCCACATCTACTACTTTATTCGGTAAACGGAATTCAGGGATCCCATATTTTAATACGCCTCCTATTTCATGTAAAGCCTCAAAGACAGTAACATCATAACCCAATTTCACCATATCCCCGGCAAAAGATAAACCCGAAGGTCCCGACCCGATTGCAGCCACCCGTATACCATTTGAAGCAGCTACCGCCGGTACAGCTATTTGCCCGGATTCCCGCTCATAATCGGCGGCAAACCTTTCCAAATAACCGATAGCTACCGGTTCTTTCTTCAGTTTTTGTATATAAAAACACTTCGCTTCACACTGCTTTTCCTGGGGACATACTCTTCCGCAAACAGCCGGCAGAGCACTGGTCTGTTTTAAGATAGCTGCAGCTTCTCCAAATGCTCCCCTTTCAATATGCTTGATAAAACCCGGAATATCAATTCCAACCGGACACCCTTCCATACAGGTCGGATTTACGCAATCCATACACCTCTTAGCTTCCAACAAAGCCATTTCCCGCGTAAGTCCCGTATTCACTTCCAAACGCTGGCTCTTTATCCTTTCTGCCGGTTCCAATTCCGGCATCTTCACCCGTCCGATACCTGTCCTTTCTTTTCCCTTCACTTCTTCCCGGAGTTTTTTTCTCCAATCTGTATTCCTGTCACTTACAGCCATATCTCAATTTATTACTAACTTCTATTTTATTGCTCCCCTCATTCCGGCCTTCCATTCTTTCTATCTTTTCGGAAATAAGAGGTCTCTTTAATTCCTTTCCAAATTTCCTTCCTTCTGTACTTCTTCCCTATTCCCGTACAGGAGAAAGTTACAGATGACTCATTTTCTCCGTTTCTATATTTTTATACCCGCTTAACCGCGACATCATCTCATCGAAATCTATTTGATGCGCATCAAATTCCGGTCCGTCTATACAAGTAAAGCGCGTCTTCCCTCCTACTGTCACCCGGCAAGCCCCGCACATACCCGTACCGTCTACCATAATAGCATTTAAACTTGCAATAGTGGGAATAGCATATTTCTTTGTCAACAGCGAACAAAATTTCATCATGACAGCAGGCCCGATCGTCACAGCCATATCTATTTTTTCACGTCCAATCACTTCTTCCATACCTTCTGTCACCAAGCCTTTCCGCCCGTAACTGCCATCGTCCGTCATAACGATCACCTCATCAGAATACCGGCTTATCTCTTTTTCCAGAATAACCAACTCCTTCGTCCGGGCAGCAATTACCGAAACAACTCTATTCCCCGCTTCTTTAAAACCCTGCACAATAGGCAATAAAGGCGCTACTCCGACCCCTCCCCCACAAGCCAGTACAGTACCCACCTTTTCTATATGCGTTGCCTTTCCCAAAGGACCAACCAAATCCGTAATGTAATCACCTTCTTCCAACTCACACAATTTTGTGGAAGAAACCCCCATTTTCTGAATAACCAAAGTAATACTTCCCCTGCGAATATCGGCTTCAGAAATCGTCAATGGAATCCGCTCTCCTTTCTCTCCAACCCTTACGATTACAAAATTCCCCGGTTTACGGGCCTTCGCAATTAAAGGAGCTTCTACTTCCATTTGCACCACCCTGTCCGAAAAATACCTTTTCTTCAGTATTTTATTCATAGCTTTAGACTTACAAGTTTACATTGAAAACGATATACCCTTAAAATTCCATCCTTATTCCGCTCTTCTTTTCAACAGAAACAGCAAAAAATATTCAGCAGGGTATAGGTTTAAAGACATACAAAAATAATCGCTATTTCTAACTGATCAAGTCTTTTGCTAAAATTTAAACAAAAAAATTTAATTTTGCAGGAGAAATCAACTTAAATAAGACTATTCCGTTATTTATAAAAAGAACATTATTCCATGAGCAATAAAAAAGAAAGAATCAATATCGTTTATTCCACTAATCCGGATTTTAAATACGAATACGAGCAAGAGGCTGCTTTAGAAACACTTTCTCCCGAAAAGCAGCATCTGAAAGTCGTTCTCGACACGAAACAAAGGGCAGGAAAAACCGTTACCCTCGTTCAAGGCTTTGTCGGCACAGAAGAAGATTTGAAAGAATTAGCTAAATTGCTTAAAAACAAGTGCGGGGTCGGAGGGACGGTCAAAGACGGACAAATCCTCATTCAAGGAGCATTCAAAGACAAAATATTGGCAATCCTCCACGATCATCACTACCGTACCCGGTGACAAGGGGACGGTTCTTTTGTCACCTAATTAATCCCATTTTGCGAAGCAACAAAGAAGCATTCATATTCCGGCTGATTCCGGCCTTTAATTTATAATCATACTGAATATTCTCGTCTGTCGAAATAATCTCAAAACAATAATTAAAAAAATGATCCGGATATTTTTCAGCCAACTCCCCCAAAGCCAAATCGTGGGTAGCAACCATCCCGGAAACCGGCAATTGAATCAAACGTTCCAGAAACTTCACGGATCCGTAAAGTTTGTCCTGAGAGTTTGTCCCTTTCAGCATTTCGTCTAAAATAATAAAAAGGCGATCCGTTTGTCCGGCCTGAGCTACCAATTGTTTTAAACGCAATAATTCCGCATGAAAATAGGATGTGCACCGGGCTAAATCATCTGTAGTCCGCATACTGGTAAACAGCTCCATCAAACCAAATTCAAATTTCCGGCTGCAAACAACATTTCCGGATAAGGCCAACACTAAATTTACTCCTATCGTTCTTAAAAATGTACTTTTACCCGCCATATTTGCCCCGGTAATAATAAAAAACTCATGCATATCCCGGACCGAAAAATCATTTTTTACCCCCCCGTTTTTCCCCAGTAAAGGATGGCCTATTCCTTCCGCCGTCAGCCATTTCCCCTCTTTTAAAATCGGAATCGTATATTCCGGATGGTTAAAATAATAAATGGCCATACTGACCAATGCATCTATTTCGTTTATAGCCCCCATCCACTTAAAAACGGCACTTCCGTATACACACTTCCAGCGATCTAAGTTCTTAATGACATAGAACGTATGTGTATACAATCCATTTACTATTGTACTTACTAAAAAATTGCCCCGCTGTTCAAAGCGATTTAATTGGGAATTCAATACAGCAAAAGCCCTTAACGCTTCCTGTTTTTCGCCCCCCAACCGCTGCTGTAAGTCTTTTAGACGCTTCGACTGAAACGGAATTTCCTCCATGTGACGGATCAAATGCAAATAAACAGCCGTTACCTGCATAAATCCGTCCAATTGTTCATTATAAAGTCCCATACGTTTCAAATGCAAAGCTACCCAACTCAATTGGACAAGGGATAATACTAAAGCAAAAATAAAAGGGATATAGGAAAACAACACTGCTATCCATGCTCCAACAGTCAGAATATTGCTAAAATATATATACATCCAAACGGACCGATGGGAAAAATAAGGCTTCACATTCAACCATGTATTTAAATCCAGAGGTTTACCCTCCGCCTGCGAATACAACCGGCCTTTTACCCGGAATTCGTTACACCAATCCGGCAATGCGGCTAATTCTGCTACCGAATCCTGCCTTTCTTTTATTTCCTGAACCGTCCGGGAAGGAGAAAGTAAGTATTCCGCTAATTTGTCTTTTCCTCCGGGAAGAACGGTCCTGTTCATTTGTTGAAAAAGCGAATTATCCCCCAAAATATCCAAATCTGTCGCATAGGGATGATTTTCCCGCATATATTCTTTGCCCGTCGGAAGTCCCTCATACTCTTCTTTTAAATAGTTCAATTCAGTCTGATAACAAATCCGGGCAATTTCATACTCCTTTATCCGAACCACGACTTTATTGTCCCAAACGGATAAAATAATAAACAGGATCAGACAACCTATCTTGACAGCCAAAATTTCCCAGACTGCTGTTGTCGCAAAAAAATATATCCCGATACACATACCGAGAAACAGTATAATTTTTCCCAGAGTTATCCCATTCCGCTTCTTCTTTACTGCTGCTAAAGCTTGTTGTATTTCTGTTTGTTTTTGACTGTAAAATTCTTCGGGCCTCATCCTATTTCAACATTTTGGTGACAGGGGGACGGTTCTTTTGTCACCATTTTTCATTTCATTTTTTCTTTAACCGATACAACAATCCCCGTCCGAATCCGCTAATACGCGCAAGTTGCCTTACACTTGCATTTGTTTCCTGTCCTATGTATCTTACAAACTCCACTCTTTCTTCTTTTTCCATTTTACCATAATTTCTCTCTCCCAACGCCTTCTGCCATAACCGGATCAAATCATAATCAGAAATACGTTTTTCTATCTCCAATTTATTGGTATCGGCAATGATTTCTTTTTCCTGAACAAATTGCAAAAATTCCTCTTTATTTCCAAAAAGCAATTCTATCGGCATGCTTTCCATCCAGGTTTTCCTTTTACTGTAATAGAAAGAAAAACTTCCCCAGGGGTAAGAAGAGATATCCTTACAAATCCCCGCTTTTAAAGGATTCTGCAAAATATACCTTACACACCGCATCAGATAACCTTCTTCTTCTACCGGTTCACTTTTAAAACGATCCAAAAAAAGCCAGCCTTTACGATCGTATTTCCGATTATACCATGCAACAAAACTCACCGTTATTTTTTTCATATAAAGACTTAAATCGGTACTTTTGACTAACAGATGCACATGATTATCCATTAAACAAAAGCAATAGATGGTAAAATGTTCATCAGAATATCTTTCCAATCGCTTTAAATATTCCTCATAATCCTCCCGCTCGTAAAAGATAATCTGTTCGCCCTGACCCCGGGCAATAACATGATATATCCCTGTAACTGATGTCTGACGCGAATTTCTGGGCATATTACGGACAAGCCTTTAAGTTATGTAAATTTAAGGCATTTTTTAATGAAAATCAACATGACTTTTTCCGGGAAATTGCAGCAGGTGACAAAAGAACCGTCCCCTTGTCACCAAAAGAGCCGCACAGGGCGGCTCTTACAGTATTTGCTATATCCATAGCGGATTATAACCATTTTACCAAAGCAAAGTCTTGCCGATGAGGCAGTAACGAATTTTTAGGATAAATACGCAGAGCTAAATTGAGCACTCCGGGGGCATCGGCCGTCACATCTATATGATAGGTCGCTTTCCCGTCTTCCTGGGATACAGGTGTAAAATCGTATTTTTCGCGGATGACCAAACGGTCGTTTTTCTGTTCGGCAGCCACCAATTCCACTCCTATATCTTCCATAGACAGCTCTCCGATCTCCAACGTAACTTCTCCCCAATAAGACTTACCCAAAGCGATAATTTGTTTGGAGCGATTGGGAATATCCAGGCTGACCACTTCAATGTTATCCCATTCACGTGTAACTTTCTTTTTCCATTCCGCAATTTCCGTTGCCATGGCAAAATCATTTGCAATCATTTGGTGATAACGTTCCGACATCGGAATATAATATTGATTCTCGTAATCAATTAACATCCGGTTGGTTGTAAAATTAGAAGCAACTTTAGCGATAGTATTCTTAATATAACTGATCCATTTAGGAGACATGCCCGCGTTATTTTTATCGTAAAAGAGCGGAGCGATATCATCGTCTATGATATTGTAAATCATTTCCGAATCCAGTTCATCCTGGAAAGATTGATTTTCATAGGTACGTTCCATGGGGAGCATCCAACCGGCATCGGGACGATAACCTTCCACCCACCAACCGTCCAACACACTAAAATGCATTACTCCGTTCATGGCTGCTTTCTCTCCACTGGTTCCCGAAGCTTCCTGAGGACGTGTAGGAGTATTCATCCACACATCCACTCCCTGAACCAGATTCTTTGCCAAATCCATATCGTAATTCGGCAGGAACAAAATTTTTCCGATAAACTTGGGATGTTTAGATATTTCGACGATCCGTTTGATCAAATCCTGCCCGGCTTTATCTGCAGGGTGGGCTTTCCCGGCAAAAATGAATTGTACAGGATGCTGGGGATTGTTTACAATCTCGTCCAGGCGATCGAGGTTACGGAAGAGCAGATGAGCCCGTTTATAAGTAGCAAAACGGCGTGCAAACCCTATCGTTAGAATATCGTCCCGCAAAGTATCATGTATTTCGATCACCTGACGGGGAGTAAAATAAGAAGCCGTAAGTCCATCCGTCAGCATTTTCTTGACGTGATCGATCAACCGTTTTCTCAGTTTATTCCGTACTTCGAATACAATTTCATCCGGTACTTTATAAATTTCTTCAAAACACTTTTTATCATAGTGGTGGGTCTGAAAAGCTTCCCCAAAAATAGAAGCCTCTATTTTCTTCCATTCCGGGGCTGTCCAAGTCGGGTAATGCACTCCATTTGTCACATAACTGATGTGCAATTCTTCCGGTAGATAACCCGGCCATAATCCTTTGAAAATATCCCGGCTTACTTCACCATGCAGCCAGCTTACCCCATTCACTTCCTGAGACAAATTAGCAGCCAGGAAGCTCATCGAAAATTTCTCATTCGGATCTGCCACATTGATTTTTCCCAAACCCAATAACTGTTCCCAGCTAATCTTCAGACGATCGGCAAAATGAGAAATATAAGTACGGAGCATATTTTCAGAAAAGAAATCATGTCCGGCAGGAACAGGAGTATGAGTTGTAAAAAGAGAAGAGGCTCTTACCACTTCTATTGCTTCAGCAAATGACAATCCCTGCTCTGTGATATACTCTTTCAGTCGTTCCAAACCTGTAAATGCAGCGTGACCTTCGTTACAATGATAAGTGGAAGCATCTACTCCTAATTTCCGTAAAGCCTGTATACCTCCGCATCCCAGCAACAATTCCTGCTTCAAACGGTTCTCCCAATCCCCTCCATACAAATGGTGGGTAATCGAGCGATCTTCCTGAAGATTATCTTCAAAATCCGTATCCAGCAGATACAACTCAATACGTCCGACATCTACTCTCCAAATCCTCGCATATACATTACGTCCCGGGAATACCAGACTTACGGTAAGCCAATTGCCATCCTTATCGCGTACAGGTGTCACGGCAATTTTCATAAAGTCCTGCGCTTCATACTCGGCTTCCTGATCCCCCATAGCCGAAAGCTTTTGGGTGAAATAACCATACCGGTACAGCAACCCAACCGCTGTAATTTTAGTTCCCTTATCACTGGCCTCTTTCAAATAATCCCCGGCTAAAATACCCAGGCCTCCGGAATAAATCTTTAAAGAAGTATGCAATCCATATTCCATACTGAAATAAGCGACTCCTGCCCCACTCATCTGTTTCTTCCCCTCCATATAAGTCTTAAAGTGAGTATAGACTTTCTCCAGACGTCCTACAAATTCCGGATCATTTTCCAATTCCTTATAACGGCTCAATGAAATCTTATCCAGCAAAGCTATCGGATTATGCCCGCAAGCCCGCCACTGCTCAATATCAATACTTCTAAACAATTCCCGGGCTTCATCATTCCAACACCACCACAAGTTTTTGGATAATTCTTCCAGCGCTATCAACTTTTCGGGAATAGAACGATGAATCATGACACTGATCCAATGAGGAGTATTCACCGAAAGTTGTTTTTCAATATACGACACTTGTTCATTTAAAGCGACAGGCATCTCCTTCAGGCGTTCATTTACCTGATTTAAAGCAATTTCATAAGCTTTTTTATAATAAATAATCAGATTATCCCATAAAGCAATACGGGAAACGTCTTTTGCATTCTCCTTGTATTGTACTACTTCCTGTTCATTCAGTGTCGTAAAACTTTTAATCCGGTCAGCGATAGAACCAATCACATAATCACTATTTCCGTCCTCCCGGTGAATAACATCTATTCCCGGATGTTCCATATTATAATGCTCTTTAACCCACAGACCAAAACCGGCTAAAGTTGTCGTAATCGTAGGGACCCTAAAAGCCAGACTTTCCAGAGGAGTATATCCCCAGGGTTCATAATAGGAAGGGAAAACAGTCAAATCCATGCCGATTAACAAGTCGTAATAAGGCATGTTGAAAACGCCGTCATCCCCGTTCAAATAACAGGGCACAAAAAACACCTTTACCGGATCGTTTTCCCCGTTATTTAATTTTTGTGACCGGATACTATTCATGACCGGATCGTGCATTTCATCGGATAAATAGTGGGTCAGATAAGAACTTCCATTGACAGTATCCTGGGGATATTCCAAATTATGTAATAATTCTTTGTTCGGACCATTCTGACCGGCAGGCACTAACACAAAAGCCAAAACTTCTCGGTTGATACCATTATTCCGGTTTAGACGTCCCAACGCTTCAATAAATACATCAATTCCTTTATTTTTAAATTCATACCGTCCACTGATCCCGATAATCAAAGCGTTTTCGCTTACCGGACGTCTCAGCAAAGCCTGAGCGACCTGCATAAATTTTTCCCTTCCGGCATTTCTTTTCCCTTCGAACTCTGTATCCTTAGGAGTAAAAACATTTTCAAAACCGTTAGGAGTAACAATATCTACATCCGTGTCCAGAAAATGGGAACATTCAGTAGCTGTGATCTCACTGACTGTAGTAAAACAATCGGCATTATGAGCTGCTGTCTTCTCCAAAGACTGTTTTGAGACTACATTAAAGCGGCGGGCTAACTCTTCCGGCACATAATTTTTCATCTCACTGTATAAGGGTAAATTATTCCCCGCTACACATCTTCCCAAAACCGTAGCATGTGTAGTAAATACACAACCTACCTGAGGCATAGCATATTTCAGATATAAAAGTCCGGTACCGGTCATCCATTCGTGAAACTGGGCAATAATACGTTGCCGCATTGTCGTATTAAAACGGACAAAACTTTCAATAACTTTTCCCGACGCATATCCAAAAAGAGCCGGTTCGATATAGTCCCATTGCCCACTGATAGAGTCCAGCTTATATTTTTCCCAAAATGAAGAAAAAATGGCGTCTTTTTGTGTAATAAAAGTAGTAAAATCTACTAAAATCACCACCGGCTCCCCTGCCACGTTCCACCGTCCCACTTTAATACGCAAACCTTCCTGAGCGGCCCTCACCCTCCAGGATTTAAATAAACGGGGATCATCAATAAATTCCGGATTCTGTTCGGTATACCTCCAGACATCCGGCCCGATCAGAATATGGCTATTACTATACTCTTTCACCATATTCAAAGCCTTCGTAGAAATTACGGTGTGTATCCCTCCGACTTTATTACAAACTTCCCAACTTACCTCAAACAAATAGGCAGGATTCTTCAATTTATTGTTATCCATAATATTATATTTATACAAAAGTGCGCGCAAAGATACGAAAAAAATAATTTGAGGTACAGTTAAAATACATAAAAAACAGACCTGACCTTCCCATCACTTTATCCGCTCAAGCGAGCTTTTATTTCCAATTTTGACAGCAGCTGATAATTTGACTTTATGTGTATTTTCTGTTTTATAAAGGGAAAATTAATTTTTACTGCTTTATAAAAAACACGAAGTTTACGGATTCCACTGATTTCAGTTTATCCGTAAACTTCATCTATTATTCATTCTGCTGATATCATTTATTTTTTAGTAGTCCTCCGGGTTCCTTTTGCAGATTTATCTGTACGGGCGCTTTTAACTTCCGTTTCAATCTTTTCATTTTCTGCTGTACGGGCTGCTTTCAGAGATTTCTGTTCCCGAATTTCAGCCTGCACCGTCTGGACTTCAGCCATCACCTCTTTTTTACCGGTTTTTGCTTTTTTTACTTCTTTTTTCGGTTCTTCTTTTCCTTTTTTCCCAGGCTTTGATAAATTTTCTGTTTTTTCATCCACCTGGGCAATAAAATCACTCAGGACATTCATGTAATTAATAAAGGCTTCGTAAGGAGAATCATAAGGAGTAAAATATTGGTGTACAATTCCATCTGAAAATAATTTCGTACACATATAATAAAAATGGTCGCTGGCTTGCAAGCACTTATAATCGTAATTGATTTTCGGTTCGTCTAAAACCTTCACTTTATCGCGCATTTTATACAGCTCTTCAAAAGCTTCCATCTGCAATTCATTTCCCAACCACGCTGTCAGGTCTCTTTCTTCATCTGCCCAGGAGATAGGGAAAGGCACGTTTAAAGGAGCCACCGGCTGATGTTTGGCAACTACTTCACGGGGAGTAAGAAATTCAAAGGCAGCAGTCGAAAGTACCTGCTCCGGTAAACTCCTCATAAAGGCAAATATACCGGTTTCTTCCTGCTGGTGCTCACCAAAAGTCTCATAATCCATAAATAAATTAATGACATCCTCCTTCTGAACAGCCTCAGTCAGCCATCCCGTATATTTTTCCGCAGTAAGGGGCCATTCTCCCCAGGATCTGTCAGAAAAGCGGAAAGCGATATCATCGCTTAAACGGAAATTTTTCAGTAACAATTTCAATTTCGGATTCAGGGAATTGGTATAGACGTAATTCGGGCTCTTCCAACCCAATATGTGTTTGGCCCCTTCCGTCAGCATAGTTGTATATCCCATATGAGCTACCATTTCTCCAATTTTATCGGAATAAATAAGTTCCGTATTCCGGAAAGTTACGGGAGTATAGCCAAATAATTTTTTTATCAGTTCTGCGTGTTGTTTTACCTGATTATTGAACTCTTTTTCATTTGCCAAACTTGCCAATGAGTGTGAATACGTCTCCGCCAAAAATTCCACACAACCTGTTTCCGCCAAAGCTTTAAAACTATCAATTACTTCCGGAGCATATTTTTCAAATTGCTCGATAGCCAAACCTGATATAGAAAAACTCACTTTAAAATTTTTTCCGTACTTTTTGATCAGCTCCAGCATCATCTTATTTGCTGGTAAATAACATCTTTCAGCCACTTTCCGGGTAATCGTCCGATTGGCAAAATCATCATAATAATCATGGCTTTTACCTATATCGAAAAAGTGATATTTTCTTAAGCGCACCGGCTGATGAACCTGAAAATACAAGCATAATGTCTTCTTATCCATAATATTTTAATTTATTGTTTCATTTCCTATTTAAACCCCACCCTTGCTAAAAGTCTTTATTCTAACTTATTTTTGTTTTACTTCCTCGTAAATTTGCTTCAGCAGATAAGCAGCATTTTCCCATTTTAAAGTATTCACTTCTTCTAGCCCGCAGCGACCTGCCATCTGGGAAAGTGCCGGATATTTCAACAAACCGTAAATCGCATCGGCCAAAGCCTCCACATCCCAAAAATCTACTTTCAGGGCATGTTTTAAAACTTCAGCAACCCCCGACTGTTTGGAAATAATCGTAGGTACTCCGGAACGCATTGCCTCCAAAGGAGAAATCCCAAAAGGTTCTGATACGGAAGGCATAACATAAACATCACTCTGTGCAAACATCTTCTGTACATCCTGTCCTTTCAAAAAACCGGTAAAATGGAAGTGTGTAGCAATTCTCAATTTTGCTACCCTCCGGATCGAGCGGTTCATCAAATCTCCGCTACCAGCCATTACAAACCGTACATTCGGATAAGCTTTTAATACCTTATTAGCAGCTTCAATAAAATATTCCGGTCCTTTCTGGTAAGTAATACGCCCTAAAAAAGTAACCACTTTTTCCTTTACGCCCTTCTCAATATTCATATCTTTATAAGACTGGAAATCTACAGCATTGTGTACTGTTACCACTTTTGCCGGATCAATTCCATACCGGCTGATGACAATATTACGGGTCAGATTACTTACAGTAATAACCCGGTCGGCAGCCATCATTCCCTGCCGCTCCAAATCGAACACCAGCTGATTTACATTCTCTCCGCTCCGGTCAAACTCCGTAGCATGTACATGGATCACCAGCGGCTTGCCAGACACTTTCTTTGCTGCAATACCTGCAGCATAAGTCAACCAGTCGTGCGCATGAATGACATCGAACTTTTGCTGACGGGCAATTGTAGCCGCTACGATGGCATAACGGGCGACTTCTTCCATTAAGTTAGCCCCGTATTTTCCGGAAAATGTATATTTATTTTTAAATCCGATCTTTTCTTCCCGCCGGCCTGTCTTTATCTGCTCATTCACTTCTCTTTCAAAATGTTCCGGATCCATATAGGGAATCAGGTTAGACCCGATTTCCATAAAATTGATATTTTTCCAGTATTCTTCTATATCTACCACATCAAACAAAGCCTCCACATCACTGGCATTGATAATTTTTGCAGCGCTCTGGTCCTCATCCCCACTGGCTTTTGGCATGACAAACAACACTTCAACACCCTGTTTAGCGAGCCCTTTGGTAAGGCCTAAACAGGCAGTTCCCAAACCTCCCGCAATGTGAGGCGGAAACTCCCAACCGAACATTAACACTCTTGTCTTCATATATAATCAAATTCAAATAATTAGCTATTTTTTTTCGTTTTCTTCGGAGCCTTTTTTTCAAATCTTTCGATCAACGCCAAGCTACGAAGAATCTCCCCAACACTCCAGGCCTGGGAAATACATCCATTCGGGGCATAAGGAGGATTCCCGTCATACACCTCCGATATAGAACATACCCCGTATAATGTCATATCTTCCTCAAATCCAGCGACCAATTCTTTCGCTTTGGGAACAAAGGCAGCTCCGTATAAACGGAAATTAGCCTCGATATAAGGACCAGTCAACCATGGCCATACGGTCCCCTGATGATAAGCTTCATCCCGTACCGTCTGATTTCCCCCATATAGTCCTTTATAATTCGGGTTCTTAGGTGACAAAGTACGCAATCCCCTGGGGGTCAGCAACTCTCTTTTTACAACGTCCAGAACTTTCCGTTTCATTTCGTCCGTCAACGGACTATATTCAAGGGAACAGGCAATAACCTGATTCGGACGTACAAATACGTTTTGCCCTTCCGCTCCGACATAATCGGCCAGATATCCTTTTTCATTATACCAAAAAACTTTAATAAAGTTTTCCTTTATCCTTTCGGGCATGTTTTCCCATTCCTTCACAAACTTTGTATCACCTGCTTCCTGGGCTAACTTCAGGGTATAACAGACAGCATTATACCAAAGAGCATTGACTTCTACCTGATAGCCTCCCCTGGGAGTAACCGGGCGTCCGTTTACAACAGCATCCATCCAGCTCAAAGCTTTTCCGGGTTCCTCCGCCCATATCAGGCTATTTTCATGCATTTGTACGTGAGGATGTACGCCTGTACGGAAGGCCGTCAGAATAGCCTTCATTTTCGAACCGTAATTCTTCCAAACCAAAGCCGGATCCCCCATGGCTTCCCCGTATTCCTGCAAAGCTTTAAAGTACCACATCGGAGCATCTACAGAATTGTAAGCCGCATTTTTCCCTTTCCCGACATTGGGAAAAAGTCCGTTATACAATTGACGGGACATGGTATCCAATACCTCCTTACAGGTTTTTACATCTCCTGCGGCTGCCAGCGTCACTCCCGGCAAAGCAATAAAAGTATCCCTTCCCCAAGCGCCAAACCAAGGATACCCTGCTATAATTTCAGTATCTTTTCCCTCCTTAACAATAAACTGCGAAGCTGAATATTTCAAACAATTTACAAAACTGTTGCGGGGACCACGGGCATCTACCAATTTCTGGAACTTAACTTTTAAACGACCGGTAGCAACAGGAAGCGTAGAAGCCGAAAAAATAATACTTTCTCCTTTTTTGATAGGCACTTCAAAATACCCGGGTACAAACAAATCTTCCCGGAAATCATATCCCCGGTTCTCCTCTTCCATGTATTCAATATTCAGATACCAATCCGGCACAGCAACAAAGTCATTGGCTTTGCTCAACTGCATATTCAGATAGGGAAAACCGTTGTATAATTTGGAACGGATACCGTTTTCTATCCCTTCATACTTTGTATTAGCCATCATATTGGCTTTACAAAGGCTATTTACATTCCGGTAAGCCAGAAACGGTTTCAGGCGCAACAGCGTTTCCGAATGGGCATCTACCAAAGTATACCGGATCAACACCTGATCCTCATTATGTACCAATACGATTTCTTTCTTTAATACGACACCCCCTACGCGGTAAGTAAGTGTATATACAGGCTCATATTCAAAATCAACAATATATTTGTGACCACGGGGTTCGTAATTACCAGGATATTTGTGAATCCCCAGATTAAATGCTTGCCCATGCTGGACAATTGTTTCATCCAAAGCAGACAGAAGCACATGATTCTCATTATTGAACTCTTCTATCGGCACAATTAACAACCCATGATACTTACGCGTATTACAACAAATAATAGTGGAAGACATATATCCTCCCGCCCTGTTTGTTGCTAAAACCTCGCGTTTTAATGAATACTCCAGATTCACCAATTCATCTTTGTTAAATTTTAAATAAGCCATAATTTTTATATCTATAGTAATCGTTTATATTCTAATCAACCAATTTCAAGACCAAAGCCGCCCTGGAGGGTAAATACAGACTCAGGACATTCCCTTCTCCCTCTTTGTAGTATGTAAAATGATCAACTTTTTTATCGATACGACCAAATCCATCAAATTTACGCCCGTCTGTATCCAAAAGTTCTTTATATTTTCCCGGAGGAGCAATAAAGTTGTAATCCGGGAAAGAAGTAACCGGATTAAAATTAAAAGCCAGGAGTAAATCTCCCCTTGAAAAAATCAGGACCTGACGTTCATTATCCCTTACTACAGATAAGGGACGGTAACGAAAGATCTTTTCGCGTTTTACCAGTTTTAACATGGCTTTATCAAACTCATTCAGGAAATGATAACGCAAACTGTTATCTTCCATCAAATGCCATAGCCGCCTTGCATGTTCGTAACTCCAGTCATTTCCTTCCCGGGGAAAATCGATCCATTCCGGATGTCCCCATTCATTACCCATAAAATTCAAATAACCGTCCCCGGCAGTCGTAATCGTCAGCAAACGGATCATTTTATGCAAAGCCATTCCCCGGTCGACCACCATATTCCGTTCAAAAACATTCATGGACGTATACATCTCTTTATCGACCATTCTAAAAATCAATGTCTTGTCTCCGACAAGAGCCTGATCATGACTTTCAGCATAACTAATCGTATGTTCATCTTCCCGTTTATTCGTCAGCTGATAGAATAAATCTCCCACATGCCATTCTTCATCCCGCTGGTCCGACACTAATTTTATCCAATAATCCGGCACTCCCATGCTCATCCGGAAATCAAAGCCTATACCTTCCTGATCTATGGGTGAGGCCAATCCCGGCATTCCGCTCATGTCCTCCGCAATGGTTATGGCATTCCGATTCACCTGATGAATCAAACGATTTGCTAAAGTCAGATAAATAATCGCATTTTCGTCCTGATTTCCATCATAATAAAATTTATATTCTGTAAAATCGCGTCCTAAGCCGTGATCCCAATACAACATGCTCGTTATCCCGTCAAAACGGAAACCGTCGAACTGATATTCTTCCAACCAATATTTACAATTGGATAACAAAAAATTCAATACTTCATTTTTTCCATAATCAAAACAACGGGAATTCCACAATTTGTGTTCTCCCTTTTCTCCTCCGTAAAAATAGAGATCATAAGTTCCGTCAAACCGGCTCAAACCTTCCGCCTCATTCTTTACGGCATGAGAATGTACCAAATCCATTACAACCGCAATTCCTCTTCCATGAGCATCATCAATCAATCTTTTCAAATCGTCCGGGGTCCCGAAACGAGAACTCACTGCAAAGAAATTAGAGACCTGATAGCCGAAAGATCCGTAATACGGATGTTCCTGTATACCCATTAGCTGAAGGGTATTATAGCCCAAACCGGCAATCCGGGGCAATATCTGCCGGCGAAATTCCTCAAAAGTAGACACTCCCGGTTTCTCCGTACTCATACCGATATGCGCTTCATAAATTAAAGGATTTTTCTCTTTGCGACGAAATTTATGTTCCCAGCTATAAGTTTCAGACGGACTCCATACCTCCGCCGAAAACAGTTTCGTCTCTTCATCCTGCACGGCACGCCTCACATGGCTAGGCAAACGTTCTCCGCATCCTCCTTCCCACTCTACCCACAAACGGTATTTCATCCCGTGCCGAAGTTTCTCCAAAGCTAACTTCAACTCCCAATTACCGTTTTCGATCCGCTGCAACCGATATTCTTCCTCTTTCTTCCAACCGGAAAAATCTCCAATCAGATAAATCGCAGTAGCAGCCGGTGCCCATTCCCGGAAAATCCAATTCTTTCCGGTATTATGAAGTCCGTAATAAAGATAGGAATTAAAAACATCTGCCAACTTCTTCTTCCCTTCAGTAAATCCAAGTTCCCGCATTATAAAATTCTCATACCGCTTCCGGATTGTATACCTGAAAGGTTCTAATAAAGGGTCTTTATCTGCAAAGCTGCAATTTCTATCCATCATATCCTGCTCAATTTATCTATTAACCAACAGCCTATATCCAAAGTTTTTTATATCCTTTATTCTTACTTAAATAATTTAATAACCATGTCCCACTTTAGAAAGCTACTATCCAACTACAAAAGTAACACAATTTTAAAGCACTTGTTCGTTTTGAATAAGGAATTTACATATTAATATACGCATACGTTTTATATATAGAGATTGTTACATATTTTTTATTTAATTATCTCCATTTCTGCGTTTGATTTCAGACAGCTTTTCCTGCAAAAATCCCGAACAAAAACACTCCACAGAGTTGGTCCTTTCGAAAATAACTAAAAAAATCCTTATTTACAATTTTTTATTAATTTTTATTTATTCCTGGATAAGTATAAAAGAAAAATGCCTGAAATGCTGTAAACATTTCAGGCATCTGATTTAAAATTACCGAATGGTTTAAATCCGGTTTATGCTATCGGCTATTCAAATGAATTATCTATCAGCATAGGCGGAGCCGTAGGTGGCATAATCTGAACAGAGGCAGTTCGTGCGCCCGTTACCTTCGGAGTATTATCAACATTTACATCCCTTGCCAAAAAGTCTTCAAAGGAATAAGTCTCTCCAGCCAGTGATTTGATACGTTTTACAATCAATTCCCGGGAAGGTGCATTAAAATAAAAACGATTGTCGATCATGCAACTAATCAATTCCGAACGCCATACCCCATGTAAATAACCACTTCCTCCTTCGTAGAGTCCTACCTTAGGATAATCATTCAAACCGATAAAGTGCTGCCAGAGTACATTATTTTTATTGGCAATCAAATTTAAACTCATCGGTACAGGCCAACTATGACCGGAAATATAAGAGTTAGGGTAATAGCCTTCACTTGAATAATATTCATCTCCCAACTTTCCAAAACAATGGCCTCCGCCTTCATGTACCACCGTATTTGTCCAATCTCCCTTATTCAAACCTGTACCTTCATACCCTCCGGACCAATAGAGAGGAGCTCCTCCTTTTGCAATCGGACATATACAATAAGCCCGTCCGGTAGACCAGGACCAGCACATACCTCCATACCGTTCGTCATTCACAACAACAATAATGGCTATCTTATCTATGGTTGTCTGTCCCTTTACAATATCCGGACAATACTGCTGTACAAAATTGAATACAGTATTATGGTCACATTTCATATCACTATAACTGTTATTCCAACCGGCACCGAAGAAAGTATCCTTCATGTCCCCTGTCGAAGTATTATCAGCCCCTTCTTCTGCAGAAACGGCAACAATTTTATAGACATTGAAATAATCCTGATAAGTCTTATAAGGTTCCGTATTAAAGATAGCCTTAATGGCTTTATCCAGACTTTCATTATAAAATCCGTTTTGTTTTTTCATCGACTCTATCGTAAATCCGTCTCCGACAAACACTATTGTAACCGGTTTCTGTGTTCTGTTCACCATATAAGGAATTACATCCCCGTGTTTATAATACAACTGTTCTTCTACCACTTCCCCAACCAATACTTTTCCGGTAGTCCAGTCGGATACCGAAATTCCTGTTAATTCCAAACGTTCTTTTCCGGCAGTCAGGTTTAAAACATAGTGTTTACCGCTCTCAAATTCCTTAGCCAGCGTAAGCCTCAATTCCTGACCATTTATCGACAAAGTAAGTAAAGGATCAGTTGCAGAAACACTTTGGGGCACAATGATCACGTCATAAGTACTCCGATATCCTTCGGTCACCTTACCCGCTTTTCCTAAAGAAATAGCTGTCCGGGTACCGGAAGCTTTCCCCAAATTACCCGTATTCAAATCAATCGATACTGTAGGTAAAGCATTGATTTTAAAACTTGAAATGGATTCCGTACCGGTAAATTGAGTACTGTATTTTACATTTACCGTCAACCGGGTCATTTTATGATCCAATGAAAAACGGACAGGAGCATTTTCCGTTGTCTTCACCCCAACTGTACTTCCATACAGGAAGTCATTTACCTGCATCTTGTCAGTAGTAGACTGATCGGAAGAAACGGTAAATACAAATTTTGCAGGATCGGAAACGGTCTTCGCATAAGGATAATATCCGACTATTTTATCTTTGGTACCGACTTCATCGGAAGTCCAGTACATGGAGTGCTCAGCTACCCATTCAGAGCCGCTCCAGCGGTTTTTCACATTATAAGACAGATCCGCAGTTTGTATAGATTGTCCCTCAGGACTTACAAATACGCCTATTTCATCATTTGTATCGAAGGTATACCCTTCGTTTCCCGGGGTTACACGGGTTTCATTTACACCCACATTAATCCGCAATTCGGAACTTTGTGGCTGATTTTCCATTTCCTGGGTACATCCGGCCAACAATAAAGCAATGCCCCAAATGATCTTATTTTTGTTCATATAATTTACTGCATTCATTTTCTATTTATTTCTACTCATCCAGCGTTTCCGCTTTCTCAATCCGTTTCTACATCCTCATTTCCTCCCGGTTCCCAGTCGGAAATCTTTATGTCAACCGTCTTTAAAGGATCTAACTCTTTTTCTACTTTCACCTCCAAAATATATTGTTTTCCTCTTTCACTTTTTAAATCCCCGGTAAGATTATATTCAAAGGTATGGATTTCTCCTCCTCCGACATTCACCTCTACCTGTAAAAACTTAGCTGCGGCTATCGTCTGGGGAACAACAATCAATTCTATACTCTGCTTATCTGCCGTCTTATAATAAGGAATCATATCGTTCCCGTTTCCATCAGACGCTGTCACATCTCCTGTATTTAAATCACAAGTAGCAGTCGTCTGTAAACCCATAAATTTTACTCCGCTAATGGTATATATGTCCTTGACGGATTCCTCCATTTTAATACTCAGACTGATTTTAGATAAAGCGTGTTGAAAAGAGAGAGACAACAGACCGTCATTTCCGGCTTTCTGTCCGCTGGTGTTTGCCCAGAGGAAGTCGCTGGCCACCCCACTCTCTTCCTGACTTTGATCGGTTTTTACCGAAACCGGCCATTTCGTCACGTCCGCCCCGGAGGGAGCAGCGATCCAGGGATAATAAGCATAAGCATCGACCGTAGTAGCGGCATCCTTCCAATACATTGTGGAAGCAGCTTTCCAGTTCTTTGCATCACTTTCTAAAGTATTCTTTACATTGTCTACCTGATTTCCGCTCACAGAAACGAGCCGGGCTTTGGTCCCCGCACTCTCCCGGTTTGCCACAAATAAACCCACACTCTGCCCTGCTTCAAATTTTTCACTCATTTCTCCCCGGGCCTGAATACCGGATACAGAAATTTTCATTTCTATTTTCTCAACGGGGGGAGTAGGCGGCTCAGGGGTAGGATCATCCCCATTTCCACTTCCACCACAAGCCCAAAACATTCCTGCAAATAGTCCTGTATATAATAATATTGATTTCATATCTTTTTTTATCAGTTTGTTATTTCACCTCACTACCTTTTGATAAAAAAGTAGATTTTAAGCCATTTTCAGTCGTATACTCCATCTGAAGATTGTATTCCTCCCCCGCTTTAAAAACGGCAGCTTCCTTCAAATTATATTTAAATAATCTTTTATTTTGCTGATCCTGAATAGTAACAGACAATAATTCTCCCGCTTCCACCGATTGCGGAATCAGAATTACTTCTGCTGTATTTTTTACACCGGAAGTATAATAAGGGATAATGAGTTGCGCCTCTCCTGTAACCCCGTTTATTTCTCCGGTATTCATATTAAATGTAGCCGCTGTTTTCAATCCGCTGATTTCCATAGAAACAATCTGAGCCCCATTGGTGATTCCGTTTCCTGTAATACGGATATTGAGTTTTGCAAAACAATGTTTAAATCTCAATGTCAGGCGACCTTCGTCAGTGGCAAAGGAAACCCCGTTGGTTTTGGCCCATAGAAAATCGCTCCCCCGGATAGCACTTGCCTGACTCTGGTCCGCAGATACTTCTACCGGCCAGGCAGTTATATCTGCATTTCCGGGAGTCGTTTTCCAGGGATAATAAGCATAGGCATCCACCACTGTATTCTTATCTTTCCAGGTTAAGAGAGAATTGCCATCCCAGTTCCCGTCAGCTCCGAGTGTCACTTTTATATTATCCAACCAGTTCCCTGTCAATCCGGCAAGTGAAGCTGGTACATTCTCCGTTACCCGGTTAACGACATAAATTCCAATCGCGTCTCCCGTGGCAAATTGGGTTTCCACGCCGGCGCGGGTTTCGATCCCGTTTGTCACGACTTGCATCAACGGTTGAGAGGGGTCTTCCGTTACACTACTTTCCTCGCTGCAAGCGCCAAGAAGTAAAGTGCCAACCAAAAACAAAGTAACTCCCCATTTGTTTTTCAGCTTTTGTTTCATACTCTTTGATTAAAATTATTTTTTAAGAAATAAAATTGCATTTTCTATCTGTATTATGACAAACTTAGAGATTTTGTTACGATAAATAAGGAAGAATTGTGTTAAAAAGAAAAACAGGGGGATTTTTCCCCTCTTTTACCTCCAACATACTATTCGGGACAGAAATCGAGTAATTCTATTCACATCTCCCTGAAATTTCCCGGTCCACTTATTTATGAAACGACTTCAATCAGTTGTTTATCCGATAAATTTTATAGCCTTTCTTTTAAATTACTGTATCCCTGAGCCGAACAAACTTACTTTTCCCTCAGTAAATTATATATAAAGGAAACCCTTGACCTTCAAACCTTCCTTCCCTTTCAATCGGCCCGGACCTTTCTATTTCATTTTAATCCTCCGGGTCTGTATACAAACTCCTCAAGTTTTCTTCCAGTCGGATTTCCAAAGTTAAGATATTTTAATTTACAACAAAAGAATGAAAACCGGTATTTACAGAAATAATTGTCCGATTAGGAAAAACCTTCTTAAAAATGAGTCTTACTGTTTTAAAACAACAAATTCACAGAATTAATTGAGCAGGATTTTCGACATTAGCCGTTTTCTCTTTATTTTTGTAATTCAAATTTAAAAGAGGAAGAGGAAGTGATATATCCGGATAATTTTGAAAGTAAAATAAAATTCGATAAAATACGGCATCTTATCAGCCGGAATTGCCGAAGTGAAATGGGTAAAGCTTTGGTGGAACAGATGTGCTTTTCCGATAATAAAGAACAGATCGAGGAGGCACAAAAAGAAACTGCTGAATTTATGCAGATCATGCGTGAAGAAGAATTTCCGGACAATCATTATACGGATGCCCGTCCTTTTTTATCAAAAATACGGATAGAAGGACTGTTTCTGGATATTCCTGAATTAATTGCATTAAAAAATTCCCTGGAATCCCTGCATGCGATTATCCGCTTTTTCCAGGGGAAAACGGAAATTTATCCGGTACTGACTTCCAAAGCGGGACAGATACAACTTTTCCCCTATGTATTACAACGTTTAGATTCAATCGTCTCCAAACACGGAACCATAAAAGACAATGCTTCTTCCGAACTGGGGGAAATACGGCGTCAACTATTAAAAAAGCAATCCGGTATTTCCCGCCGTATGCAAGTCTTATTGCAGGACGCTCAAACAGAGGGGTGGGCAGAAAAAGACGCTGCCATCGCGATCCGGGACGGACGTATGGTGATCCCGGTACCGGCTGCCTACAAACGCCGGATTAACGGAATCGTACACGACGAGTCGGCTACGGGAAAAACCTCTTATATCGAACCGACTGAAATCATCGAGACCAACAATGAAATAAGGGAATTGCAATTGGAAGAAAAAAGGGAAATCACCCGCATCTTACGAAAATTTGCAGACGATATCCGCCCCTATATCGACGACCTTATTCCCGCTTATGCTTTCTTAGCTTTCGTAGATTACGTAAAAGCAAAAGCCCTGTTCGGCATAGAAATCAATGCTATTCATCCGGTTTTTACCGCTGAGCCGGAAATGCTCTGGTATGAAGCCAGACATCCCCTTTTATACCTGGCATTCAAAAATACGGACAAAACGCTGGTTCCTCTCCGGATCGAAATCAACGAAGAACAACGTATTATCCTGATTTCCGGTCCGAATGCCGGAGGAAAATCGGTATGCTTACAGACAGCCGGTTTACTGCAATATATGTTTCAATGCGGGTTACCCGTACCGGTAAGCGAAGCCAGCCGGTTTGGTATCTTCAAAAAAATATTAATCGATATCGGAGATGAGCAGTCTTTGGAAAACGACTTGAGTACTTACAGTTCCCATCTGATTAATATGAAAAACTTCGTAAAATACGGAGACAACAACACCCTTATTTTGATCGATGAATTCGGAACGGGTACAGAACCCATGTTAGGGGGCGCCATTGCTGAGGCAATCCTTCACGCGCTAAATGAACATCGCGTCAAAGGGGTAATTACGACTCACTATACCAATCTGAAACATTTTGCTTCTGCTACTCCGGGAATAGAAAACGGAGCTATGCTTTACGACAACCACCGGATGATGCCTTTGTTCCAACTGGAAATCGGGAAACCCGGTTCCTCCTTTGCATTTGAAATCGCACAAAAAATCGGTCTTCCCAAAGATATCCTGGAAGAAGCTGCCTCTAAAGTCGGGGAAGAACATATCAATTACGACAAGCATTTGAAAGACATAGCACGGGATAAACGGTATTGGGAAGAAAAACGGAGAAAAATTCACGAAAACGAAAAACGGCTGGATGAAGTAGTCGAAAAATACAGCCACGAACTCCAGGAAGCTTCCCGTTTACGGAAAGAAATCATCAAAGAAGCACAGGAAAAAGCAAATGAATTATTAACAGAAGCCAATAAAACGATCGAGAACACGATACGGGAGATAAAAGAAAGTCAGGCAGACAAAGAAAAAACCCGGAAAATCCGGGAGCAACTGGAAGCCCAAAAACAAAAATTAGTTCAGGAAGAAGAGGAAGAAGAACGCCTGAAACGGAAAATAGAAAAAATCAAAAAACGGGAAAACAGAAAAAAAGGAGAGGCTAAGAAAAATTCAACTGTTCTTTCCGACACCTCAGCTGAAATCCGGTTTCAGAAAGGAGATTTCGTAAAACTTCCCAATCAGGCAGTCGGAGAAATTCTGGAAATAAAGGATAAAAGCGCGACTATCGCTTTGGGGAATATCCGGACAACTGTAAACCCCGGCAAATTACAAAAAGTGTCCGCCAATCAGGTAAAAAAACAGACCCGTACCCTGTCTCCTTCTGTTTATCCGGATTTCAGAGAAAATATGAGTCAAAAACGACTCTTGTTTAAACCGGAAATCGATGTCAGGGGAATGCGCGGAGACGAAGCTTTGCAAAAAGTAACAGACTTTATAGATGAAGCCGTGATGCTCGATGCTAAAAACCTGCGTATTTTGCACGGGACAGGTACCGGTGCCTTGAGGCAGATCATCCGCCAGTTTTTAAGCACAAACCCTGTTGTCGGCTCATACGCTGACGAGCAAATACAACTGGGAGGTGCTGGTATCACCGTCGTTAAACTGGATATTTAAAACCATTGTAACATGAGTATACTCCTTTTGAACACCGCCTATTTTCCGCCCATACAATATTTTTCCGAAATAAAACGGCACGAACAGCTTTGTATTGAACAATATGAAAACTATGGAAAACAAAGTTACCGGAACCGCTGTATAATTCAATCCGCTAACGGAGCAATGCCCCTGGTCGTACCGGTAAGAAAAACAGGAGAAATTAAATTTCTGACAAAAGAAGCCCGGATCGACTATTCCTGTAAATGGCAAAAATTACATTTCAAAAGCATAGAATCAGCTTATAAAAATTCTCCTTTTTACGATTATTATATTGAAGACTTGCTCGGCTTTTTCGAACACCAGGAAAAATACCTGCTGGATTTGAATAATCAAATACTGCTGACTTTTCTCTCTCTGTTAGATTTAAAAAGGGAAATACATAGCACGCCTGATTATATAACCGACACTACCGGCTTCTGTGATTACCGGGAAATTATCCATCCTAAACCGAGTCGCCGGAAAGCAATGGATACTGATTTCAGGGGTCGTCCTTACACTCAAACCTTTAACGACCGATTTCCTTTTATGCCTAATTTAAGTATACTCGATCTCTTGTTTAATACGGGTCCGGAAGCTTCTGATTACCTTTAGTCCTCTATAGAAAAATAGCCAACACCTTTTCCCCCTCCGCATCTGCCCCTTTTCTTCTCTTACAATAAACGGAAATCAAACCGGAAATACCACTATCCTGAATCATCCCTCCCTTATACCTTTGAGCCTTTGAACGTCTAACATCTTTCAACTAAAAATTCCGCCCTGTATCCCACCACAAACGCGATCCTCCGTCATCTTCTGTCCCTAAAGCCGCACACAGGGCCTGATACAAACCAAGATCAGCATCCTGCAGGCTAACCGGAAAATTCAACCGCCGGATCATTATTTCCGTATCGATAGAAGCATTTTTGCTATTATTGTATTTAACAGGGAAAAGCCGAGGATATCCTGTACGTCTTTGTTCCGCCCAGGCTTCACAGCCTTCGGGGAAAATAGCGATCCATTTTTGAGTAATAATTTTTTCCAATTTCACTTCAGCAGTATCCTCTGGTTTCCAGCGGGGAGAAACAAGGCAGCGTGCTGCAATATTATTGGAAGGCGTATAAACATCTTCATAATCAGCTCCTATTCTGTCGCTTTCCAAATAAATCTCTGCATCCGGTACTCTCCATTGGGAAAAAGAAATTTTTACCCCTTTTTTGTAACAAGCCTCTGCGCTCTCTTCCGACCATCCCCTTAAAGCTGCTTCTGCCCGAAGAAACCACATTTCGGCAGCGGTCATTAAAATCGGAGCTGTCGACTGAGTTACGTATAAACGGGAATGAGAAGCATAATAAGTATGGGAAAAAAGAGTTCCCTGCCGGATTCCCCTGTATTGTCCTTTCAGAGAAATAACAACGGAATCTTTTCCAAGGTGATCGGGTAATATCACATCCTCCGGACAAGGAATGAAATATTTTTCAAGGCGGGGATCCTGATATCCGTTCAAAATGGATTCCATGGAAGCATTCATGAAAGCTTCCCCCCAGACTTTATTAATCTCTCCCAAAGGATTTGTATACCCTTCCCGGGTAGAAACAGCAACTACATCTCCGGGGTTTTCCAATACTCCATATTCATTTTCCAAAGCTTTCTCACATTCTTTACGAGCCTTTTCCGGGTCTGCCATGGAAAGGCGGACGGCCAGGCGGAGCCGGAGAGAATTGGCCATTCTGATCCAACTTTCACAACTTCCATCCGTTAGCAGGTCAAATTTGGCAAACCGGCATTCCCCGGGATTTTCTGCTATATAACAGGATAATAAACTTACGGCAGTATCCAGATCCCTGAAAAAAGCATAATAAGCTTCCTGTTGCGTATCAGGTTTATAAGCAGTTCCCCCTTCTCCGAAATGAGTGTAAACAATAGGACCATAATAATCCGACACTCTATGCATAAGGAATACTTTTAATATTTTTGTAACAGCATAAAAATCGGGAAAACTATCCCGGCAGCTGTCTTCCAGTTTTTTGATCTGGGGGAAAATATAAGCATAGGTATTTTCCCAAAATGTACCATTCCAACCGTCTTGCAGATTATAGTCCGAATTGTGGCTTCCTCCATTGAGCGGTTTATAATCGTGCATATACCCACTAAACATATCTGCACTCAGATTTTGCATAATCTGATAAGGCCAGTTTTTCCCTTTACCAAAATCATAATTGAAATAAATACCCTGCTGAATCGTCCCCAACGGAAAACCCAGCTGATTGAAATCTATCCGCATATCTTCATCCGTCATCCCGGCTTTATCCTGATTCATTTCCCGGAATCTTCCGGTACAAGCTACGCAAATGCTTATTATAATATATAAATAAAACCTATACATATTTTTAAAAAGTACAACGGACATAAAACCCTATACTCCGGGTAGTAGGCATTCCATAAGAATCGATCGCCTGATTGTCATTTCCGGTAGAAAGGACCAAATCCGGATCGAAAGGAGCCTTTTTATAGATAAAAAATAAATTCCGGGCAATAACCGAAAAATAAACATTCCGGAAACAACCGGTCTTTTCCATCCACTTCTCCGGCAAAGAATAGGTCAAAGAAAGTTCTCTCAAGCGGATATTGGTAGCATCATAAATATAATACTCCGTAACTCCGGCCCGTCCTCCGACGACTAATTTGTAAAATTCTTTTACTTTAGGGATTCTCTTGCCTTCCAGCTCTACATATCCTTTATCCCGGTCTTTAGCCGTAGCTTTCGTCACTCCGAACATATCGAGATCAGCCTGAGTCTGAGACAGCACCTTTCCTCCTACCCGGCTATCCAACAGCACATACAGTGACAATCCTTTCCAGCTCCATGTATTTTGCCATCCCAAGGTATAACGGGGATTAGCATTACCGACCTTAACGGTATTCCCCTCTCCGTACACTTTGGGCAAACCAGCTTTTTCCCCCTCTGTCTCATATAGAATCTCCCCTTTTTCATCCCGGAGGAAAGCTTTTCCGTATATATCCCCGAAAGATCCGCCTTTTACCAGTTTTAAGGCATAACTGGAAGAAAAACCGGAGGGCCCGTATATAAATACCGGAAGTTCTTCCTGTAAACGCAATACCTTATTCCGGTTCATGGCATAATTTATCCCCGTTCTCCAGCTGAAATCCTTCTTATTTAAAACCCAGGACTCCACACTCAATTCTATCCCTTTGTTCCTGATATTTCCGGCATTTACATAACGGTATGCGTATGTATCACCGGTTTTGGCAGGAAGTTTAAAAAACTGATTCCGGGTATGACTGATATACCAGGTAAAACTGAAATTCAGGCGATTCTTAAAAAACTTCCACTCCGTTCCGGCTTCGAAAGAAGTATTCATCTCTGGTTTCATATCTTCGAATGGAGCTGCATCCGGCAGCTGTACTTCCCCTCCTGCCGATATGGAAGCTGCAGGACAAGTAATATAAAGGGGAATATCATTTCCGACCTGACTCCACACTCCCCTCAGTTTTCCCAGCGAGATCCAGGAGGGCATTTTTAAACTCCGGGAAAGTACCCAGGACATACCTATAGAAGGATAAAAAAAACCGCTCTTTTCATGGGCTGTATAGGCTAAAGTAGACGACCAATCATTGCGGGCCGTCACGTCCAAATATAAAAAATCCCGGTAACCGACCTGGAAAGTACCGAAAACAGACTGCATTTGCCGCTGAGCTTCATTTTTCTCCTCGATATAGGCAGAACTATTCATATTGATATTGGCAATTGTGAATACATTGGGATATTTCAAAGAAGCTGTTTTGGAATCATAACGAAGAGCATTGACCGTATTGTCGTTAATACTTGTACCGACTGCAAACTGTAAAGAAAACGACTTCCATTTCCGTTCTCCTTTCACCAAAACATCTCCGTAAAACAATGTTTGCTGGTATTCGGAATCAATATACCTCCCGTTCAGGCCCGCCAGAGCCGGAGCCGTAGAAGCATAAAATTTTTCCCTGAATTTATCCGATATGTAATCAGCATTTCCCCGGACTTCCAATGTAAGCCAATCCGTAAGTGTCAATTGCAATGCTAAAGAAGCAATTGCACGGGTTCTCTGATCTTTACTCAGGATCCGATGGATAACCCAATACGGATTTTGTTCAAAATCTTCTGTTGAAGAATGCCAGTTCTGTTCCATTAGATTCCGGTCCGGATTGAATGTTTCAAAATGCTCCCGGTATTCCCTCATATCCATTCCCCGGGGGAAGCGGTATAATCCGACCAGTGGATTCATATAAAATCCTCCCGGTACCGGCCGGTTCTTCACTGTCTGACGGAGTAAACTGACATTGCCATCCAACTTCAGCCGGTCTCCGTAAAAATTGGCTGTTTCCCGGAAATTGAAATTGTGACGGGTCAGACGATTGTGGGGAACAATCCCTTTGGAGCTGGTATTAGCATATGAAAAATAAGCCTGCTGTTTCTCATTTCCACCCGATACGGTAAAAGTATGAATGGCCGTATGCCCCCTTCGGAAAAAATCCCCTGCATGGTCATAAGCTTTCATATCTGCCCGTTGTCCCCAGCTTTCTATGCCGTCACTCACCCCATAAGTATTTTGAAATTCCGGTAACGAAATCGCTTTTTCAAATAATACATGAGAAGAAAAAGTAATCTCCTGTTTGCCTGCCTGTCCTTTTTTTGTCGTAATCAAAATCACTCCGTTCGCCGCCTGTGTTCCATATAAAGCAGCTGCCGGGGCGCCTTTCAGTATACTTATACTTTTTATATCTTCCGGATTCAAATTGGAAACCCCATCCCCTCCGTCCCGGTTACCGCCATCGGCTATTCCCCCTATGGCAGTATAAGGCTGTTCTCCTCCGGAATTTAAAATAGGCGTCCCATCAATTACATACAAAGGCTGATTATTCCCGGAAGCAGAACGGGCTCCTCTCAAAAGCACCTGGGCAGATCCTCCCGGTCCGGAAGAACTTTTGTGAATCTGCATACCCGCAATTTTTCCCATAAGCGCAACGATCATATTCGGGTCCTTTACCCTTACGATATCATCCCCTTTGATCTCTGTAGCAGCATATACCAAAGAAGTTTCTTTTTTACGGATTCCCAAAGCCGTCACCAGTATATCATCCAATAAAAGCGACTCTTCTTCCAAGACAATCTGTACATCCGACGCTTCTTTACAAATAAAACGCTGAGTAGAATATCCAATAAAAGAAATCACCACTTCATTTCCGGCTGTGACCTCTAATTCAAAACGACCGTATATATCAGTAGTCGTCCCCTGTCCCGTTGCTTTTTCTAAAATTGTCGCTCCCGGTAAAGGTTCTCCTCCCTTATTCATAACCACTCCTTTTAATCCACAACGAACCGGTTTATCCACAGCCAAAAGCGTATCCCTTGCTTTCCCGTCCGACGAAAAGAAGGAAGGCGATTCTTTTCCAAGAACACCAAAAAGAAAGGTAAACAAGCACAAAAATACTAACCCTATCGCTTTGACAGTCATCTTCCCCTATAAATTATAAAAAGGACATTCTTCTATTGAATTCAGCATACAAATAAAACGATTAATAAATCATTTTATCCAAAAATTTAATTTTTTAAACTTTTTTATGATTTACAAAATGGCTTCCCGAATTCTGACTAACTTTTCCAATAATCCTTCCATCCGGTCCAATCTCAGCATATTGGCTCCATCGGATTTTGCCTGAGCAGGTTCCATATGGGTTTCAATAAACAAACCGTCTGCACCGACAGCAATACCGGCTTTTGCAATTGTTTCGATCAGCTCGGGTTGCCCGCCTGTTACACCGCAACTTTGATTCGGTTGCTGAAGCGAATGGGTTACGTCAACCACTACCGGGCACCGGCATTCCTGTTGCATGATCCGGATTCCCCGGTAATCTACCACCAGATCCTGATAACCAAAAGTAGTGCCCCGCTCCGTCACCATTACCTTCGGATTTTGCGATTCCCGGATCTTTTCCACAGCAAAACGCATCGCTTCCGGGGAAAGGAATTGTCCTTTTTTCACATTGACCACCTTCCCGGTTTTAGCCGCAGCTACCAATAGATCCGTCTGACGGCACAAAAAAGCAGGTATTTGTAATACGTCTACATATTCGGCAGCCTTGAGGGCATCCTCCGGCGAATGGATATCTGTCACCACTGCAATTCCCAATTCAGCCCTTACTTTCGACAAGATCTTCAAAGCTTTTTCATCCCCTATGCCTGTAAAAGAATCCAAACGCGAACGATTGGCTTTCCTGAAAGAACCTTTAAATACATAAGGTATTTTTAAACGATCCGTTATCCCTTTGATATGCTCCGCTATCCGCAATGCCATTTCTTCCCCCTCCACAACACACGGCCCTGCCAATAGAAAAAACATTTCTGAATTTTTTATTTCATCCATTAGTTCCATATAATTTAGCTTAAAATTATTCCATTAAAATTCCAGGACTTAAAAATCACCCTTTATCCGCAAAAGCCACACCGCTCTATAAAAATATTTTATTCCCGGACATCTTTTATTTATATTTTCGCTTCCACCAATTTTTTAAACGTTCGAAAATTTTTATTTCCTGAGCATTATTCTGGGGCTGATAAAATATTGCATTTTTCACCTCCTCCGGCATATATTCCTGATCGACAAAATTCCCCGGAAAATCATGGGCATATTTATAGTCTTTCCCATAATTCAGTTCCTTCATCAATTTTGTAGGTGCATTTCGCAGATAGAGGGGAACAGGGACATTGCCTGTCCTCTTAACCCAATCCATCGCCTGGTCGATAGCGAGATAAGCCGAATTACTTTTGGGAGAAGTAGCCAGATAAATCAGGCATTCTGCCAGCGGAATCCGGGCTTCCGGCATGCCGATCTTGTGTACAGCTTCAAAACAGGCATTTGCAATAAGCATAGCATTGGGATTGGCTAATCCGATATCTTCCGAAGCAGAGATAATTAAACGTCTTGCAATAAATTTAGGATCCTCTCCTCCTTCCAGCATCCTGGCCATATAATAAAGAGCCGCATTCGGGTCACTTCCCCGAACCGACTTTATCATAGCTGAAATAATGTCGTAATGCTGTTCTCCGTTCTTATCATACATCAAAGGATTCTCCTGAAGTTCCTTCCGTACCGTTTCATTGTCTATCAAAACCTCTTTTCCTGCCTGGGCATTCACGACCAATTCCAGAATATTCAACAATTTCCGGGCATCTCCCCCGCTAAAAGAAATCAAAGCTTCCTTTTCCTTAACCAGAATTGTTCTCTCTTTCAGATAATAATCTTTCGTTATCGCCTTATCGATCAGTTCTTCCAGGTCGGCTTTTTCCTGGGCTTTTAATACATATACCTGACAACGCGACAAAAGAGGAGAAATCACCTCAAACGAAGGATTCTCCGTAGTAGCCCCGATCAGAGTGACAGTACCTTTCTCTACAGCAGCCAGCAAAGAATCCTGCTGGGCTTTCGAAAAACGGTGAATTTCGTCGATAAACAAAATAGGATTAGGGGTATTGAAAAACCGCTGACTTTCTGCTTTCTGAATCACTTCCCTCACATCTTTTACTCCGGAACTGACAGCACTCAATACATAAAACGGTCTTTTCAACTGCTCTGCAATAATCATCGCTAAAGTAGTTTTCCCCACTCCCGGAGGCCCCCACAGAATAAAAGACGATATTCCCCCTGATTCTATCATCTTCCGTAAAACCTTCCCTTCTCCCACCAAATGTTTCTGTCCGATATAATCGTCTAATGTTTTCGGACGCATCCGTTCTGCCAAAGGCTTATTTTCCATAACAAAAAATCCTTATCTTTTTGCAAAGATAAGGATTTAAGCCTAAAAGGGAAACAAGCCCCTTCCTTATTTTTTTGAAGTTCCGCTCTCCAATATACTGACGATAGAGAAAAGGCAGAAACAAATAGCCCCTAGTCCGATTAATACCCGGGCAGGCACAAAAAAGGCATTGTCCAGAATACCTTCCTCAAACAGAAAAGCTCCCAGGAACAAACACAAAAGGGCCGTAATCACCGGTATAAGCGGAATCCGGTTTGCCAAAGCATATTCCTGCCTCCAAACCTTAGCCAACAACAAAACCTTGCTGGAAATACTGAAACATACTAATCCCAAACCAATCATTATAAATCCGGTTGTGTTTGCCACATCGCCAATCATTGTCAAAATGACGACTACTCCCCAAATGATACATACAGTCCCAAAGAAAAAAACCAACTTCGGCCAAAAGCTACGGTCCTTCTCTCCGTAATCGTTACGGATCTGACGGGAAATACTGGCAACAAGGGCAATAAGACTACTGCAAATACAAGCTAAACCTCCCATCACCGTACCTGCGACAAAATATTCCCCTCCTTCCGACAGACGGGAAAGCAGAATAATGCACCAAACCCAAGCTATGACAGAGAAAATCGCTGTCAACACAATCAGCATTTTTTCCGTAAATCCCGAAAAACCTTCTTTATTTAAAGCCAGACTCCCGGAAGCGGAATTCTGCGGAATCAAATAAAATTTTGTAGAAGATGTAGCCGCTGTCGAAACACAACAGGCAATTAATCCTACTCCGCATACCACATGTCCGGATACAATAAAATTAGAAGTACCCTGTGTAAAAATCCATATTCCCAAACCGATAGTCACCAGAGCTACCAAATAACCGAAACCCGGAATAAGGTATTTGAGGAAAGGATGAAATTTATGAATCAATTGACGGATAATAGTAGCTGCCGTGGCATACAAAGCCAGGCATATGGACCCTAAAAAGAACACCACAGGACCGGCAACGTCCCTGGCTGCATCATCCCCGTACAAAAAAATAAAACCTCCCAGAAAGAAACAAATGAAGGCCATTACTACCGGGATTGCCCGAAATAAAACACTGATACCATAATTCATATTTTCGATATTAAAGGTTGTAAATTCATTAACTACCCTCAATATACGGTATCTTGTGTAAAAAGTTCAATTCTTTAAGTCAGCTTGCCCCCCAGCCGGAATGCATCCACCATTTCCAGCAATTTTTTACCATATTTCTCCAATACTTTTTTTCCAATACCCGGAATTTTTAATAATTCTTTTCCATCTGCCGGCAAGGTATTGGCAACACCTAAAAGAGCTTTTTGCTGCATGATGGTATAAACGGGCAATTTCAACCTGTCAGCCTCTTCTTTACGCCAATGCCGTAAACTATTATACAAATCCGGATGACGAATATCTTCGGCCACTTCTATTTTATCTGTACTTTTCCGCGTTTTAATTTTGGTCTTTTCCAACATCGCCCGGGAACGGGCAGCCAGATAGCTTTTAATCGAAAAACCATCTTCTGAAGCCCTCAGCGTTTCACATTTGATATCTGCTTCCTGCTGCAAACGTCCTAATGCCTCTTCTACAGTCTTCCGCACTTCTTTATTATCAATTTCTAAAACGGAATTTTCCAACAAATCCATCACAATAAGCCGTAATTTCCCGAAAAAATAGACAACTCCTTTATTGATCCTCTCTCTCACTAATTCACTTTGCTCAGCATTCTCACTTTCTGCAATCAACCGCCTCAACTGTACCTTAAATTTTTCACCGACTTCTGTCATCTCCCGGTAACAATTCTCCCTTGCCTGACGGTAACGGGCAGTTAATTCGGGATATAATTTCCCCAAATGCTCACCGAAAACCCAGCTTACTCTCTGTAAACGCTTCCAGAGAAGGGTAAAATCGAATAAATCCGTTACCAACTCTGTATAGTAATGGCAACGGGCTCTCTTTAAATCTACATCGCCCGGCTGATTTTTTTCTACCTTTTCAATAAAACTTTCAACTGTCCGGTCATTAATCAAAGCACTGTCTTTCAAAGGAGCACTCAATACCAAACCTTCCAGAGTTCTGCAGCGACTGAGCGCAACATATACCTGTCCATGTGCAAATGCTGATGCAGCATCAATGATGGCCCGCTCAAAAGTCAACCCCTGACTCTTGTGTATGGTAATCGCCCAAGCAGTCTTTAAAGGATATTGCCGGAAAACGCCCTCTATGCTCTCTGTAATTTCTTTCGTTTCCGGATCGATCGTATATTTCGTATTTGTCCATTCTTCCTGCCCCACTTCTATCTCCTCCTGCCCGTCCGCACATCTTACCCGGATCCGGCTACTCCCGATTTCTGTGACCTTGCCTATTTTCCCATTATAATAACGTTTTTCAGGAGAAGAATCATTCTTGACAAACATAACCTGAGCCCCCTTTTTTAATACTAACCGCTCCTCCATCGGAAAAGCATAAGCCGGGAAATCGTCTTTCACTTCTGCCAGAAAGGAAAAAGCCGGTTCGTCAATTTCTTCCAATTCCCGGTTATTTATCAACTGGGCCTGTGCGTTATGTGTGGTCAGGGTAATGTATCCCTCTTCTTTTCCGGGTTTAAACCCGGGAATATACCGGCGGTTTAATAAATCTAAAATCGTTTTGTCAGCACAGTTTTCCCGTATTCCATTCAACAACCGTATAAATTCGGCGTCACACTGCCGGTACACTTCCGTCAATTCGATACTCACGTAGGAAGTCTGTTGCAAAGCTATACTATTGAAAAAAAAGGGAGATTTGTAATAGCCTTTCAAAAGTCCCCATTCTTCTTCCTTCACGACAGGTGCCAATTGTTGCAAATCTCCGATCATCAACAATTGTACTCCTCCAAAAGGACGGTTTCTATCCCTGTAGCGACACAAAACATCGTTGACTGCATCCAATAAGTCGGCCCTCACCATACTGATTTCGTCTATCACCAATAAATCCAGGCTGCGGATAATATTGATTTTTTCCTTACTGAATTTATTCGTAAAACGTTCCCCGGTATCGGTAGGTCCATTCGTTTTTGCAGCGAGATAAGGACCAAAAGGAAGTTGAAAAAAAGAATGAATCGTAACTCCCCCGGCATTAATAGCCGCAACTCCAGTAGGAGCTAGCACAATCATTCGCTTGGGGGATACTCTTTTCAGCCGCTGCAAAAAAGTCGTCTTTCCCGTACCGGCTTTTCCGGTCAAAAAGACATTTACCCCCGTATATTGCAGAAAATTATAAGCTAACTCTAACTGAATATTCGTTTCCATATAAATATCACACCAATAGTAATATAACAAAGATACAGTTTTTTTTCCGGAAAACGATGCTGCAAAAATGCCCGAAAGGTTCCTCCTTACCGGCAGAACCCTTCGGGCATTCCTATAACGTTTAATCCTACAAATTCATAAATCTCATCATCTGGTTTCCTAAACCAACCCGGTACCCCTGCGATAAGAAAACAACTTCTCCTTTTTTATTGACCAGAATAATAACCGGCAAATTATTTTCTTTTTTTATGTCCAGTTTTTCCTTTAACATTTGGACAAATTTCCCCTGATCATCATACCCGATACGCATATTTTCAGGAAGCGGACGGAAATCGGAACGGGAGAATTTTTTCAACTGAGCGGAATCGGGGAAGAGAAATGTCATCGGAACTCCCTTTGCTTCAAAATCCGCTTTCATTCCGCTCATATCCCGGATCAAATGATTGGTAGGTTCCTGGTTTACCCCAAGCAGAGCAATTGCTGTATATCCTTTTCGCGGTAATTTAATTTTTACAGGTTTTTCTTCATTTTCCGGTACATATTTTAATCCCGTATCGATTTTCCCAACGACAGTCAATGTCTCCTGTACCTCCTGCAAAACCAGATCTACCTGCGCCAGTTTTCCGGCTTCTATCCGGAAAGTGGTCATATTGGATAAAACAGAACCATCACTTTTCCGGTTGCCGCTTACCAAAACATACGTTCCTTCTTCCAAAGAAACAGGCTTACGGAAAATCGTACTATACGTAGCACCACCTCCCATATCCACCTCGGCATTACTTCCTAAATCCAATAAATGGGCCCCGCCTTCCACAAGTTTTGAAAGAGTAAAATGCGTATAATAAGCCGGATCTTTTACCGTTTTTCCTTTGTAAACAACCATCAGCTCCCCTTTCGGCCCGACAGTTTGCTGCGCGGCAAAACTCACAGGCTTCCAATTATCGCCTGCATAATATTCCGGTTTACCATCCACCGGATTTAAACGAGCCGCTATTCCCATTGTACGGCAGGCCGCCACGAAAAACTGTTCTTTGGAACGGGAATCCGTAAGCATGGTTTTCAATATGGCCGCAGGAGGAGTAACAATATTGATTGTATTCAAGTCATCCACTACCTTTATTTTCGTCATTTCCAGCAGTAATTCTTCAGGCGTACGGATATTCTTCTGCTCCAAATAAGCAGCGACTATATCCCGGTAAGCAGTAATAAATTCGTTTTTTATCCGGGGATTTAAAATATATTCCCGGTATACATCCGCATAAGCGCGAGCCCCGTATTCCGGGGAACGGGGCTGTGCTGCATACCGGAAAGCTCCGTTCAGCTGATCTTCCAGAACCTCCACTGTAATATCCTGTAAATCCTTTTCCTGTAAAACGCCCAACAAATCCATAGCAACTTCTTTTCTCTCCGGCTCTCTCCGGCTTTCCAGCTCCAGGAAACGGAGAATGACCGGATAATTTCCCCGGGCAGCCTTTATATACCGGAAAAAAGATTGCGGTTGATATCCCCAAGCTTTTGCTTTTTCTTTCGCCGTATGTTCATCCATAAATGTTGCAATATAGGCATTCCGTATCGAATCTTCCTTCATAAAACGCCGGTCGTTTTCAGCCCGTTTCTCTTCTGCAACCAAAGCCTGATATTCTTTTTCCACAGGCGGAATAAGATGATAAGCATAGCGTTCTCTTTCATTTCCTTTTTTATTCAATACAATTTTCAGGGTGTCCATCCGGGCGGCTTCTAACTCTCCGAAACCGAATTTCCCGTTCCCGGAAGCCCAGATCATCCAGTCCCCCAGGCCTACAGTCAGGGAAGAAATTCCTTGCTTATCCGTATTTAAAGTTACAGCCGGATAATATTCTCCATAATTGTATATTTTATACTCCACCTTAGCTCCTGCTACCGGTCCGCCGGCAGTATCGACCACCCGAATCACCACTTTTTTCACATCGGTATAATGCCCTGTAGCGTTCACCGCTGTCAAATTAGCATTCCTTGCCGTCACTTCTTCCTCCGATTCATACTTACCGAAAACCCGGGCTTCCATATATAATCCCCGGCGGACGGGTGCCGTAAACCAGGCAATATCCAAACGGGGTTCCGGTTCACAAGCTCCCAGGTATTTCCATTTTCCGTCTGTCCACACTTCTATCCAAGCATGATTATCATCGCAATGAGCCCAACGGGGAGTATACACCTGACGAGCGGGAATCCCGACAGAACGCATGGCAGCCAACGCAAATACAGATTCCTCTCCACAACGCCCATAGGCAGTAGTCGTCATCGTCAAGGGCGCACAGGTACGCCCGTTTGTGGGCTGGTAAATCGCCTTTTCATGGCACCAGTGATTCACTTCCAAAGCAGCCTCTTCCATCGTCCCGCACTTTAATACCCGGTCTTTCAATTCCCGGTAAAAGACAAAGCGGGAAGAGTCCAACCCCTCATTATGTCCCCTTACCGGAAGCACAAAATGCCGGAAAATATTTTCCGGAATCTCTTTTCCCCAAGGCATTTCTTCCCTTACTTTTAACGACTGCCGTACATTTTTCAGCAGGAAATCTCCCCCGTACGTGGCTAAATCCGTCAGCGGAGCATAAGCATATATAAACTCCAGGGCTTCACGCTCTTCCGTTGTCAGAGGCTGATTAAAAACCTGAAATAAATCTACCCGGGAATCAGCTAACAATTCTTTTTTATGTTCAAAATCCTCTTTTACTGTTTTCCGGTAAGTCACATCCGTAATAAAATGTTTTTCCTGCTGACAGGCCCAAAGACAGAGAAATGCCCCCAATAAAACGACAATACGTAACATACAATTTAATTAAAAAATTAGAACTATTTTTTCAGCAAAACTTAACTTCTTTAAAACCATACACCCGTTCCCTGCCTTCTTCATCCTTTACAACCAGTCTTCCATATTCATCTATCCCTACCACAGAAGCCACAAATTTTCCTCCAGCATCTTCCCATGCATACTGTCCGCATCTCCGGTACAAAGCCTCCAGATAATCCTTTTCCAAGCCTGCATAATCCCGGATTTGCTCATAACGCTTTCCGATACATTCCAGCAATTCTCCCAATACCCCGCGGATATCCAGTTCTTTACCCAGCAACTGATACAAAGATACGGGATTCGGAGCATCAGAATAAAATTGCCGCTGATTGATGTTTACCCCTATTCCGCACAGGGAAGCCCGGATATAAGGTCCCGACACCGTATGTTCGATTAATATCCCCACCATCTTCCGTTCTTCCACATATACATCATTCGGCCATTTTACACAACAGCCGTCCACATACCGGCTAATAAAATCCCTGCAGCCTAAAGCAATTACCATTGATACAGCAAACTGTCGTACAGCCTGCAATTTTTCAGGGCGGAAAACTACCGTAACGGAAATATTCTTTCCCTTTTCGCTTTCCCAACTATTTCCCACCTGTCCCCTGCCTTTCGTCTGACAAAATGTAAGGACAGCCGACCGATCTCCCAACCCTTCCTTTAGCAGCTGGGCAGCTTTCGTATTGGTCGAATCCAATTCCTCAAATTCCAGCACCTGAAAACCAGACAAATCGTATTTCCTCATATTTTCCACCTTATATCGTTACACACCCCTTCACCCGATTAGACTTTACCCTGCGAATCTAAAAACTAAATTTTCATTTAGCAATTTTATTTCAGATTTTTATTGGTTTAAAAGAGCCGGCCGGAAAATAAATTTGAGCTAATTTTTTAATTCTACCCCTCTTATTGTCTACAACGGTCAGTTTGAGACGACGGAGGGCAACAATATCAGGGATCGTATTGTGGATGCCCGAAGTAACTGTCCCTTCTTTCTCCCGTCTGGGAATCACAGCATCCTGCAGATACAGGAAAGACAGTTAAGGCGAAGGTCAGCTGAATCTTTGCCGTACGAAAACAGGAAATCCGTCAAGCGTAACCTTCCTCAGCAAAACCAGATTTTATTTATCTGTTATAACGTCCTGAATTATAAATACAATCCGGATAAAACACCTTAAAAACCGGCAAAAGACGTATCAAAACAATTATACTGAAAAATGCATCCGACAGTCTGTTTAACCGTCCAGATGCATTTCAAAGATTGGCACTTTTATGATTTCAGGGATCAATAATTATCCGGAAATAATTCAAAATAAGCCTGCGGATGTAAACAGGAAGGACAAATTTTAGGAGCCGTTTTACCAACATGTACGTATCCGCATTTCCGGCAATACCATCTGACTTCTTCCGGACGGGAGAAAACCATATCGGAACGCAGGTTATCCAATAATTTCAAATAACGGTTTTCATGCATTTTCTCCACTTCCGTAACATGTCTGAAAAGAGCAGCTACAGCACTGAACCCCTCGTCAGCAGCAATCTGTCCGAACACGGGATAAAGATTATGCCATTCGTCGAATTCCCCCTCGGCAGCTTCCTGCAAATTATAAGCTGTCTCTAATATTACTCCGGCCGGATAAGCGGCAGTAATTTCCACCATGCCTCCTTCCAGATAACTGAAAAAACGTTTGGCATGGGTTTCTTCCTGCAAAGCCGTCTCGTAAAAAATACCGGCAATCTGCTCATAGCCTTCTTTTCTAGCTACCTCTGCAAAAAAAGTATATCTGTTTTTTGCCTGAGATTCACCGGCAAAAGCCTTTAATAAATTTTGCTCGGTTAAGGTTCCCTTTACTGACTTATTCATTCTCTTAAATTTTAATAATTAATACACTCTTTATCTACGTCTGAAAGTCATAAGAGTTACAAAACATTTAAATTTCTGATTTTTTCTTTCTTACGAGGGGACATTTAACGGGTTAATTTCTTACATAAAAAGTAAGAAGTTAAAATAAAACATCTTTTAATCCTGTTTCAAGATACGGATAATAGCTAATTTTACGATCTGATAATAATGATAACTAACGGCTACCGCTATTATTACAACAACATAGAATAAGCTGACCAAAAACAGATTTAAAGGTATACCGCTATTGTAGGCGAACTGACTATCGAAATAGGTCGCAAACGTATAAATCAAAGGAATAGAAAGGACAAATGCTGTGAGAGTTGCCAGAAGAAAATTTTTTAATAACAAAGAAATTAAATCTTTTCCATTTGCCCCGAAAGTTTTACGGACTCCCATTTCTTTCTGAAAGAAAACGTAAAGCAGTATAAATAAACTATCTGGTCATATGCTATCAAATGAATTACTTGCATTTTTTATAAAATCTGATCGCTTAACTTCTTTAATGCTTCCATTCTCCATTATAAGGATAAAATCAAATTTTACAGGTATTTCTAAACAATGAATGATTATAAACAATTATACAGTTAATTAACAAAAAACAATAAAATTATATATAATTTTATATTCCTGAATTGTTTTATTTTTCTAAACTTAATTCCCTGTATTGAATAAAAAGTTTGACGGCAGGTTAAATCAAATATTGCGGTTATGATAAATACTACTGCCTCTGTCTGCTGGATGTCATACGAACAGTTATAACTTCAGAAAAAGAAGAAGGAAGTTTCATTCCCAGGGTGTATTTCAAAAAGTACGGGGAAGCAAAAAGGAAAATGAAACCGAACTAGGATAGGAAAAACCTGTTTTAGCTGAAGATTCCGATAATATTTTCTGACCGGGACCGATGCTTTTATTACCCATATATAACTAAGTTATTCGATAACAGATGGCCTAAGTATAAATACACATTCACAATAAGCATTTACTCACTTTAACACCAGATTTTTTAAATATAATTTTGCATACGTAATATGGTGTCCTGAAACCGGGAACAGTAAAAACAAAGGATATGGGTACATTGATTGAGAAACTTAAAAAGGATATCCATTACAGAGAAGGGATGAATAGTTGCATGAATTGCGGTGTATGTACGGCTATTTGCCCCGCTGCCGAATTCTACAATTACGATCCCCGGATTATTGTCGATTCGGTACAACGGAATGACGAGGAAGTGATACGTCAATTCATAAAGTCGGATGTGATCTGGTATTGCGGGGAATGTATGTCCTGTAAAACCCGCTGTCCCCGCGGGAATACGCCCGGATTAATCATTATGGCCTTGCGGAAGCTGGCCCAGGACGAGGGGACGTTCACCTGTTCTGAAAAAGGCAGGCAGCAATATGCTTTAAAAAAAGTGATAGATACCAATATACTGGAAAGAGGATATTGCGTGACGCCAGACATTGTGAAACCGGAAATGCATCCCGAACAAGGTCCGGTATGGGAATGGATCTATGCCCACCTGGACGATGTTTACGAGCGGGTGCATGCCAACTACCGCAAACCGGGTCCCGGAGCATTAAGGCAAGTGGATGAGCAGAGTATGGAAGAACTCCATAGAATTTTCGACATTACAGGAGGAACAGACTTTTTACAACACATCCAAAAGTGTTCGGAAGAAAAAGCCAAAGAATCGGGAAAAGACATAGAACAATATTTTATGTCTGTTTATACGGAAAACAACGGTTCTCACAGCGAATAAAAACAACCGGAAGAGGTAAGAATATATGAATTTACTAGGGAAACAACAAATATGGAAAGACTATCAGAAAGAAATTGCCGACGATAAATACTTCTATGCGCGCAGTTGTATCCGTCAGACGTTCTTTCCCGGTTCCGAATGGGCTTATCTGGATATTCTCCGGAATAAATTACACAAAGATGTACTGGAAGATGCCCGGCATACCACCTGCACCGGAATCGGTTATCATTCGGACGTAGTCCCGATAGAAACAATTATGACTGTCGTAGCGCGGCATTTTGCCTTGATGACAGAAGCTGGTTATGAAAATATAACGCCTTCCTGCATCACCTCATTCGGAATATATACTGAAATTCTGGACACCTGGGAACATCATCCCGAAATAGAGGAAAAAATCCGGGATTTTTTATGGAAAGCTACGAAGAGAGAATTTAAAAAGCCTAAAAATCTGGCTCATACATCGGATATCATCTACAAATTCCGTCAGCATATAGCTGAATTGGCGGTTTATTCTCTGAAAGATGTACATAGCGGACGGCCGTTGAGAGGAGTGGATCACATCGGCTGCCATTATGCCAAGATGTTTCCTTCTAAAGGAATTGGAGGCGCAGAATTTCCGGCGGTTCTTTCCGGACTAATAGAGGCCTGGGGGGGAGAACCGGTAGATTACCCGGAACGGCGTCATTGTTGCGGATTTGGCTTCCGGAATTACCTGGTAATGGCAAACCGGGGGTTTTCCGTAGCCAATTCAAAGAAAAAATTCGAATCCATGCAGGAGTACGAACCGGATTTTATTTTGACAAATTGCCCGGGATGCGGAATGTTTCTGGACAAATGGCAATATACGATCAGTGAAATGGAGGGAATTACATACGGCCCTGACGGGTATGGTATACCGGTGCTTACATACGAAGAACTGGCAGCTTTGGTACTGGGATATGATCCCTGGGAAATCGGTTTACAAATGCACCAGGTAGCAGTAGAACCCTTATTGGACAAAATGGGAATTGAATATGAGCGCGATGCCAAATACCGGAATATAAGGGGGGATTCGCTGGGGGAACCCGCCTGTCCCACTTATTTAAAAGTAAAATAGGAAAAAACAAATTCCCAAAGAGAGGCAGAAAACTGAATTCTATTTTAAAATCAGTCTTTCCCTTATCTTTCCGGCTTTCCGGACATTTTAATTTTTGGTATGGTCAGGCCAATATACAGACAAATGAGAATTGAATAGTGAGAAACCATAAACCTGTAATCTATGAAGGTAATCATTATCGGCGGTGGCCCGGCGGGCTGTGAAGCTGCTTTCCGGCTTGCAAACGAAGGCATTCAGGTAGATTTGATCGAAAAGGAAAATACGACAGGCGGAAATTTAAATAATTGGTATCAACTTTTTCCCGACAGGAAAAATGCACAGGAAATCTGTAAGCTGTTACATGAAAACCTGAATCATCCCAATATTCATTTACACCTGAACACGGAAGCCCACAACCTGCAAAAGACGGCCCAAGGGCAATTTTCAGTGCTTTTGAGTGACCGGGGACTTTTAGAAGGGGATGCTTTACTGATTACCACCGGTTTTAAACTTTTCGAAGCCCAGCGGAAAGAAGAATATGGCTATGGAGTTTACAATCACGTCATTACTTCTGTAGAACTCGAAAACTTTTTTTCCAATCATTCCCTCCAATTACCGGATGGAAAAAGTCCCAAACGCATCGGATTCATCCACTGTGTGGGTTCCAGAGACGAAAAAATATGCAATTATCATTGTTCCAAGTTGTGTTGTATCACCGCTGTAAAACAAGCAATTGAAGTGCGGGAATTTATTCCTGAAGCCGAGATTTTCTGTTTTTATATGGACATGCGTATGTTCGGGCCCGGTTATGAAGAAATGTACCGGGAAGCCCAGGAAAAATACAATATTAAATTTGTCAGGGGCAGACTCTCCGAGGCCGCTGAAAACCTCGATAAACAACTTGTCATAAAAGTGGAAGACACGCTTATCGGAAAGCCGCTCAGGATGACCCTCGACCTTCTGGTCCTTATGGTCGGCATGGAAGCTTCTGAAGGCAGCCGGAAAGCTGCCCGGCAATTGTCGTTAAAACAGTCTCCCAACGGATTTATCCAAGCGGCAGATCCGCATTACGGAACCAACCTGAGTAATCAGGAAGGGGTTTTTCTGGCCGGCTGCGCTACAGCTCCGATGAACCTGACGGATACCCTTACAGATGCCCGTTCCGCAGCCTGGGCAATAGCAGCCTACTTAAAACAGAATCAATCCTTTAAATAACCGAACCACATGACAACACTTTGGGGGTACTCCATATCGGAAACCAGAAGTATCGATTACGATAAAAACGATAAATCTTTCTCAGCTTATATAGCAGAGAAAGTACCCAGTACGAAGCTCTGTATCGGTTGCGGAGGCTGTACGGCAACGTGCACAGCCGGGAACCTGACGGAATTCAATATCCGGAAACTGCAGATGTTGGTAAAAAGAGGAGAAAATCAGGAAGCAGCGAAGAATTTATCTAAATGTATGCTTTGCGGCAAGTGTCTGCTGGTGTGTCCGCGAGGAGTAGATACCCGGAAAATGATACTGACTATGATACAATACCTGAGAAAATAAATTTATCATTTATATCCAATAGAAAGCATTCTATGTATTACGATCATTTTGTACTTCCTTTTACTATCGGTCTGAACATATTGATTATTTTTTTAATCATTAAATACATCAGATGGATCAGGAGTTTTTCCCGGCCGGAAAAGAAACTGATTCTAAAAGGGATGTTCAGTGTCAAAACCCTGAAAGCGACAAAAGAAACTGTTCTGGAATGTTTGGTTCACCATAGAATATTCCGGACAAATCCTTTTCTGGGGTATATGCATATGTGTTTTGCTCTGGGTTGGTTTTTACTGATTGTAGTAGGGAAAACAGAATCGATGGTTTACCACACCAGTGCTTTCAATCCCCCTTATTTTGCCATCTTTTTCCGTTATTTTCATCCGGCAAATGAAACCTTTCCTTACAGCAATGTCTTTGCTTTTATCATGGACTTGATTTTATTATTCATCCTGTCCGGACTTTTTCTGGCTTTGGCCAAACGGATTTCTTCCCGGGTGGTAGGACTGAAAAAAACGACCCGTCACAGACCTTTGGATTTACTGATTCTGACGGTTCTATGGCTCATTTTCCCCTTTCGGTTCTTAGCCGAAAGTTTCACCAGCGGGCTCCGCGGAGGGGGCAGTTTCCTGACCCACACAGCAGGTGACGCTTTCGCTACATTTTTACCCCTGGATACCCTGGCTTATCCGGCATGGTGGGCTTATTCTTCCGTTCTGGGTTTATTTTTCCTGCTACTGCCTTTTTCCCGGTATATGCATATCCCCACAGAAGTGGTATATATTTTCCTCAAAAACTGGGGAATCCGTCAAGGGAAAACTTTCAATGCTTTCAGTGAAATCCAGGTCTTTTCCTGTTCCCGCTGCGGAATTTGCATCGACCGCTGTCAATTGAATACCTCCCTCGGCCTGAATGATACTCAGGCGGTATATTTTCTGAAAAAAATACGCCATCGGAGAGATTACACCGTACAACGGGAAAATTGCCTGATGTGTGGCCGCTGTGAGGCCAGTTGTCCGGTCGACATCCGCCATAATGCCTTACGTTTAAGCAAACGTCCGGATCTGATCCGGATTACGAAGGATACGTACAGCTATGTCAAGCTTCCATCCTTTTCCCCGGCCAAAGCAGCTTATTTTGCAGGTTGTATGGGACACCTCACCCCCAGTGTCATACAAGCCATGCGTTCCATTTTCAAAAAGGCAAATGTTTCGTATACTTTTATAGATGAAAACGGCGGAGTATGCTGCGGGCGTCCGATGCTGCTTTCCGGAAATCAAAGCGCCGCTTCAGTCATCCTGGAAAAAAACAAAGCCATTATAGAAGCTTCAAAAGCAGAAATCCTGGTTACCTCCTGTCCTATATGTTACAAAACGTTTAAAGAGGAATACGGACTGCAAATGCAGGTCATGCACCACACAGAATATATCGATTACCTGATCCGGAACCACTGTCTGAAGATCGTACCTTCGGCCCTCCGTACCGTTTTCCACAATCCCTGTGAACTAGGCCGGGGAAGCAATGTCTACGCTGCCCCCAGTCGCATTCTCCAAACGGTAAGTCAGAAAATAGATACGCCTTATGACGACCGGAATTCATTGTGCTGCGGAGGATCTCTGGCCAATACCCATATTTCCGGAGAACAGCGTTACCGCATCAGTACAGACGCTTTACGCATCTACGCCTCTTATAAACCAGACGTTCTCGTAACAGCTTGTCCACTCTGTAAAAAGACATTTGCTAAAAAACCCGATGCCATACCCGTTAAAGACATTGCCGAAATTGTTGCTGAAACTTGTTAAAACCACACACTGATGATAAAGAACAATATACTCGAGACCATAGGCAACACCCCCCTGGTCCGGATAAACAGACTATGTACTAAAAAAGACGTCCGTATTTTCGCTAAGCTGGAAGGTTTTAATCCGACCGGCAGCATAAAAGACCGCATTGCCGTCCAGATGATAGAACAAGCGGAACAGGAGGGGAAACTCTCCCCAGGGAAAACCATTATCGAACCGACTTCCGGAAACACAGGAATCGGCTTGGCCATTATCGGTATTGTAAAAGGATATGCTGTAGAAATCGTTATGAGTGAAGCGGTCTCTGTAGAACGCCGTAAAATTATCCGCTCTTACGGGGGTAAGGTCATTCTCACCCCGGCAGCTGAAGGCACGGACGGAGCCATCCGCAAAGCCCGCAAACTGGTGAAAGAAAACCCCGGCAAATACTTTATGCCGGATCAATTCTCCAATGCCGGTAATTATCAGGCGCACTATGAAAATACAGCCATAGAAATCTGGCAACAGACGAAAGGCCGCATTGATTACTTTGTCAGTGCTTTGGGTACTTCCGGTACTATAATGGGCATCTCAAAATTTTTAAAACAATGTAAACCGGATATCAAAATCGTCTGTGCCCATCCCATTAAAGGACATTATATACAAGGATTAAAAAACATGGAAGAAGCTATAGTGCCGGCAATCTACGATCCTTCGCGTATAGATATGCAGATTATGGTTGAAAGCGAAGAAGCTATCGCCATGGCCCGCCGCATCATCGCGGAAGAAGGCATCTTTGCAGGTATGAGTAGCGGAGCCGCCATGGTCGCCGCTTTGAAAACAGCCGAACGTATAGAAAAAGGCAATATCATTGTCATTTTCCCGGACCGGGCCGAAAAATACCTGAGCACGCCCATGTTCGAAAACCTGAGCGACTACTGATAAAGTCTGTTGACAACATTTATAAGACAATAACATATCCGGAAAGCTCTTTCCCGGGAGGATTTCATAACTTTGCCTACAGTTAACCAAACAGAAGAGTGATGAAAAACAGGACTTTCACTATTTTAAAGCCCGATGCCGTAGGAGGAGGACATACCGGAGAAATATTGCGCATTATTGAGCAGGCAGGATTCCGGATACTGGCTCTGAAAATGTTATACCTCAGCCGCTCCGATGCTGAAAAGTTCTACCATATACATCAGGGACGTCCTTTTTTCCGCAATTTATGTCTTTTTATGACATCCGGCCCTATTGTCGCCGCCGTACTGGAAAAAGAAAATGCAGTAGCTGATTTCCGAAAACTCATCGGTGCCACAGATCCTGCAAAAGCCTCCCCCGGAACTATCCGGAAACAATTTGCCGGAAGCAAAACCCGGAATGCTATCCATGCTTCCGACAGTGAGGAAAATGCAAGCCGGGAAACAGCTTTCTTTTTCAGTGACAGAGAAATCATCGAATCCCGCTATGAACTACCGGTTCCCGCAGAAAAAATAGACGAATAATTTGCCCGGAAAACAAAATATTAATCTTCAACTTCTTCTGTCACCCCTGCAATTTGTTCTACATTCATATCGCTTTCATTCGCATTACCGGCTACATCATAATGCTGAAGAGGATTGGCACCTAATTCTTCGTTTTGCATACGGTTATTATATACATCTATTGCCAAATAGAGGGCATTTCTTAAAGTCGACTCATCCGCTATCCCTTTTCCTACAATATCATAAGCTGTACCCGTGACAGTAGAAGTATATACCACCGGTAAACCGGTCATTAACACAGCTCCTTCATATCCTTCTATGGCTTTAAAAGGGATCATGCCCTGATCGTGGTATAAGGCCAGTATAGCATCAAATTTTTCAAATTCTATCCCACTGAACAAACTGTCTGTAGCATAAGGTCCCAAAGCCATAATACCGTTTTCCCGGGCTTTTTCCAAAGCCGGAATAATAATATTATGTTCTTCCTCTCCGAAAGTACAGTTCTCTCCCGTATGGGGATTAAGGCCCAGCACTGCTATCCGGGGTTTCCGGATGGTAAAATCTTTCTTTAAACAACTGTCCAGCATATTCAGCTTCTGGCAGATATTCTCGAAAGTGATATGAGGGGTTATCTCTTTGAAAGGAATATGTGTCGTAACAAAACCGATTTTCATCTTTGTCCCCACCAGCAGAGGCATTGTATCTTTCAGCCCGTAACGGGCAGCCAGGAAAGCAGGACATCCCTGTGCATTTTCCAATTCAAAGGATTTCACTCCCTGCGGTCCTGCAACAACTGCATCTATAGTCTGATGATCCAACGCATCCAGGGCTTCTTTCAAGGCAATCATGGCCACTTCATCCGATTCCCGGGTTTCTTTTCCCAACTCTACTTTTACAGCATCATCCACACAATTAATTACGTTACACCGTTTCGGATTAGCCTCCTGCGGATTCTGGATACTGTTCAGATTAAAATTCTCAATATTCAACGTTTTCCGATGGTAAGCAGCCACTTTAGAGGATCCGTACAGTATAGGTGTACAAATCTCACAAATCCGGTTTTCTGCCATCATTTTTATAATCAATTCATAACTGATACTGTTTACATCACCCTGAGTGATTCCTATTTTTAATCTGTTTTCCATTTTCCCAATACTTTTAAGGCATACAAAGATAAATTAATTTTAATTTCCCCTTTAGCATTCGATACGATTTCTTTCAAAATAGGGCTGAATTCCTTTTTCTTATAACGCAAAAAAGAGGCTCACGCCTCTTTTTTTATTCCCCTTATTTCAAGGTGCTGAAAAAAATCAATTGTTTTTATTGTTTTCTCTCCGCTCCGGTCTGGGCAAAAGAGCTTTCCGGGACAAACGCAATTTTCCGGTTTTTTTATCTATCTCCAGCAATTTCACCTGGATTTTATCTCCTTCTTTCAATACATCTTCCACCTTTTCTATACGTTTATAGTCGATTTCCGAAACATGGAGTAATCCGTCTTTCCCCGGTAAAATTTCGACAAATGCCCCAAACGGCATAATCGACTTCACGATTCCTTCATACACTTCTCCTTCTTCCGGTTTAGCTACTATGGCACGGATGCGGGCCAAAGCAATATTAATGGAATCAGCATTGGAAGCAGAAACATCGATAATTCCTTTATTGTCTACTTCTTCTATATTAATGGTAGCTCCTGATTTTTCCTGAATATCCTGGATAATCTTTCCGCCGGGTCCAATGACGGCTCCGATCTGATCTTTATCGATAATAATGGTCTGAATACGAGGAGCATGCGGCTTCAGTTCCGGACGAGGTCCCGGCAAGGTTTCCCGGATAATATTCATAATATGCAAACGTCCCCGTCTAGCCTGTTCCAGCGCTTTTTCCAGAATTTCATAAGGCAGACCATCGACTTTAATATCCATCTGGGTAGCAGTAATCCCGTCTACTGTGCCGGTCACTTTAAAATCCATATCGCCGAGATGGTCCTCATCTCCTAAAATATCCGATAATACAGCATATTTTTCACATCCTTTATCGGTAATCAATCCCATAGCAATTCCTGTCACCGGTTTCCTCATCGGAACACCGGCATCCATCAAAGCCAAAGTCCCGGCACATACGGTTGCCATAGAAGAAGAACCATTGGATTCCAATATGTCGGATACGACCCGTACCGTATAGGGAAAATCTTCCGGTATCATGCGTTTTAATGCGCGGTGAGCTAAATTTCCGTGTCCGATTTCCCGGCGTCCCACTCCCCGGCTGGCTTTTGCTTCCCCGGTAGAAAAAGGAGGGAAATTATAATGCAACAAAAACCGTTCTTTTCCTTTTTCAGTAGCTTCGTCAATAATTTTTTCGTCCAGTTTCGTACCTAAGGTAACCGTCGACAAAGACTGCGTTTCCCCGCGGGTAAAAATGGAAGAACCGTGAGGTCCGGGCAGGTAACCGACTTCACACCAAATCGGCCGGATCTGTTCTGTAGTCCGTCCGTCCAGCCGAACTCCTTCGTCCAGTATCATCCGGCGCATCGCTTCTTTCTCCACGTCGTGATAATACCGGGCAACCATCATCTTTTTGGCGTCCCTTTCCTCTTCCGGCAAGCTTTCCATATATTCTTCACATACCCGGTTCAGCAACTCACCCCTCAGGTGCTTATCGGCATTGCACTGACGGGCAACATCATAAGCCTTTTGATAACATTTGTCCCATACATCTTTCCGCAACTCTTCGTCATTTACTTCATGGCAATAAGTACGCTTTGCTTTCCCTACCGCTTCGGCTAATTCTTTTTGTACCAAGCACTGATCTTTAATTGCAAGGTGAGCGAACTTGATGGCATCCAACATTTCTTTTTCCGAAACTTCACTCATTTCTCCTTCTACCATCATGATATTTTCATAGGTAGCCCCTACCATAATATCCAAATCGGCCTCTTTCAACTGCGAACAGGTCGGATTAATCACAAATTCCCCCTGAATACGGGCCACTCTCACTTCTGAAATCGGACCGTGGAAAGGAATATCGCTTACAGCAATTGCAGCAGAAGCAGCCAATCCGGCCAATGAATCCGGCATTGACTCCGGATCTGCCGAATAGAGAGTCACTTGTACAAAAGTCTCCGCATGATAATCGTCCGGAAATAAAGGTCTCAACGCCCGGTCGATTAAACGGGATACCAATACCTCATAATCCGAAGCTTTTCCTTCCCTACGGGTAAATCCTCCGGGGAAACGCCCAATAGCTGAAAACTTCTCTTTATAATCGACCGATAATGGCATAAAATCCACATCCGGACCCGCTTCCTGAGCAGACACCACAGTTGCCAATATCATGGTATTGCCCATTTTCAACATCACAGCACCATCAGCTTGCTTAGCCAACTTGCCTGTTTCCAAGGTAATTACCCTTCCGTCGTGGAGAGTAATACTTTTTTCAATAACATTCATAATCAAACAGTTAAAATAATTTATTTTAACGGAACTCTTTTATTAGATATGCAATTTGATCCGAAGAAAAACATTCAGATTAAATTAAAATTGCAATGGAGGCTTGGAGGGAGGTATTAATAAAAACAAGCCCGGGGAAGATCCCGGGTTTGTCCGAAACGTATGCTTATTTACGTAAATTCAACGCTTTAACGATAGAACGATATCTCTCAATATCATTTCTTTTCAGATAATCCAATAATGCTCTACGCTTTCCTACTAATTTGATCAAGGCACGTTGTGTACCAAAATCCTTGTGATTGCTCTTCAAATGTTCAGTTAAATGATTGATACGGTAGGAAAATAAAGCGATCTGAGATTCGGCAGAACCAGTATCTTTATTAGACTTCCCGTATGAAGAAAAAAGCTCTTCTTTCTTTTCCGCTGTTAAATACATAATTTCTAAATCTTTAAATAATTAATATCGTTAAACGCCGCAAAGATACACTTTATTTTTATCTGTCCCAATTTTTCCTTTGGAAAACGCAGGGTTATCCGGAATTTTATTCGTTATAGGGGGGACTCTATGTCTGTTTCAAATTTTTATTTTCTCCATTTCTCTATTTTTTACCCTTAAAAAATTCCTAATTTATCGTTTTTCATTGAATTCTGTTTTTCTTTTTTCTTTTCTATTTTTACTTTTGTGACATTCCGCCGGCTTTTATATAGAAAACAACAACAATAATAAAGGAAAACAAATGAAAAGGGTTATTTTAGTATTATTTATTCTTTTTCCCCTCCTCCTCTTCGGACAAAGGGCAAAAATAGATTTTGAAACGACAATACATAATTTCGGAAATATCAGCGAAAGCGGCGGTATCGTCTCATACGATTTTATTTTTAAAAATACAGGAAAAGGTCCGCTGATTCTGACAGAAGTCAGACCCAGTTGCGGTTGTGCCACCCCGCAATGGAGCCGCAAACCGATTTTACCCAATGAAACGGGCTGCATTAAAGTGAGTTTCAATCCCAAAAACCGTCTCAATTCTTTCCTGAAATCCATCACGGTGAAATCCAATGCAGAAAACTCTATTGTCTCTTTAGCTATCAAAGGGAAAGTTTTTGCCGGTAACTCTGATCCGTATGCAGACTATACTCATTCCATCGGTACCCTCAAAACCCGTTCCAGTTACTTCAACCTGGGCAGTATTTATAACACCGCCATTGCGGAAAAATCGATGGATATCGTCAATACAGGAACCCGCCCGGTTAAAATCAGCATTCACCCGGCAGGAAATTATATCTCAGCCACTGTTATCCCGGAAATGTTGAAAAGCGGGGAAAAAGGGGAAGTTCGTATTCTCTACTACCCCGATCAAAAAAAGGATTGGGGATTTGTCAACGATCAGATGGAAATAGAAACCGATGCCGGCGATAAAGGCTCACTCGGAGTCGTAGCAAACATCTGCGAAGATTTTTCAGCCTTTAAAAAGAATAATTACCAAAATGCTCCCCAGGCTATATTTTCAGAAACAGAAATCAAACTAGGTATCCTCAAAAAAAATACGACCAAAAAGCAGGAAATCTATATCCAGAATGCAGGCAAATCCGATCTTATCATCCGGAAAATAAAAACTTCTGACGATCAAATGCTTTCTGTCGTTCCCGCTAAAACAATTATTAAACCCGGAAAGAAAACCAAAGTAACCCTTACGTTGAATACCGATAATACTTCAGGGAGAAAAGTAAAAATCGTCTCTTTCACACTCAACGATCCTAAAAATACAATTGTCACTTGTAAATTAACCGGAAATGTTCAGTAATATGAAGTTTATCCCCGTCTTTTTGTTCCTTTTGCTTGGATTCGTCAGCTTTGCCCAGCAAGGAAGACTCTGTTTTGAAAATAAAGATACCCTTCTGGACAATTTAAAAGCCGACGACAAGCCGACGGCTATCCTTTTCCGTTTTACCAATAGCGGGGAACAACCTGTCATTATTTCCCGGGTGTCTCCTGTTACTTCCCAAATCAAAGCAGAGTGGGATAAAAGTCCTATTGCTCCGGGTCAATCGTCCTCAATTAAAATAACGTTCAATTCAACCTCTTTTCCTCCCCATTTTTCTTATTCGATTATGGTATTTTCCAATGCATCGAATTCCCCGGAAAAACTCTATTTAAAAGGGAAGGTAGTGGAGAATCCCGATAAACCCTTTCTCTTATACCGGTATAGTATGGACGGATTAAAGTTCCGTTCTTCTTCCGTAAATTTTGGGAAAATCTACAGCGGAACAATAACCAAAGACACCGTCTATTTTTATAATTCCCTGGACACAGAAGTCACCCTATCTGTTCTCTACGCCCCTTCTTACCTGCACATCCAGGTACCGGAGCAGATTAAACCCAAAGAAAAAGGAATGCTGATCCTGGCTTTCGACGCCATTGCCAATAAGGAGTACGGCTACATTTACGACAATATTATTTTCATTGTCAACGACAAAGATTCCTACAGAAACCGTCTTGCCATATCCGCTACTATCAAGGAAGATTTTACAAGATTAACACCGGAAGAATTAGCCAATGCTCCCGTTGCACATTTCAGAGAAAAAGATCTCTCTTTCGGAGAAATCAAACCTAAAGAAAAAGGAAAATGCGATTTTATTCTGGAAAATAAAGGAAAATCAGAACTGATTATCCGGAAAACCAAATCCAGTTGCGGATGTACAGCTGTAGTGCTGGGAAAAAACACAGTGGCTCCGGGGAAATCGATGACAATCCGTGCCATTTTCGATCCTTCCGGAAAAAGCGGCCGTCAATATAAAACGATTACGGTTATCACCAATGATCCCAAAAACCCGGAAATTAACTTGACCTTATCCGGTAATATAAAAAAATAAACACCGGAAAAACATATTTATTCTTTCGGACACCGGAAAACACATGTCCAAATTTACAGCATAAAACCTCTGAGAAGTAAATTTTCAAGGTTACTATCACCGAACTGCCCCCATGCCTCCTAAACATTTGAACGCTTGAACATTTGAACATTCCCCCCTCCCATCAATCCAAAACAATCCTTTTGATTACTTTCAAATTATGCGTATAGCGTTTCAGGTCTTCATTGAAAATTCCCTGATGATCGATCCGGTCTATCCTCACCCGTCCGGAAGCGTGAATAACACGGTTTTGTTCCCATAAAATTCCGACATGAGTGACCTCCGTTTCGTCCCCGAAAAAAGCCAGATCCCCCGGTAAAGCCTCTTCTATAAAAGAAAAATTCTGCCCGCAGTTCACTTGTTCCGTAACGGTACGTGGCAATTTAATCTCTGCCAGGCGGTAAACCATTTGTACCAATCCGGCACAATCTATTCCATAAGGGGAACGGCCTCCCCACAGATAAGGGGCATTATAATATTTCAGGGCATATTCTATAATTAATTCGCGCAAGCTATCCATTCCGACATTACGGGGTTTTGTCATCAAAGTATAAGTATCTTCCCCTATCGAAAATTTCTGGTTTTCAGCATTAAAAAAAGGCAATACGCTACCGGCAACAATCAGTTTATTCCCGTAATCTCCTTCTTTTGTCACAATATTGAAAATTTCCGTCGTCAGCATCGGCGGTTCTTCCCTATATTGACCGGCAAATTCATCGCTCACCGGCAAACACATATTTTGACTAATCCAACCCTCCGTACCGTCCACCTGCAACTTCACATAGGACCATTTATCTGTAACTTCCAGTATCTCAAATAATTCTCCGAACAATATCTGGGAAACCATTTCACTTCTTTCCGATTGTTCTTTCCGTATCGGAACTATACTTAAGTCTGCAATACCAAATGCCATACTGACGACTGATTAAAAAGAATAAACCGAACAAAATTAATAAAAATTCAGACTTCTGAAAGCTTATAAAGGGATATATGGATTTACCCGCTTTGTCCACTTCAACCGCTGATAAACGGAATTAATATAAGGGAATTCTGCCTGCGGAATATAAACCGTTACTCCGGAATACGCATTGATATCGGAATAGGAAACCGTTCCCGCAGAATAATAGCCTGGCGTACAGGCTTTATAAATGACACAATTATTCAGGACAGTGGTAAATTCCTCAAAACGATCCGGATAAAGAGCTTTTATATAATCTCCCAAATCAAAATACAATTTATTCTCTCCGTATCCAAAACGTTGGATACGGTCCAGATCAATGAGTTTTTCCCCATCTACCTGCTCTAATAAAGTACGGGTCATTTCTGTCCATGCTTCCACAGCAGACATCTTAAAAACACTTACTGTAGCCGAACGTTTCATTCCGCTCTGGTCATTGAAATAATTATAAAAATCCCGGGCAACCGCAAGGACATCGGGCTGCTCCAACATCAAATGGGACATCATACTTCTGTATACAAATCCCGGAACCAAAACTTCTGCAGGCGAACTGACCAAATAATCCGTCTTCTCTTTTAATTCATAAATTACTTCCGCTCCCGCCATAAAGCAGGCATCTAAAACAATGAAGTCCATCTTTACCGGAATCGCTTCTGCAAAATCCCATAATTCCATATCTGAATCCCCGTCGTTGATGATGGAATGCGGACTGGCCAGCGTCCCTGAAGGCAGCCAACCGGAAGCATGGGACAAGACGACCAGCCCATACGAATCAGCGGGATAATCCGCCACAATCTCTGTCAAAACCTGACGAAACACTTCCGGACTGGCAGAATTTTGCTCCGCATATTGTTTTACCTGTCTGGCTACAGCCTCCCCGTTTTCCCACACCACCTCGGTCAAATAAGGTAAACCGTCACCCGAGCTCAACCGCCCCTTCCGGGGATCGGCATATACAAGCAGATGTCCGGGATAGTCTTCTTTCCACCCCTTCCTCAAACTTTCTATTTTCTCGGCATCTTCCCCGCTAAAATTATTATCAACTCCTAAATAAACGATTATTGTCCGGTCAGCATAAACAGGTCCGCCCGAATCGTGATGACACCCCCATAAGGCGCATATTCCTAAAATTCCTATAAAAAAACGAATCCGCATAATTAAACGTTGAATTAAAGTTCGATTATACGGATTATTTTTTAAATATAAAATATAAAATGCCAGTAAAACATAAAATAAGGTGAATCATTCACTTTTATTCTTCAAAACATTCGAAAAATCAAAGAAAAAGATGAAAAAATAAAACCTGGAAAAGTTTTTAAATTTTCCGGATTTCAGTCCTGCTCTGTTATTTTCCGTTAGGCTGATACTTCAATGTCTTTCCCACCCCGGACAAAGAAGCGGGTACTGCAGCTGCTGAGACAGCCCGGCGGTAATTCGGCTTCCGGCTCATGACAAAATGCAGCTCAGCTCCTTCCCATATATCCTCGTAAGTAATATAGGATTTATCATATTTCTTTCCGTTCAGATACATTTCCCGGATATAGACATTTTCGGGCGACCAGTTTTGAGTAGTGACCTTAACCCGTTTTCCGTTGCTCATCCGCATCTCTACACTTTCGAGAGCAGGAGAACCTATATTATAAATATTACTGGAGGGAGCTGTCGGATAAAATCCCATTGCATTGAAAATATACCAGGCAGACATCTGTCCGCAATCGTCATTTCCGCTTAATGCATCCGGGGTATTCCCATAAAAGGTATCCATAATATAACGTATTTTCTCCTGGCATTTCCAGGGTTGTTTCAGGTAATTGTACAAGTAAATTACCTGATGGCAAGGTTCATTTCCGTGCCAATACGCTCCAACCCGTCCTTGAATATCGTGAGCACCGGGGATATCGTCGGGCAATTCCATCACAAACATACTGTCCAAACGTGCCCGGAATAATTTTTCTCCGGCTTCGTTGATATAGCCTTGTACATCGTGAGGAACATACCAGGTATATTGCATGGTAAATCCTTCCGTTATATCCCCCCATCCGTTTACAGAGCCAGGTCCTTGATAAGCAATAGGCGCAAATGGTGTACGCCATTTGCCTTCACTATCCCTTCCCCGCATATATTTTGTTTCCGGATCGATCAGGTTCTGATAAGCAAGGGAACGATTCAGGAAATATTCATAATCAGCCTGTTTCCCCAATTTCTTAGCCGCCTGAGCTATACAATAATCGTCATAAGCATATTCCAGCGTTTTGGAGACCGATTCTTTTTCCTTATCGAAAGGAACCCATCCCAGCGAAATATATTCCGGCAAACAATCGTAATGCGGATTCATAGCTGTGGTTTTCATAGCTTCATAAGCCCGTTCATAATCAAATCCTTTTACATCCTTCACTATTGCATCTGCAATAACCGAAACAGCGTGATAACCAATCATGCACCAGGTTTCATTTCCATAAAATGACCAAACCGGTAACATTTTCTCCACACTTTTATCATAATGAGCCAACATCGAATGAATTACATCTGCATTAACCTCCCGTTGAACTAAATTGAACAGAGGATGTAAAGCCCGGTAAGTATCCCACAGAGAAAATACGGTATAATTGGTAAAACCTTCCGCCTGTCCGATATTTTTATCCAATCCCCGGAATTTTCCATCAGCGTCCTGAAAGAGAAAAGGATGCAAGGCTGCATGATAAACCGAAGTATAAAAAGTTTCCAATTGTTTCTGTGAACCTTTGGCAATAAATTTTCCCAGTTCCGCATTCCATTTCTCCTCCCCGCTTCTCTTTAAAGTTTCAAAAGTATGTCCCTCCAATTCCTTCATATTGAGTAGGGCCCCATCGGTACTGACAGCAGAAACCGCTGTTTTTACATATACTTTTTCCCCGCTTCCCGTTTTAAACTTCATCCATACCCTCAGCTCTTTTCCCCAGGCTTCCAAATGGCTCCGAAAGCGTTTGGTATTATACACAACCGGAGTCGTATCCTGCATAATCCCGTATGATTCAAAAGGGCGGGAAAAGACAGCTGTAAAATAAACGTGACGTTCCGGTCCCCAGCCTTTTACCAGTTTATAGCCCGTAAGGGTAGAGTCGTTCTCAAAACGTATGTTGCTCCACTCACAGCTTTGCCAAAGGGTATGGTTTAAATCGATCAGAATAAAAGCTTCTTCCGATTCCGGATAAGTAAAACAGAAAATACCACTCCTCTCCCCGGAAGTCATCTCTGCCTTTACACCGTAATCCAGTAAATCTACCCCATAATAATTGGGAGAAGCCCACTCACGCTGGTGGGAATAGCGGGAACGATAACCGGCATCCGGATTTTCGTGCGTACCCGGTGTAAACTTAATTTTTCCAGTACCCGGCATAAAAAGGAAATCCCCCAGATCCGGAATTCCCGTTCCGCTCAGATGTGTCAGGCTAAATCCCAACAAAGTATGATGATCATATTTATATCCGGCGGCGGCATCGTAATAATCAAAATCTGTATCCGGACTGATCTGTATCCCCCCGAAAGGGAGCTGAGCCCCCGGGTAAACATTTCCGAAACCGGAAGTTCCCACCAGCGGTTTAACGTATTGAATAAGCGGTTGGGAAGCCGTTTCATTTACAGCCCGCACTCCCTGACCCGTCAACAACAGAATTGACAGCAGGCAACCTATACCATAATGTATTTTTTTCATTTTAATTGTAATTATTTCTAAGACTCAAACAAACACCCCTCCGGTTTGGCACAAAAACCAATCCGTACTCCTTTATTCCTTCTCTCAGCGGAATTAAGCCGGCTTCCCCAAAAAGACCTGTCCCCTCCTTCTTTCCCCCTTTCCCATCTAAACACTTCTCCCGCTTACCGGACATCCCGACTCAATGAATACGGCTTTTGAGATTCGGTAAAAGTCCGTTTTTTATTGGGACGGCTACTCATTTCGAAATATAATTCTCCTCCCCTTACCAGATCCGCATGCGTTATATAAGCTTTATCATAAGGTTTCCCGTTCAAACGCACCGACTTTACATACCGATTGGTACTGCTTACGTTTGGCGCCTTAATAACCAATTCATTTCCGTTTTCCAAATGGATTTTCATTTCCCGAAAATAAGGAGCACCGAAAACATATTGGTCAGATCCCGGACAAACCGGGTAAAAACCCATAGCACTGAAAATATACCAGGCGGACATTTGCCCGCAATCGTCGTTTCCACACAATCCGTCTATATTATTGCGGTACATCCGGTCCATGATTTCCCGGATCCGGTACTGGGTTTTCCAGGGCTGGGACGTCCACATATACAAATAAGCAATGTGGTGGCTAGGTTCATTTCCATGTACATAATTTCCCATTAGCCCTTCTTCCGTTATATCTTCTGTATTGGCATAATACTTTTCCGGCAGATGCATAGTAAACAAGGAATCCAAACGCCCGACAAACCGCTTATTTCCTCCCATTGCTTTCATCAAGCCTTCTACATCCTGCGGTACATAGAAAGAATAATTCCAGGAATTCCCTTCAATAAATCCCTGCCCGTGGGTATCCAATACGTCAAAATTCATTTTCCATTCCCCTTCAGCGTTTTTAGGGCGTACAAATCCCAGCGAAGGATCCATCAGGTACTGATAGGCAGCCGCTCTTTTCTTATAAGTAGCTGCAACATCTTTTAGTCCCATTTTTTCAGCCATGTTGTAGATGGCCCAATCGTCATATCCGTATTCCAGCGTAACAGAAGCTGCACTTCCGCTCTTTTCCAAAGGGACATATCCCAATTCCATATATTCTTTTGTACCGTCCAGATAAGGAATAGCAGAACTGCTGACTACTGCTTTTGCAGCTAACTTTTCATCCATCGGGATTCCTTTTATGTATGCATCTGCCACCACCGATACTCCGTGATAACCAATCATGCACCAGTTTTCATTTCCCATATGCGACCAGATAGGCAGGGACCCATGTACACTCTGGCTGTAATGGGCCAGCATAGAAGCAATAATGTTCCGGCTACGTTCCGGATGCAAAAGATTATACAAAGGATGCAAAGCCCGATAGGTATCCCATACAGAAAATACAGTATAATTGGTAAAACCGTCCGCTTTATGTATTTCATGATCCAGTCCCCGGTAGGAACCATCGAGATCCATATACACAGAGGGATTGATTAAAGTATGATACACAGAAGAGTATAAATTACATACCTGATCGTAATCCCCTTCTACCTCAATTTGTCCCAGTTCCGTCTCCCATCTCTGTTCCGCTTCTGCCTTCAGTTGTTCAAAGTTTTTTCCTGCAGCCTCTGCTTTCAGATTTGCTAAAGCTCCCGAAGCACTAACAGGAGAAAGGGCCACTTTTACTTCCAACGTTTCTCCTTTCTGTAAATCAAAATCGAAATAAGCCACTACCCGTCTTCCTCCGATCTCCGGAAAATTATGATAGATATCAAACTTACGCCAAAAACCATTGTATAAGGTTTTCCCCCTTTCTTTGTAACCGTAACTCTTTACAGGCTTTGAAAAAGTGATCGCAAAATAAGTGTAATTTACACGCGACCAACCGTTTGTAATCCGATAACCTGTCAACAAAGTATCATTTTCTATCCGCAAATTGGCCCATAACACTTTTCCGTCATAATTGTATATACCATGAATTAAATCCAGGAGAATATGAGCATCTCCTCCCGGAAAAGTATATTTATGGATTCCGACTCTTTGCGTCGCTGTCATCTCAGCTTTCACCTGATAATCCTCCAGGAAAACAGCATAATACCCGGGATGCGCTTTTTCCGTTTCATGCGAAAAACGGGAACGATAACCGGCATCCGGATCCTCAGCCGTACCCGGGTTAAACTTTATTTCTCCCACAACAGGCATCACTAAAATATCTCCCAAGTCTGAATGCCCCGTGCCATTGAGATGAGTATGACTAAAACCGACAATCGTTTTATCGTGATACTGATAACCGGCACAATATTCATAAGCCCGGGACTGATAAACTCCATTTATATTGTGAGGCACCGTATCTGTATCCGGACTTAACTGTATTAATCCGTTAGGGACACAAGCCCCCGGAAAAGTATGCCCCATCCCGTTGGTTCCCACCAGGGGATTTACGTAATCAATTTTCCTTTGAGCCGATATACTGCTCACAGACAGTAGAAGCAGCACACACCATAAAAATCCTGATATTCTCTTCATATAATTATTTTATAGAGGGTTATTATTTTCTTCAGCCAGCAAAAATGCCTGATACTCCTGCCACATTCCTTCGATACTTTGTTGCTCTCCAAATACATACTTTATAGCACCGTCAAAACTCCAGGTATCTAAATCCCGCACGGATTGGTGGAATTTCCGGATAGCATCCGGATCTTTCGTTTTCAGCCACTGAATAAAAAAACCGGTCGTCTTATACCCGTCCATCCAATTCCCTCCCGGTTTCCGTAACGTTTTTATATCAAACAAACCAGCTTCCGTCCTTACGGCATCTGCAATTCCCTCTATACAGGCCCAAAAAGTCTTATTGGTCCCGTAGCTACCAATATTTTTAGGTTCATGTTGATAAGCATGCGTCAATTCATGGTACAACACCCCTCGGGTTTCATAGTCCAGTTTATAAAGTGACTCTCCGGCCGATTTTTCAATATGCTGTGTACTGTAGACGATGTGTACAACAGGAGGCTCTCCCCCTTTATAAGACACTCCCTTAAAGTTTTTCAGGGAATAATCAATCCGCCGTACTTCCGGCATAGGATCGCTGTCCTTAAAATACAATATTTCAGCTACTTTTTGTGTATGGTATTTTACATACTCCTCCGGCAATTGTACCAATTGCCTGTAACAGGCACTTCCCCGGGAAGTATCGTCCGCATCGCTGAAAACGACTTGCGGATAGACAAAATGTTTCCAATTTTCTACCGGATTTTCCGTATACATTTTCACCTCCGCCAATGTCACAGTATCTCCCGCCGATACCTTTATTTCCAGCATATACTGTTTATAATCACCCGGATGCTGCACAGTATACAATTTTTCCTGATAACGGGAACAAAAAAACTGTTCCTGACGCTCGTCTATTACCGTCCAGTTTTTCCCGTCTGCTGAACCTTTCAATCGCCAGGCCGTAGGATCTTGCTCCGGAAATTCCCCTGAAGACCATATTTTATAGGACAGGACTACACCTTTTCCTTCCGGGTTCAGTAAAAACTGATTTTGTGATCCCCACGCCTTACCTACAGTCGTCAAATCCCCATCCTGTAAAGCCATCTCCAGCCTTAATTCCGGTCCTTTACAAGACAAAATCAGGGCAAGCATAGAGAAAAATAAACCCTCGTGTAAAAAAAACTTCGCTTTCATATCTATATTTATTTCAAAACACCGTCTCTAAAAGCCCTGTAGCCGGAATTATTACTAAACCTCAGGACGCTTTTAAAACTTTCCGACAAACCTTTTAACTCTTTCTCTTCCAAACTGTTCTTCTCCGCCTGCTTTCCCTCCTGTAAAATAAAATCCGTTTTTATTTCTCTGACAGTTATATCATTCTTTACCACTCTCTCTGCACTTCTACACCTTCGGCATATCTTTCCCCGCCAACATTTGCAAAATTAACATTAATCTTATAATTTAAAGCAAAAGCTTTGTTATTTGCCGGATAGTATGGCCGCGCTATCTGTTTTTTATCTTTTATCGAACAGTATTACCGCATTCTATTTTCTAAATTTTACCTTCCCGATCTTCCCCTTCTCTTCCTCTTTAATAAAATATATCCCCCTACCTAAAATTCCCTTATAAAAGAAAAAATAAGTCAGTCGGAAACCGATTTAAAAAGGCAACAATAAAAATCATTTTTTTATTACTACTCTTTTCACAACGATAACCTCACGCTTTCAAACATTTAAACACCCGGACATTTTTACATTTAAACAATTATATATTTACACCTTCGTCAGTTTTTAATAAAAAATAAATAAGTCCGGACTTCTCATTTTTTTTGCTATTTTTACAAATGCCTGAAAAAGACCCGGAAAGAATATTTCCAGACAGTTATCCATCAGAAAACATCAGAACAACAAAATAAACCTATGAATAAAAATAAACTGAATATGTTTTATACATTCCGCCATTCATTTCTCATTTCAGCATTATTACTGTCTGCCTCCTTTTATCTCCTGTCTATTCCCGCCAAAGCTCAATCCGACACCATCCGTTTAGAAAAACTGAGTACCGGCCATAGGGCCGCCTGTCTGACACTTCAACATAAGTTACCCCTTAAAGCGATGCTTGAATCCGGCATACCTTTTCCTATTCTGGACAGCACATTTGTATTTCAAAATTCGGCTCTTCTCAACCTCAGCCTAAAACCATCAGAGATTTCAATGAACCTGAATGGAGAAAAAATACGTTGCTATTATCAGACAGAAGATACCGTATTCTTAAATCGTCAGATTTATACCGGAATTACCTTAATTGCCAATTTAAGGTCCAGAGGTATCGATATGATGTATCCGGTACAAACATTCTGTACGCCGGAGGACAATATCCCCTCCTGTATTATCGAACTGAATTTAAAAAGAAATTATATGCGTCAACTTACCCGTAAAGAACTTTCTTTTATACAGCATCAGTACAGCGAATTAACACTCCGTAAAGGAGATTACGGAAAAATGTACAATCTGGAGGCAGAATTCGCAATTAAAGATAAAACAGGTAAGATTGCTACTCTCCGGGGTAAATTTATACCGGATTTAGGCAATATCATTTTTTTAGCTTTGTTTGAAAATCATCCTAACGTTAAAGATTTTATTCAAAACACTGCTATTCCGTTACAACAAGGATTGAACAAAAAGGGACAACCAATGCCGGTAAAAGCAATGCATATAAAGGAGGGGGTATTTAATAAAAAAGTACCATTTTCAAACGTAGTTTTTATGATAACTCCTCATTTTACCCAACTGGAAAGTGACGGATTTCTGGGATTAGACTTTTTACGTCATTTCGATGTAATTTTTGATTTCAGCAATCACAGATTTTATTTTAAAAAGGCGGATGAATAAAAGATGAAGAGATTAAAAGATTACCTGTGGGAATGAATTATTTTTTTAATATGAATACGAGGACAATTCTCTTTTCCGATGTAAGAGGTACTGAAAGGATGGACGACGGGCTTCTCCATCCTGACCTTCCGGCAAAGTTTTCTGTCCCGTTTTTATTCTGTTTTCAGAGCATCTACGGGATTTCTTGTAGCTGCTTTCCAGGTTAATACACTGACTGTCAACAAAGCAATGATTACCATGATGAAAAAGCCGAACACAAAAACCCACCAACTTAAAATTGTTTTGTAAGCAAAATTATCCAACCACAAATAGATCAAATAATAGACTACCGGACAGGCAATCAGAAAAGCGATCGATAAACGACGTATAAAATCCCGGTTTAATAATTCTATAATCTGGAATTCTGTGGCTCCCATTACTTTCCGTACCCCTATACTTTTTGTCTTTTGCTCGATAAAAAAGACAACAAAAGCCAACAACCCCAAACAGGCAATCACAATAGCCATACCTGTAAAGACCAACAGGCGTTTTGCAAATAAATCCTCCGACCCATATAAACGGGAATAGTCGTCATCCATAAAACTATACTGATAAAAAGTCTGAGGATAAAGCTGACGATAACACTTTTCAATATAATCCAGGGTAGCTTGCCGGTTTTCCGGAGCAATCCGGATATAAGCGTCTGCCATGCCCTGATAATCGTTCAGATAACCCAAATACATAGGCTCTATCGGCTGATGCATCGATTTAAAATTAAAATCTTTAACGACACCGATCTGATGCTCTGAAAGATAAGAATGATCCGGCGATGCTGCAGCTATTTGTTTTGCCATCCGCTGGTTGATAATAAACTTTCCCCGGTACTCATTTCCTTCCCGGAATCCTTCTCCCTCAATCAGTTTTAACCCCATCAAATCCATAAAATTCTCATCAATCCACGTAACAGATCCCCCGGCATTCTCCCCGCTTCCCGGAATAATGAGATGATTGCCTCTTTCTCCTATATTATAAATCGGCTCCTTAGCTGCTGCCACTTTCAAAACAGCAGGATGCTGTAATAGCAGATTCCGGAATTCCGGAAATTTTTTCAATAAGGCCGGTTCTCCATGCCCTTTTACGACCACTACATTTGTACGGTCATAACCGGGATCCAAATGTTTTATATAATTTACCTGCTTATTAATCAACATAGTAGCGATGATCAATCCTATGGAAACAGCAAATTGCAATACCATTAATCCTCCTTTTACCCGCTGTAAAGCAATACTCTCATTCCGCTGGGAATTCAAAGAATCCATACGATTCATACGCGTCAGATAGATAGAGGGAAAAATTCCGGAAAGCAAACCGCTGGTTATAGGAATCAAAATAAATAATACGATACCCGCCCATTTATCGATATTCAATATGTCTCCGCATCCCAGCCAATCAGCCAGATAAGGAAACGATAATTCTGCCAGAATCCAGGCGATAACCATCGCCAGAAAACACGTTACCACAGAATCCAGGATAATAGAGGAAACCAATCTCCTGCGACTGGCTCCTAAAGTCCTTTTCACTCCGGTAATCCGGGCTTTATCCGCCAGACGGGCAGTAGCCATATTGACATAATTAATAATGCTTACGCCCAATACCAATACCGCAATCAAAATTAAAATATAAATATTGGAACGATTTCCATGCCGGGCAAAATCAACTTCAGGCATAAAATACAATTCTTCAAATTTCTGGAATTTTGCCTCCGCTAAGGCATTCTTTATATTGGCTTCTTCCCACTCAAAACTTTTCAATTTCTGATCGTATAATTGCCGGTATTTATCCGTTAGCTGCAAACGGTCTACCCCGGGAGTCAGTTTTAAATAGCTTTCCCAATTCGAAGACCACCACGAATCACTGTACCCAGGTTGCCAGACCTTATTGATATAGTCCAGGTTAACAATTAGTTTAGGACTCCGGAGTCCGGGATTGTTTATATCTTTGTATACAGCCACAACCGTGGAATGGATTTTTCCTCCCAATACCAATTGTTTCCCCAAAGGATCCGCCTCTCCGAATAATTTCCGGGCCATACTCTCACTTATAATAACTTGTTCTGTCGTAATTAAGGCGTCTTTTAAATTTCCAGCTACAAGACGAAGCGAAAAAAATTCAGGATACGTACTGTCAGCCATAACGACATTTTCTACAAGATACAATTCCCCGACATTTTCCTGCTGAGGAACAAAAACAACAACCGACAACTCAAGCACCCGGCAATATTGCTTCACTTCCGGTAAATTTCCAGCTAACCAGGAAGCATAAGCTCCGGGCGTAATTCCCCAACTGTAGTTTTTTACCCGCACAATATCCGCCCTGTCCACTACATCACTATCGTGATTCAGCTCCGAACGTACATAAGTAAATAAAACAATAAGAGCAGTAAAAGCCAGTGACATACCGACACAATTTACGACAAATGAAAAGGGTTTATTTCGCGTCGCCCGTAGGAATTCTTTGAATTGCAAAAACATAATGTTTCAGTTTTATACTTATCTGTTTCTTTCTTTTATCATTTTTAACAAAATCTGTGCCAATCATACAAACAACAATAAATCAGGAATTTAAAAATAAAATAATCGAATGAATTGTCAAATATATAGACAAAACTGTCTAAAAAAAAGACATTTCAGCTCAGAAAAGAAATCGTATTATACAGACCGTATTATCCCTTCCCGGAAAAAATTATAATAGGAATTTTCTTACTTCTTTATTCAGCATGGATAAGTTTATAAATATTAGCGTCTTCGCCCACGATCCACACCAGATCTCCTTCTTCGAAACGAGTAGTAGCTGTCGGATCGTGCAGTGAACCATCCCCTCTTTCCATCCCGACAATCAAACACTTGTACCGTTCCCGTATTCCGGATTCTCCTATGGTCTTTCCCAAAAAAGCTGAATCTGCGTCGACGATAAACTGCCGTAAGTTGACTTCACTCTGGCTCAGGTCGCAATCCTCCCCCTGCAAAAGCTGCTGTTCCAATTGTCCTCCAAATTTCAGCAACTGCTCATCGCTCCCGATTACCTGTATGCGGTCCTGGGGGAAAATACGCTCCCGTCCGCCCGGTATATTCAAACAATAATTTCCCCGGAATATAGCAACAACCTGTATTCCGAAACGGGTTTTAAGTCCCAATTCCGACAAGGAATTTCCAGCCCATTTGGAGTCGGCAGGTACTATAAAATCTGCCATATGCAAATCCCGGGATAATAAATTACCGGCAAAGCGAGGCATTGTTTTTCCTTTGGGCCGGGCACTGATATCCCGGATATTTAAATTCCGGAGAAAACGGCGCTCAATGAGTATCGACTGTTTTTTCAGGTAACGGGAATAAATCATTCCGGCGACAGCCATCCCTGCAATCCCGATCAACAAGCCTACTGAAATTTTAAAAAGTGCCGAGATGACAAACATGACAAACAACATGGCCAGCACAAAGCGAAAGACAATTAAAGACACCAGGTATCCCCGGTTAAAACGATTATCCTGCCACAAAATCTGAAATTCCACCGAATGATTCTTTTTAGCCACAATGGCTCTCAAAAAAGGAGCCATACAGGTAACGATAAGAATAGCTGCCAGTATATTTCCCCAGATTCCGGGAATATGCGTCCGGATAAAAGGCAACAATAAACTGAATGCCAATATCAATTCTGCAATCAGAATGACAGAATAAACCACAACGATTCGGGTCAAAGCAACCAACAGTTTTTTCCAGTTGTTTTCCTGGTTGACCACCTCAGCTCCTGAAGTATAACGATCCAGCAATTTTTTCCATTTGACAGGCAAACGTTTTTCTACAAAAGGGTAAGCCGGCTCGGATAAACGCATCATATAAGGTGTCAGAAATGTAGTGATGACAGAAACGGCTACGACTATAGGGTATAAAAAACTGTCGGTTACCCCCAGGCTCAACCCGAGAGAAGCAATAATAAACGCAAATTCTCCGATCTGGGAAAGGCAAAATCCGCATTGCATAGCCACTTTTAAAGGTTGGCCGGCCAACACAACCCCCAAAGTACCCAATAAAGACTGCCCTGTTAATACGGTCAGCGTAATTAAAATAATCGGTCCCATATACTCCCAGATCATCCCGGGATCTACCATCATTCCCACGGACACAAAGAAAATAGCGGCAAATAAATCCTTTACAGGCTTTACCAAATGCCCGATTTTCTCGGCTTCCATGGTTTCTGCCAGAATGGAACCCATGACAAATGCTCCCAGTGCCGAAGAAAAGCCGACCTGTGTAGCTGCCACTACCATCAGAAAACACAATCCCAACGCCACAATCAGCATTGTCTCCTCATTCATCAGCAATTTAGTCCGCTTAAAAAAGGTGGGAATGATAAAAATGCCGATAATAAACCATAACATCAGAAAAAAGAACAATTTTGCAATGCTGAAAACCATCTCTGCTCCCTCAAAATTATTCTTTACAGCCATAGTCGACAACAATACCATCAATACAACCGCCACTAAATCTTCTATTACCAATATACCCAACACCAAACCGGCAAACCGCTGTGTACGCAAGCCCATATCCTCCAAAGCCTTATAAATAATAGAAGTAGAAGACATAGCTAACATACCTCCCAGAAAGATACAATCCATGCGTTTCCAACCCATCACAGATCCCACTAACATCCCCAAGATGACCATACCGGTAATAATGGTTATCGCCGCAATTATTGCCGGTCCTCCCACCTTCATCAATTTCTTGAAACTAAAATCCAATCCTAAGGCAAACAACAGAAAAACAACGCCGATGTCCGCCCAGGTTTGTATATTAGCAGTATCTATAACGGTAGGCGTAAAAGAAACATGAGGTCCGGCAATGAATCCTGCAACAATATATCCCAACACTAAAGGTTGTCTTAATTTTTTGAATATAAGCGTGACAATACCAGCGGAAACTAATATCAGGGCAAGATCAGTGATTAATGTAGGCAAGTGAGACATATAGAACCATTTAGTATACCATACCTCCTTCTTTTTCTAATTTACAAAGTTAGACATTTCACAAAAATCTCAGCCCTCTTTTTAATTTTTTCTTTTTATTAAAAATAAATGCGGAACTTTCAAAAGACTCATGCGTTTAGTATAATGAAAATGCCAACGATATGATTGTTACTACGGGCAATATTTTACTCATCGGTTCTACCCTTTTATTTGTCAGCCTGATCATCGGAAGAACAGGCTATAAGCTTGGTATACCCGTTCTGTTGCTATTTCTGTTAGTAGGTATGATTTTTGGAAGCGACGGCATTGGTATCCAGTTTCACAATGCCAGTGAAGCCCAATTTATCGGAACGTTATCCCTTTGTATTATTCTGTTTGCCGGCGGTATGGATACAAAGATAAATGATATACGCCCCATTGTTTCCCAAGGAGTGATCCTGGCTACTTTAGGGGTTCTTCTGACAACATTCATTACAGGCTATTTTATTTACTGGCTGATCGGCAATCTTTATCCGGATACAGCTGCCCCTCTGGTAGGCTGCCTTTTACTGGCAGCCGTTATGTCTTCTACCGACTCGGCTTCTGTTTTCAATATCCTCCGGTCCAAAGGCTTAAACCTGAAACAGAATATGCGTCCCTTATTGGAACTCGAAAGCGGTAGTAACGATCCGATGGCCTATATGCTTACGATATTACTGCTTCAAATTATCCAGTCCGGAGACATGAGCTGGGGGCAGATATTACTTTCTTTCTTCATGCAATTCAGTATCGGCATTCTCCTGGGATATGTTTTGGGGCGGGCAGCAGTTTATATTATCAATCATGTATGCCTGATGAACAATTCCCTTTACCAGGTGATTTTACTCACTTTCCTTTTTTTTACTTTTTCTATAACCGATCTCCTGAATGGAAACGGGTACCTGGCAGTCTATCTGGCAGGTTTAGTAATCGGAAATCACCGCATCGTTTACAAAAAAAATATCGCCAACTTTTTTGACGGACTAGCCTGGCTTTTCCAAATCATAATGTTCCTTTCTTTAGGTCTGCTCGTTAATCCCAAGGATCTATGGGGAATATCCCATATCGGATTATTAATCGGTTTATTTCTGATTTTCATTGCCCGGCCATTGGCCGTCTTTCTCTGCCTCCTCCCTTTCCGTAAAATGACTTTAGCCGGTCGTATTTTTGTCTCCTGGATCGGGTTAAGAGGAGCTGTACCCATTATTTTTGCAACCTATCCTCTACTGGCAGATGTTCCGGGAGCTAGTCAGATTTTCAACATAGTCTTTTTTATCACAATACTCTCCTTACTTATACAGGGAACAACAGTTTCCAAGGCTGCCCGGATTCTAGGCCTGGCACACCCGGCCGAAAATAAAACCCAGGAATTTGACATGGAACTTTCTGAAGATATCAAATCCATTGTCGCCGAAGCATCGGTAATGCCCGACTTACTTACAGATGGAGACCGTCTGCAAAACCTGCATTTGCCTAAAAACACGCTCGTCATTATGATTAAACGGTATGACAATTATTTCGTTCCCAACGGCAATACCCGTCTCCTCCCAGGAGATAAGCTTCTTCTGCTCTCCGATAACGAAGAAGAACTCCGCAACACTCTGGCACATCTTGGCATAGAAGAATATACCCTCCGCAGAAACTAAACCGCCTGTTTCTCCCTCACACCCTCTTTCCCGAACGGTTATACATCCGAATTTTTAAATAACATTTTCATCCCACTTCTTGCTCGTTTCAAAATTAACCTATATATTTGCACTGCTTTTTCGGGGCGTAGCTCAGTCCGGTAGAGTACACGTCTGGGGGGCGTGTGGTCGCTGGTTCGAATCCAGTCACCCCGACTAATGGTTAACAAGGAGTTAGGTGTAAAACTTAACTCCTTTTTCTTTCAGGACGGACGCATTCTGCCGTCCGGGGCAAGCATTTCAATTTATAACGGTTTTATTTTCTTCCTCGGATAAGCTCTTTTTAAGGATCGGACAATAAGGGACGGGATTCTTGCTATCCGTTAATATTTTAATTACACCGGCCAGGGAAAAATACCATTCCTCCTCATTTCATTGTTAAGCCCCTGAAACGAAAACAATTTATGGGATTTACTTTTCAGTTCTGAGAATGAAATCTGCAATTGTGAAACTTTACCCAAGCATACATTACAACTTGTATACCTGGGTAAAGTTTCAGCGGTTTCGTTTACAGGAAACAGAAAATCCATCTTTTAGGGATAATGAAACAGGACAAGGTTCTCACCACAAATCATTGTATGCCCAGTTTCTTTTTCAATTCTTTGGATAAGGCATCTTTATGTATCATAACCGATAACGTTTTATAAGCAACATAAGAATAAGAAGCATAAAGATAACCGTCGTATTTATTATATTTTCCCCAGGAATTTTTGACGATAAAATAAGGGGTACCATTCTGGTCCTGAGCTTTTCCGATAATATGCATGCCATGATCGTCGGTAGTTTGATAATTATCAAAAGCCTCCTGCCGCATTTCCTGAGTGATTTTTTTCTCACTACAAGGTTGTTTGGTAAATAGCTGTTGCTGTTCTTCTTTAGGAAGTGACAGCCATCTGGCAATTTCAGCATCCTTCATTTCTTTCGTATCGGAAGTCGGAACCACGGCAATACCGTTTGTAAATCCTTTCTCGGATAAGTCTGCAGCCCAAGCGAAAGTAAACCCTTTGTCAATAGCTTTATCCAAAACGTCCATGAATTCCTCCAGCGGGAGATTATAGGTATTTCCATTCAGCCAATTGTCAGGCACTTCAATAGCGAACGGGGTATAGAACGGATGATGACTGAAAGAAGTCAATTGTATATAGTCTCCCATATTCAATCCCAGCATCTGTGCAAAATTTACCGGAGTATATTCTTTACCTTTGTAAATAAAGGTTTGAGGTAATTTTCCCAGATAAGCATCTAAAATTCCCTGATAACCGGTTTTCCAAGCCGTCGTGATTTTCCGGTTGGGATTTTTGACAAGGACATCGGCATAAGCCTTCAATAAACGATTGAGTTCTGCGTGGACATGGCTGTTTTCCCCATAGTTCAAGCCGGAATAAGATTCCAGGGGAACAATTCCGTAACGGTCTATGGCCCATTGCACGTCATAATGTGCCCCACCGGGGCTGAAATTCATTTCACCATGCAGACGTACGTAACGGCCGGCTTTACCGTTATAGGTATGCCATACAACATACATAGGTGAAAGACTGACAGAGTCTTTTCCCAGACGGGCAATTTCCGACTCGAAAAACGATATGCCGGACCATGCCCAACAAGTACTGCTCCGGTCCTGCGATTTCACAATGGTTGCCGGCATGCGTTTGATATCTGTAAACCGATACCCTTCTTCTTTTTGTTCCTGCGCCTGAATTTGAAACAGAAAAGCGAAAAAACAAACAAATGTCAATATAATATTCTTTTTCATCATACTTTTATAAAAATTAATAACCCGGATTCTGTTGACTTAGGCGGTCGGCCGATGGAAATAACTGCATTTCCGTGTACGAAATGGGCCATATCCGGCGATAATGATCAAACGGGATAACGCCCAGATTATCCTGGTGTTTTTTAGCTAATTTTTCTTCCGGTGTCCTCCAGCGGACCACTTCTTTGCAATTACGCCAAAGATCCCAGGCCCTGTGTCCTTCACAGGCCAGTTCAAGCCGCCTTTCATACAGAATATCGTCCAAAGTCACGCCATTGTCGTATTTCCGGGGATCGACCGTCGTCCGTTTTTCCCGTAAATCGCTGAGGTACTTTCCGGCATTGGAATCGTTACTTTTAAGGGCAGCTTCGGCCGCAATCAGATACATTTCTGAAAGACGGAAAATCTTGGGGCTCGTAATCAGCTCATTTCCGTTCCTACCTTCCCATTTCCAGCGGGCATAGTAATATTGATAAGTTTTAGCATATTCATAAAGGGAAAAACGGACATCCGTCGGCTCCCCTTCCATCAGCTCTTCAAAATCGGCAGTGGTGCCAATTCTCTGATAACGGGTACCTCCGACCAATGTTCCCAAAGAGACCCACTGATTCGGTTCTGTTTCGGATACATTGACCTCAAAAATGGATTCACTGCTAAAGGTATTCACCCATACTGATTTGTATTCTTCTATTTCGTAAAGGGTAAAAACCTTGGAATCGATGATATCTTTAGCTGCTCTCAGCGCTTCCGCCCAATTTTCCATATACAGATAATACCTGGCTTGAAAGGCACGGCCGGCATACCAGTCCAATCTTCCTTTCTGTCTGGTTTTACTCAGATGAGGGACGGATTCTTCCAACTCCGTACCGATATATTCCCATACTTCCCGGGCTGTATTTCTGTAGTTCGGCTGACTAATATCGTCTTTGATGGTTTTCGCGATATAAATACCGAGGGGATCGGCGGTAATGCTACCTTTTCCCCAATTTGAAGGAAGCGGAGCATGCATACGGACCATATCAAAATACATCAATGCACGTATCACGCGGATTTCTGCCAGATATTCCGCTTTTTTCTCCGATTCTTCCAAGGATTCAGCAGATTCAAAAACTTTGATGGAAGCGTAGGCCAGATTGTACAAATTGCTGTATATCATAGTTGTCACTTCGTAAGGTGTGGTGTTGTAGGAATAGTAATCAGATAACCAACCTGTATTGCCTGCCCGAAAATCATCACCCATCAAATCCCCGCTGAACATAAACGTTGCGTCGTAATAATATCCGTATGCCCCGCTGGTCAGTTTCAGGTAATTATAACAACCGTTTGTAAAATTATTAAGATCGTTAATGTCCGAAATAACTTCCGTGTCCGGCAGACTGGTGGAAGGGGATATGTCGAGAAATTTGTCACCACAGGCACAAACACCTGTAAGCAATCCGATTAAAAGTAAATATTTGATCTGTTTCATAACATTTCTCTTTTAAAATTTAATATCAATACCGAATCTCCACGTCCGTAAAGAAGGATAGGAATAACTGTTATAAGAACCGGAATTGTTTACTTCAGGATTCACATAATCGACACCGTAAAAGGTATAAATGTCATTCCCGTTTACATATAACCGAAGTTCCGATAAACCCAACCGCCCGATCCATCTTTTAGGGAAGGTGTACCCCAGGCTTATATTTTTAATTTTCAAATGATTGGAAGAACGCAAACTGCGGGTTGAAGTATAATTAGATTTAAAAGGATCCGTATATATAATAATCGGTGTACCCTTATCCCCCGGTTTTTTCCAGGCATTTTTATAGGCATCAAACCGTACATTTGCACTTCCGAGCGAAGCCCCGTCCCGGACTGTTGCCGTATATTGACTGTCAAACAAAGTACCGCCTATCGTAAAGGTAAGCAGGAATGACAGATCGAAACCTTTATAGGTAAAACGGTTGGTTAATCCGCCAAACCAATCCGGATATCCTTTTTTTACGATTACTTTTTCAACATCGCTCGAAGGATCCTGTGAAATACTGGTAGGGTCAATAACTGTTTTGCCGTCTTCTCCCTTGGTATTTTTATACCACTGGCTACGGCCGGTTTGGGCATCAATACCGGCGTACTCCCTCAGGTAGAAGGAATACAAATGCTCGCCCTGACGGTAAATATAATTTCCACTCTCTTTGTCTTTTTTCATTTTTTCCACTTTAGCCCGCATATAAGAAATATTAAAGTTCGTTTCCCAGCTGAAATCGTCCCGTATAAAATTCCGGGAATCCAGTGTAATTTCCAGACCGGTATTCCGTAGTTCTCCTTCGTTAACAGTCATACTGCTCCAACCGGAGGTGTACGGAGTAGACGCATTATTGATCAGGTCAACAGTATGCTTATTGTAGTATTCAACCGTTCCCCTCAGGCGGTTCTTAAAAAGTGAAAAGTCGATACCGGCATTCCAGGTATAAGAACTTTCCCATGTCAGGTGAGGATTTCCGTAGCTGCTGACCTGATAAGCCGGTTGCGACATATAGGTATTATTAATACTGAAAAGGGAAAGGGATCTGTAATAATTGCCCGGTTGGGTTCCGTTTGTCCCATAGGATAATTTCAGTCTCAGATTATCCAGCCAACTTTGCGCGGACTCCATAAAAGATTCCCTCGTCACATTCCAGGCGGCGGAAACAGACCAAAAATCTCCCCAACGATTGGAAGCTAAAAAACGTGAGGTTCCGTCGCGTCGCCAGCTTCCGCTCAAATAATATTTATTATCATAATTATAATCGAGTTTGGCCGCCCAGGAAATCAGTCTGTCGGAATTGTCATATCCCCCTACCGAATTAGGAAGGGAAGCGTTGCTCATATACAACAACCGGCCGATGGGAAGATTATAGCCGCTTGCGTCCAGAAAGTCGTAAGTCTGGCGTTTGGCTTCGTAAACCCCCGTAGCACTGACATTATGTAATCCGAGAGAGTGGGTCAATGACAATACATTGGAAGAAACGATATTGGTATAAAAGGTACGGGTTTCATTTACCTCTCCGTGATTGGTCGCTCCCTGATTAGAAGTAGGATCCCAGGTTTGCAGATAGCGGGAATAACGGATATCAGCAGCATTCGTCGTAATAAATTTCAACCAACTGGTGATATTTACAGTTACAGACAAATTGGTCGTACTGGAGAACCATTTCGTACGGTCCCGATCTAGTGATATGGTTTCCAAAAAGTTCGGATCAGTCGAGTTAAATCCCGGTGTCTGGTTCAATTGGCCATTCGGTAAATAAATCGGCTGGGTGGGATTCATCGCCCTCAGATTAGAAATAGGATTCCCGACTGTTGCCCCCTGACTGTCTAATTTAGATTCCTGTTCCGTGTAAGCAATAGCTTGGTTTACAGAAAAATTCAACCATTGAGCTACTTTATTATTCAGGGCTAACCTGGCGGTGAAACGCTTGAAATCGCTGCCTTCTGTAATACCGGACTGCCGCAAATAGCCTAAAGAAGTATAAAAGTTGGTTTTTTGAGTGCCTCCTCGGGCAGAGAAATTGATTTTATCTTCAGACCCTTTTTTGAACATAGCCTTATACCAGTCATAATTCCGGGGGGATGTCAGATACTTTTCTAATTGGGCAGCCGTCAGATTTTCATAATCGAAGGTACCGTCCAACGGATCGTCCGGATGTACAATTTTCGCATATTCATGTAAATGCTGAAGGGCATAAACACGGGCATCGTTCTGAAGGGCCAGATACCGGTCTTCTTCAGCCATCCCCGGTAATGCATTTTGTGAATACAGATAATAATTTTTTATACCTTCCATTGCATATTGGGTATATTCACTTCCGTTCATATAATAGCCTTTCAGTTGCCGTTTGATCGCTTCGGAAGAAAAGCCTCTTTCATAGGTCACTTCAAACCGGGTTTTACCTTCCTGTCCTTTCTTTGTGGTAATAATAATCACACCGGCAGAAGCCCGGGAGCCGTACAAAGAAGTTGCAGCAGCATCCTTTAGAACGGTCATTTGCTCGATGTCGTTCGGATTAAGATTATTCAAATCAAAATCCTCACTGAGGGGAATACCGTCTACCACATACAGCGGATTTGTAGATTCGGAAATAGATCCGATACCGCGAATCTGAAGGCCTACCGTTTCTCCCGGTTGTCCGCCTCCCCGGGAAATCCGTACACCGGCCACGTATCCTTTCAATGCTTTTTCCGGAGAAACAGCCCCTGCAGCTTCTTTCATGACCTGATTCCCATTAATACTGACAGCCGATCCGGTAAAAGCTTCTTTTTTCGTCATTCCATAAGCGACGACCATAACTTCTTCCAGATCAGTACTTATCGTTTGTAACTTTACGTTTAATGCCGAACGGTTACCGGGTTTTTCTTCATGAACTTTCATGCCGACAAAAGAGAATTCCAATACAATATGTCCGTTATCTTCATATACTAAAGTATAGTTCCCTTCCACATCTGTTGCGACACCTACGGTTGTCCCTTTTACCCTCACTGCCACTCCGGGAAGCGGGACATTATTCTCGTCCGTGACATTTCCTTTTATCGTCTTTTTATTGTCTTGGGGAGTAACAGCTACCGGCCGGTTATCCCGCCGGATAATAATGACGTTGTCTATAATTTCATAACAAAGCTGTTTATCTTTCAGTAATTGGTCCAGGACTTTTTCTACCGTCTCATTTTCTGCTTTCATGTTTAGCAAACCAATCCCCTGTATATCCAATTCATTGTATACAAAACTCAGATTTGTCTGTTTTTTGATCTCTTCTATGACACTTTTAATGCCTACATTACTCATGTTTAAATTCACCAGATGTCCCTGTAAGAAACTACCAGCCTGCGCCGGTACGGAAGCAAAAATAAAAAGCAGTAATACATACGTTCCTCGTAACGGCCGGAAAATTCCGGAACGTTTTTTCTTCGTGGTCGTTTTTTCCATAACGTTTAAGTTTGTTGTGCCGATTTTTGCCGTGTGGCCAGATACGACAAAAGGTAGCCGGTTTGGTTAAAATTCTAAAAACTGATCGGTTTATTAATAGAACACCTAGAAAAGAAAAAAGTATACATTGAAAATTGTTTTTTTCTGTAAAGGATACAATAACGACCTATTCCAGAATAGACTATTGAGAATATCAGAAAATAAAGATCATACAAAAAAACGACCTGAGTATTTTTCAGGTCGTTTTTTTTATTGAATGGTGGTATCGTTTGTAACTCCCAGGATACCCAAAAAAAGAAACCTGGAGACATCCTCCATAATCTCAGGATCCAGTAGTTCCGGGACATCCCGTAAATCATGATAATACATCGGATTTTTGTACTTTCCGGTTGTTCCGGTATGAAAAGCAGGGACATCAGCCCGGTTAAACGTCGCTCCGTCAGTACGGGCAACAGCCGTAGGGCTCATTTTCCGGTATTCGGAAGTCTTGAGATAACGATGGATATATTTTTCGTTGACTTCCACAAAATGTTTTTCCAGTTGCGGGAAAGATTTAATTCCTCCCATAGAAAAACCGTCACCCCCTCCGACCATATCCAGATTGATCATACACAAAGTCTGGGCAAGGGGATATAAGGGATGAGCAACATAATAAGCAGAGCCTAAAATACCGCATTCTTCGGCCCCAAAGAGGATAAAGACGATCGTTCGTTTGGGAGATATACCGCATGTACCGAAAGCTTTGGCAGTTTCCAGCAGGATAGCAGAACCGGAAGCATTATCCCAGGCACCCCGGAATATTCCTCCGTGATTCCCGAGATGGTCCAGATGGGCTCCGAGAATCAGGGGTTTATCCTTTAACGTTTTATCTGTCCCTTCCAAAACCCCAATGACATTACAAGTCTGACTGTATGGATTATAGTTGGTTTCAGTCTGCATTTCAACTTCGCAGCCGGTATCGAAACTGGCTGGTTTTAACGTGCGGTTGATTTTTTCTTTCAATGTTTTCCGTTCCTGCCCGGAAAATTTTAAAATATCCCCGGCAATCTCTTCGGACACATGACAGAACAGTATCCCCTGATGCCTCACATTGGGGTTGGAGGTCTTTCCAATTAGCAACACTCCGGCAGCTCCATGCTCCAGAGCATTCGTTATCCTGCCCGTCGTACTGATATATTTTTCGTTCCAGATCTGATAATCTTTGTGATTCCGGTCTGTACAAGGAACGCCACCTTCTATCAATACAATTTTACCTCTGGCATCCACCCCTTTATAATCATCATACCCCAGTTCTGTTGCCGTCAAGCCATATCCTGCATATACGACCGGCGCTTTCGTTTTCCCGTTTAAAGAATTTGTTCCCGGAAAATAATCTTCTGCAATCCGGTAACTCTTCCGTCCGTTCCCGGTAATGACCTCCAGTTTTCCGGGACCCGTCATTTCCGTATAATGTATAGGGAAATGTTGAAAATAGCTACCTTGGTCACCCCCTGGTTTTAACCCCCATTCCACGAAACGGTTAGCTGCCCAATGCGCACACGCCATATATTCGGGAGAACCTGCTTGTCTGCCCTGATACGCGGGTTTACACAATTCTTCAACGAATTTATAAATTTCATTACTGGAAATGTTATGGAACATTTCAATCTCCGGGGCATAAGCCGGTTTTTCCTGAGCAAAACCAATAGTATATGCACAGAATAAGAGGACAGAAAAAAAGATATTTTTCAACATGACTTTGGGTATTATAGATTAAAAGTTATGAAAAGAAAAAACGTTGTCAATAGTTTTTAACAACGACGGTCCTGCCATTTATGGAAAAACGGACACACTCTGTTCTTTCCAGTGCGTTCAGTATGGCAGAAAAATCCTTGTGTTTGTCAATATTTAATGAAAAAGGCAGTGCTTTCAAGTTCTCTTTTTCATAAAAAACTTCGAAGTTATACCATTCCTGCAATCGGGTAAGAATGTCATCCAAACGGGCATTGTTGAAAATAAAACGCCCGGATACCCAGCCGATATAATAATCGGCATTGACGGTTTGTACGTCTATACCCCGGCTTTCGAAAGTACATACTGCCTGCTGGGAAGGAGAAAGGACTACTCCCGACTGCTGATTCTTTACATGTACAGCTCCTTCTACCAAAGTCGTAGATACGAACCTTTCAGCCTGATAAGCCCTTACATTAAAAGATGTCCCTAAAACTTTTACCGCAACACCGTTTGCCTTTACAACGAACGGACAGGCAGTGTCCCGCCTGACCTGGAAATAGCCTTCTCCGATAAGTTCAACCTCCCTGATTTTCCCGTTGAACCTGACCGGATAACGTAAACTGGATGAAGTATTCAGGTAGACGACGGTCCCGTCACTAAGCATCAAATGATAATCACTTCCTTTAGGAATCGTCAGGGTATTATAATGAAGCGCCGTATCCGGCGTTTCTATCGGAACATAACATAACGTATCGCCAGTACGCAAAATAGACGAATGTGAAGATTTTATTTTTTCCGTAGCTCCGGTTTCCAGCTGAATAGAACTTCCGTCCGAAAGGGTCAAAACAGGAGCCGTAGCTTTTATTTCTTTTATATCCTGTACGAAAACAGGCACTTCCGGAACAGGCTGTTCCCGTTTTAGTAAAAACAGGCTGAGACATAAAGGCAACAAAAATACTGCAGCATAACGGACAATCCGTTGCCAACGAACCGGTTTCTTATGAAATGTACGCCGGCTGATTTGTTTCCATTCTTTTTGGGCCTCTTGAGGAGATAATATACATTTTTCCCGGTTTTGCGACAGAAAATCTTTGGAAATAAGCCGTTGAAAAATTTCTTCATGCAAAACAGATTCCTGCCTCCAGCGATTTAAAATCTCCAAACCTTCCTCTTCAATTGTTCCAGTGATATATTGAAGCAGCAATTCCTTTATATTTTCGAATTCCCTTTCTTCCATCCGTTCGTATTTTTTCATAAAACACTTAAACCGGGCTTTGGTATACATCGCCGGAGGATTTTTTATCGGAAAATATTAATTTCATTTTATTCCGTAAAAAATGATGGGCCCGGTTTTTATATTTCTTTACAGAATTGACGGATATATGGAACCGCTCTGCAATTTCCGTATGTTTTTTACCTTCTAAACTACAAAGATAAACTTCTTTACAAGCCGGCGGGATCTCTTCAAACACTTGATTGAGAATACCGAAAATTTCAGCTTCCATCATATCTTCCAAAAAAGAATCATACTGTTCTTGCTGAAGGATATGCTGTGTATAACGACTTTTTACTTTTTCGTGACGTAGCTGATTCAGACAAAGACTTTTGGCTGTTTTAAACAAATAGGAACGCAAGGCTTCTTCATTTTTGAACGTAAGACGGGCTTCCCAAAGTTTAACGAAAATTTCCTGAACGGCATCGCTTGCGTTCTCTTTGTCGTCACAATAACGAAAACAGAAGAAACGCAACATCGGATTGTACTTCTCGTATATCTTCCGAAAAGCCTTTTCCTCTCCCAATGCCAATTGTGATAAAATGTCCGTCAAATCCTCTGTTTTCACTTGCTATTCATTATTTAATGCGAAAAATACAAAAAGAAATGAAATTCGGGTTTATTTGTGTAAAATTTAACTTCAACAACTCAAAGTCTGTAAAAAAATAACAAATTGTATTATTACAACGAAATTCTGCCTTATTCTGATCCTTATACAGGCCCTGTTCGCTAAAAATCAATCGGAATAATAAAGGATAAAACACTGTATTTATTATTGAATTCGAGGGGAGGGATCGGACACCTGATTATAAATCGTTTAATTCTCTCTCCATTGAAGTAAAAAATTGATTTGGAATACTTTAATTTCATTAATCAGAAAAGCATTTATGCATCAACAAACTCAAAATAGCTGTTATCCGGACTTATAACTAAAAAAATAGTTAATAAATTTGGTCATTTAGGTAAATATGATTTAATTTGACCGATAAATCGGAATAATAGAAAAAAGGATATGAAACTCATTGGAATAATTTTAGGCCTGCTCAGTAGCCTGAGCGTATTTTGTCAAGAAAATGTTCAACAAAGATTAGAACGTCTTCTGGCAAAAAATCATTACAGGGAAGCTTTAAAATATGCAGATTCTTTACGTAATGCAGGAGAAAACATTCCGGATTTATTGTTTTATGCCGGCAAAGCCAGTGAAGGTGTCATGCGTTATACGGACGCTTGCCGGTATTTTCAGGAATGGCTGGCTCAGGACACAACTAACAGAGAGGCCCGTATTGCATTAGCCAAATCTTATTCTTTAGCAGGACGCATGGAAGAATCGATGAAAGATTTCGAAAAATTAGCTTCAGAGGACACATTAGACCTGAATATTAATTTCCAGTTAGCACGTTTATACCAACAAACCGGTAAATCTTTAAAAGCCATACCTGTCTACACACGACTTTTAAACAGGGATTCCACCAATATTGTTTTATTGAAAAGATTGGGTGATGCCTATGCAGAAACCGGTCTGATCAGAAGTGCTGTAAAATATTATTGTGATGCCTTTCAGTTAGATCCCCGGGAAGGAGGTATTGCAGTAAAAGCTATTAATCTGATGCTGGCAAATAAAGAACAATACGGAGATTTTATTGACTATGCTACGGCTTTGGTCGATACGGCTTTGGTATATAGTCCCGAATCGGCTAATCTGCTACAAACCCGGGGAGTACTGGAGTATGTTGCCAATCGTTTTGTGACTTCAGAAAAAACATTTACAGACTTAATCAATAACGGAGAAAAAGCGAAACTCAATTATAAATTTCAGGGGTTATCCCGTTATCAGCTGGACAAATTTTCAGAAGCACTGCAACCTTTAGCCTTAGCAGATTCCCTCTATCAGGATAAACAAGGAAATCGCACGGATTTGGAAGTAGCGATAAAGTATGGAGAGACCTTGGTACGAATAGGCAATCCTTTGAAGGCATTGGAAGTATTTGAGGAAATAGAGGAACAATTGCAACCTGACAACCGTTTTCTTTCACAATTAGCCGTTATGTGTGGAATGGCCTGCGGTTTTTCCCCGAAAAACCACAGCAAAGCAGTAGATTATTATTGGAAAGCTTACAAACTGAATCCTAAAAATACACAGGCAATTTCCAATTTCGTAAATTATAAATACAGTATTCTGCTGGATGAAACCGAACGGGCAAAAGCGTCTGCAAAAGAAATAAGTACAGCACTTTTTGCTCATATTCTCTTTTTACAGAAAGTAAGGGATTCCGCTCCGGTAAAAAAAGATTCGATGCATGCCGCTTCCCGCGAAATTTTGCAGAAAGAGTTAGAGCAGCTGTTTTTTAAAAATGAAACGAAACTTACCGTTATGGATCCTGACGGGAAAAACTACACTTATTCCGTCGAAGACATTCGGAAGTTAATCCGCTTATGAGGTATACCTCCCTCTTTTAACGGGAAATAATCCCTCCGCCGATAAGCCGTTCCCCGCAGTAGAGAGCTGCCGGCTGTCCGGGAGCAACAGCCCAGGCCGGGGAAGCAAGAGAGATTTTCAAAAGGTCTGCTGATTCTCTCTGAATCCGGATATACCCTTCAGGATTTAGTCCCAATCCGCGCACCTTGATTTCTATATGCTCCTCATACAAATCCGATTCCCGCTGAAAACACAAATGTTCTAACCACAACGTATGAGTAAAGAGTTCGTTTTTTTCAGCAGCCACAATCGTATTGGAAAGTATGTCTATCCGGGCAACATATAAAGGTAAACCCTTTTTTAAAGGCATATCTCTTTTTTGACCAATCGTATAATTTAAGAGGCCTTTATGCCGGCCGATTATTTTACCTGATAAATCCACAATATTTCCTGTTTTCTCAGCCAGCTGAGGAAGCTGCAGCAGAATAAATTCACGGTAATCCCGTCCTTCCAGAAAACAAATACCCATGCTTTCCTTTTTTTTCGCCAAAGAAGGATATCCACACCGCTCGGCCATCGCTTTTACTTCCTTCTTGGTATAATCTCCCAGAGGCGTACAAGCTGCAAAAAGTATTTCCCGGGACAATCCCCACAAAAAATAAGACTGATCTTTTACCGGGTCTACTCCCTTGTAAAGGGAAGGCCCCCCTTCAAAGTCTTTTACTCTCACATAATGTCCCGTAGCCATTTTCTCTATGCCGGCTTCTGTGGCAGCTCTCCTTAATAACGCCCATTTAACAGTATTATTGCATAATGTACAGGGATTGGGAGTACGCCCTGACAGATATTCCGAAATAAAGGTGTCCACTACTTTTTGCCGGAATAATTCTGTCCCGTCGTACTGTAGCAAGGGAATATTCAAATGAGCACACAATTGGGAAAGCCCTGCAGACACTTCTTTCGTCCACAGATTCAAATGCACTCCTACTACCCGGAATCCCTTTTGCTGTAAAAGAAGAGCTGTGACAAAGCTGTCCACTCCCCCGCTTAAACCCACAACAATTTCCGGCCTCATTTGTCAAGTGAAAAATAAATAAGCAATGATAATCGCCGCTATAATACCGGCGGCATCCGCGATTAACCCGCAAGGAACGGCATAGCGGGTATTTTTAATCCCCACAGCCCCAAAATAAACGGCAATGATATAAAAAGTGGTGTCTGTAGCTCCCTGGAAAGTAGAAGCCAGACGCCCGGCAAAAGAATCCGCTCCGTAATGAGTCATGGTATCAATCATCATCCCTCTGGCCCCGCTTCCGCTCAAAGGTTTCATCAAAGCCGTGGGTAATGCCGCCACAAAATCGGAATTAAACCCCATGCCTTCCACCATCCGTTCTATCCCTCCCATCAATACGTCCATCGCTCCGGAAGCCCGGAATACACCAATCGCTACCAAAATAGCAACCAGATAAGGAATGATTTTTATCGCCACGGAGAAACCTTCTTTCGCACCGTCAATAAAAGCATCGTACACATTTATCCGGCGGATGACTGCCATCCCGATAAAAGCAATAATAATAGAAAAAAGAATGGTATTACTAGCCACATTGGAAACCACTGTAATCATTTCTTTATCCAAGGTGGAAAAATACCAGATTATTCCGGCAATCAAAACTGTCCCGCCTACCAGATAAGCCAGAATAACCCTGTTGAACAAATTGATCCGCTGCCAGATAGAAACAGCAATTAAACCTGCCAGGGTAGAAAAATATGTTGCCAGTAATATCGGAATAAATATATCTGCAGGATTGGCCGCCCCTAACTGTGCCCGGTAAACCATGACAGAAACCGGTATAATCGTCAGTCCGGAAGTATTCAGTACCAAAAACATGATTTGAGCATTTGTCGCCCTGTCTTTTTGGGAATTCCCCTCCTGCATCTGTTGCATAGCCTTCAATCCCATAGGAGTTGCAGCATTGTCCAAACCCAGCATATTGGCCGCAATATTCATCATGATAGAACCGTAAGCCGGACTATCCGGAGGAAGTTCCGGAAAAAGCCGCCTGAAAAAAGGATTGATCAAACGGGACATAATCGCAACCGCTCCCCCCCTCTCTCCAATTTTCATCATCCCCATCCAAAAGGTCAATACCCCCGTCAAACCGAGAGAAATCTCGAAACCGGTTCTGGACATATCAAAAGTAGCTTTCATCATAGCTCCGAAAACCTGTGTATCTCCGTCCAATACCAGTTTGAACAATGCCACAATAAAAGCAGCTACAAAGAAAAATATCCAGATGTAATTCAGAACCACATTCTTAGAATTTAGAAAACTACAATTTTACACACCACTGGCTTTGACTATTTTCCTTCACATGCCTTTAATGTATTCTGCAATAAGGCAACAATTGTCATCGGCCCTACTCCCCCCGGCACTGGCGTGATATAAGAACATTTAGGCGCAACCTGCTCAAAATCGACATCTCCGGTCAAGCGGAATCCGGATTTCGTTTGTTCCGAAGGAACACGATGAATTCCGACATCGATCACAACAACCCCTTCCTTTACCATATCAGCTGTTATAAAATGCGGCTTCCCCAAAGCCACAATCAGTATATCCGCCTGCAAGGTAATCTCTTGGATGTTCTGTGTACGGCTATGACAAAGAGTTACCGTACAATCCGCATACTTTTCTTTACGGGACATCAATACAGCCATCGGCGTCCCGACGATATTACTCCGGCCGATTACAACACAATGCTTTCCCCGGGTAGGAATTTCATAACGCCTTAGCAATTCGACAATCCCGGCAGGAGTAGCCGGTAAATAAGCAGGCAGTCCGGTTACCATTTTCCCGACATTACAAGGATGAAATCCATCGACATCCTTATCCGGATCGATGGCTAATACTATTCTTTGCTCAGAAATATGCGCCGGCAAAGGCAACTGGACGATATATCCGTCCACATCCGGATCCGTATTCAGTTTTTCAACAACTTCCAGCAACTGCTCTTCCGTAATTTCAGCCGGATAACGTAATTCGGTACTTTTAAATCCAACCTGCTGACAAGCCTTTACTTTACTGGCAACATACGTCTCACTGGCGGGGTCATTTCCTACTAATACAGCAGCTAAATGAGGAATTTTCCGCCCCTGCCGTTTCAGTTGAGTTACTTTGTCCGCCAGTTCCTGCTTAATCTGTGCCGCTATTTCTTTTCCGTCTATTAATTTCATATTGATCATGCGGAACAACCGCTTTTAAAATTTTTAATTCCCAGGAACGTCCCTTGCCTACCGCTTCATACCCGGCATGCGCCGCATCATCTTTCCGCCACCGGAAAGCATTTTCATCATCTTTTTCGATTCCTCAAATTGTTTTAATAAACGGTTGACATCCTGTACAGTAGTCCCACTTCCCAAAGCAATCCGTTTTCTCCGGGAACCGTTGATTATATCCGGCATTTCCCGCTCTGCCGGAGTCATAGAATGTATAATAGCTTCTACACTCTTAAAAGCATCGTCGTCTATGTCTACATTTTTCAATGCTTTTCCTACGCCCGGAATCATGGAAGCCAGATCTTTAATGTTACCCATCTTTTTGATCTGCTGAATCTGACCGAGAAAATCATTGAAATTAAACTGATTTTTCGATAATTTTTTTTGGAGTTTTTTAGCTTCTTCCGCATCAAACTGTTCCTGAGCTTTCTCTACCAAAGAAACAATGTCCCCCATCCCTAATATACGGTCGGCCATACGTTCCGGATGAAAAGCGTCAATAGCTTCCATCTTTTCACCTGTACCGACAAATTTTATAGGTTTGTTGACCACTGTACGGATAGACAAAGCTGCTCCTCCCCGGGTATCTCCATCCAGTTTTGTCAGGATGACCCCGTCAAAATCCAGACGTTCATTAAATTCTTTGGCTGTATTGACAGCATCCTGCCCCGTCATAGCGTCTACCACAAACAAAGTCTCATTGGGCTCGACCGCTTGCTTGATAGCTGTAATCTCCGCCATCATCTGTTCGTCTATAGCCAGACGACCCGCCGTATCGATAATGACAACGTCATTTCCGTTGGCTTTTGCCTGCCTGATCGCCGCCAGTGCTATTTTTACGGGATCTTTACTGTTTTCATCTGTATAAACAGGAACTTCAATCTGTTCTCCCAAAACACGCAATTGTTCGATAGCCGCCGGACGATACACATCACAAGCCACCAGTAAAGGTTTCTTTCCCCTCTTTGTCTTCAGCATATTCGCCAGCTTTCCGGAAAAAGTCGTTTTACCGGAACCTTGTAAACCAGACATCAAAATAACCGCCGGATTTCCCTTTACGTCGATATCCACGTTTTTACCCCCCATCAATTCAGCCAACTCATCGTGTACAATCTTCACCATCATCTGCCCTGGTTTTACTGCCGTCAGCACATTCATACCCAGTGCTTTCTCTTTTACCCGGTTTGTAAAATCCTTGGCTATTTTATAGTTGACATCCGCATCCAACAAAGAACGCCTTACCTCTTTTAAGGTCTCTGCTACGTTTAACTCCGTTATCTTGCCTTGTCCTTTCAGTATTTTAAACGAACGCTCTAGTTTTTCCGATAAATTTTCAAACATAATTATTCTCAGTTATAAATTACAGTTATAAAAATGAAGTAAAATCTTTCCTCCTCCTCAGGAAGGCAAAGTTAAAAAAACTTCACTAATCCGGCAATTTCTCTTCCATAATCCCGGGATTCTCCCCTTTCGCTTCTACCTTTTCCCTACCTCTTTCCCATATTTTTCAAAACGACAAAAGTTTTATCGATTAAGGAATTGTCCACTACTACCGTGAACTCATTGGTAGAAGAAATAACTTCTGTCAAATTGATTCCTTCCCAGGACAATTCTTTCATAATGCTATAATAAAACCCCGGCTGCATACTATTCCCTTTCGGCAATTTAAGTGTAACCGAAGATAAAGAATTCTGCTTAAATAAACAGACCTCATTTTTAAAATAATCCAAAATCAATTGCTCCATCGTGTCACTGACCACCAGGTTCGTTTCAAAAACCCCTTGTACTAAAGTATAAAAAACCTCTTCGTTTTTTATTAATTTTTTCAGTACTTCTATATGACACTCTAATAAAGTAGGCGAATTTTTAAAAGTATAATCGCAAAGATTACTCCTCAATATAATATCCCCCATATTGTTTAACAGCTTGTTCAACTGTACCTGTTGCCGGATTTGTAAGTAAGGAGCCAAACGATTCAAAGCCATAACAATAGCTCCTGTATTCACTTCTTTCTGCAATATTTTTTCCACATCCGGCTGCAACTGCCGGGCCAGAGCCGATACATTTATAATTCCGACAGCCAAAGATTCCGACAAATAAGGACGGTGTTTTACAAGCTCCTCCACCGCATGAGATATACTGATCATAGTTCGAATGTTTAATTTTAAACAAAGATACACAGAAAAAAAGCAAAAACTAACACATTAACAGAAAAAAACGGCAAATCGAAAAATTTTCTACAAAATAAACCATTATAATCTGTTTTTCAGTCCTCTGTTTACTCAATAGAGCTTTATCCATTCGTAACCGTTTCCCATAGCTTCCATATAACGAATAAAATCTTCTGTTTTAATAGCTAAAGAAGCGCGATTATCATTTGGATGAAAAGAAAGTTTAGTTGCTTTTTTTAAATTTTCGTCTAAAAAAACATACACGTGATGCTCTGCGTCATTAACTAAACCGAAAGGACTTACCGAACCGGGATATAATCCCAGATAGTTAACCATCCTTTTTTCAGAAGCAAAACTCAGTTTTCCCTGTTTTAATAAATGTTCCAAGTCATGAATAGCCAGATTCTGATCACAATCGAAGATGACCAGATAATGCCGGTTACCTTTATGATTCCGGAAAAACAGATTTTTACAATGAGTACTATCCAAATTTGTCCAATATTGCTTGGCAATTTCTATGGTGGGGGCAGGCGGATGCTCGATATAATCGTATGCAATCCCTAACGTTTTCAAGGTATCATATACTTTTGACTGTCCGATCATGATCACTTATTTTTAATACACTAAACTTTTCTTTTTTGTGCTAAAGACACAGATGCTTTTTATTCAATGTTTCCCGCTTTCAGGACTTACAATATTTTCTGTTCCACTATTCCGGTATTTTCCCTGCCAAACATTCTTTTCCTTCAGTTTTTTATCCAGCATAGCTACAAATTCAAAATTTTTGATTCCCCAGTTCGGAGCGATTAAATATTCAGGAGGGGACTGATTGACAAAACGCTCCAGATAGATGTCCGGGCAAATATTTTTGATCACCTCCACGACAAAATCCAGATACTCCTCAACGGAATAAAGCCGGAATTTTTCCGGATTCCGGAAATACTCTTCGGCCATCAAGGTATCTTTTATGATTTGCAACTGATGAAGTTTTAAGACCTGTAGGGGAAGATTTCCCAAACGCACAGCTCCCTCCAGCATAGACGCCCTGCTTTCACCCGGTAAACCGAAAATCAAATGGGCTCCTACCTGTATTCCACGCTCTGCTGTCCGACATATAGCAGCCTCTGCTTCTGCATAAGTATGCCGGCGGCGTATGGTCTCCAATACCCTATCATTCACCGATTCCACTCCATATTCAATGCAAACATAAGTCTGTTTTGCCAGGCCGGCAATATAATTCAGTATTTCTTCATTTACCGCATCCGGACGGGTGGCTATTACCAACCCGACAATCTTCGGATGAGCCAAAGCTTCTTCATACCTGGATTTTAAAACCTCCAGAGCTGCATAAGTATTCGAATAAGCCTGAAAGTAAGCTAAATATTTTTGTCCTTGATATTTGGTATCAAAAAAACGAATCCCTTCCTCGATTTGTGCACGAATCCCTTCCACCTGCCGGCAATAATCCGGATTAAAACTGGCATTATTACAATAAGTACATCCTCCCCAACCTTTCCTTCCATCCCGGTTAGGACAGGTAAATCCGCCATCTATAGACAATTTTTGTACACGTTCCCCAAATAAAGTCTTAAAAAAAGACGGTAAATCCCTATATCTTTTTCCCTCCACGGCCATTTATTTTATTTCCGCGAAAGTAATATATTCAATGGAAAAATAAAATCGCAAATAACAGAAAATAAAACAGTATTTTAATCCCTTTCGCCGATTTTCTCTCCCCCAAAAAGCTTTCCAGAAGGAACATCTGAAAATTAAGCTCCTAACCTCCCTATAGGGATATAAACCACTCTATTTCCTTTACACCCGGTATGCCAATGAAAACAGTGCAGAGAACAGTCCATTTTTCTTGTCATACACAACCTCCTGAAATTCTTTTGTCTCCTTACTTTTTATCCGTTACCCATATCAGCATACTTTTCTGCTTTCCTACCCTACCGTAAATCAAATAGTCCCCTTCTGCCCCGTCTTCGTGATACTTCCTCAAACAGAATACTCAGCCGTCCCCGTTTTATCCCTTCTTTTAGTTTATAAAAATCATTACGTCCGTTTGCTGACAACTGACAAAAATTAACTTTAAATGCCTGTAACTTTTCCTCAACCCACTCTTTTTTACCTGTAACTTACATACTGCGATAAAACTAAACACCGCTATTCAAACGCAATTTTTCATCAGTGTATGCTTTATTTAAAACCAAATTCACAACTAATCTCTTCATTACAAAACTAAACCCATAGTTATTTTTTATTTATCTATCCTGTTCTGCTCCATTTAATTAGAATTTATAACGTTTTCATGATTTAATCACATAAAAACTGCATTCAATATTTTCATGTTTCAGTAGAAAGAACTATATTTGCGCACCCTTAAAAATAGTGGGTACTTCTGATCGATCGCATTGCCAATCAGATCATTAATAGAGAAAAATTTCTATAATATAAACCATTCCTTATGAAAAAAGGAATATAAAACAAATCTAATACATATGAGTACCAAGTACGTTTACACTTTTGGCAACGGACAGGCTGAAGGCCGTGCAGATATGAAAAATCTGCTCGGAGGAAAAGGAGCCAACCTTGCTGAAATGAATCTTATCGGATTGCCTGTCCCTGCAGGTTTTACAATTACGACTGAAGTTTGCACGATTTACAACCAACAGGGAAAAGAAGCTGTGGTTAAGTTGATTGAAAAGGATGTAAAAGCCGGAATTGCACACATGGAAAAAATCATGAATGCGAAATTCGGTTCAAAAGGTGAAGCTTTCCCGTTAATGGTTTCCGTACGTTCCGGAGCTCGTGTTTCTATGCCGGGTATGATGGATACAGTGCTGAATCTGGGGTTAAATGACGATGCTGTAAAATTATTGGCTGAAAAATCAGGTAATCCGAGATTTGCATGGGACTCATACCGTCGTTTTATTCAAATGTACGGGGATGTAGTAATGGGTGTTTCAGCAGCAAAAGGCGAACACAATCCGTTTGAAGTGGAAATCGACAAGCTGAAGGCCATCAAAAATATTACCAATGATACCGATTTTACAGTAGAAGATCTTCAGGTATTAGTAGGAAAATTCAAACAAGTTGTCAAAGATAAGACAGGCAAGGATTTCCCGACTTGTCCCTGGGAACAGTTATGGGGAGCCATTTGTGCCGTATTTGACTCCTGGATGACAGAACGGGCTGTCTTATACCGTCAACTCAACCAGATTCCGGAAGAATGGGGAACAGCTGTAAATGTGCAGTCCATGGTTTATGGAAATATGGGTAATAATTCAGCTACCGGAGTTGCTTTCTCCCGGGATGCCGCTACCGGAGAAGATATTTTCAACGGAGAATACCTGATCAATGCACAGGGGGAAGATGTTGTAGCCGGTATCCGTACTCCTCAGGAAATCACCATCGAAGGTTCCCGCCGCTGGGCAAAACTGCAGGGGATTTCTGAAGAAGAAAGAAAAACGAAATATCCTTCTCTGGAAGAAGCTATGCCTGAGGCATATGCCGATCTGAACAGTGTACAGGAAAAGCTGGAAAACCATTTCCGCGATATGCAGGATATGGAATTTACCATACAGGACGGTAAATTATGGATGTTACAAACCCGTAACGGAAAACGTACCGGAGCTGCTATGGTGAAAATGGCCGTGGATATGCTGAAACAAGATATGATTGACGAAAAAACAGCTTTACTTCGTCTGGAACCAGCTAAACTGGATGAATTACTTCATCCTGTATTTGACAAAGTGGCCCAATCTAAAGCCAAGGTGCTGGCCAAAGGTCTGCCTGCTTCTCCGGGTGCCGCCTGCGGTAGAGTCGTATTCTTTGCTGATGAAGCGGAAGAATGGAAAGAGAAAGGAGAAAAAGTGGTACTGGTCCGCCTGGAAACTTCTCCGGAAGACCTGAGAGGTATGCACGTTTCGGAAGGTATACTGACCGCAAGGGGAGGTATGACTTCACATGCTGCCGTTGTTGCCCGGGGAATGGGGAAATGCTGCGTTTCCGGAGCAGGGGATATCAATGTAGATTACCATAAACGTCTATTTACTGTTAAAGGCACTACCATTAAAGAAGGAGACTGGATCTCTCTAAACGGTTCGACCGGAGAAGTTTACCTGGGGAAAGTAGCAACCGTAGCAGCTTCTTTGAATGATGACTTTAAGGCCATAATGAACCTGGCAGAAAAATATACCCGTATGTATGTACGGACAAATGCAGATACGCCGAATGATGCAAAAACAGCCCGCAATTTCGGTGCAAAAGGCGTAGGCCTTTGCCGGACCGAACATATGTTTTTCGAAGGAGACCGTATCGACGCTATGCGTGAAATGATTCTTTCCGATACAGAAGAGGGCCGCCGTACAGCTTTAGCTAAGATTTTACCCATGCAAAGAGGCGACTTTGAAGGTATACTCGAAGCCATGGACGGCCTTGGAGTAACCGTCCGCCTGCTCGACCCCCCCTTACATGAATTCACCCCGAACGAACCTTCCTCACAAAAAGAAATAGCCGCCAAACTGCATATTTCTGTAGAAGAAGTTAAACAAAAAGTAGACGCCCTGCACGAATTTAATCCGATGTTGGGACACCGGGGATGCCGCCTGGGAATTACTTATCCGGAAATCACCGAAATGCAGGCCCGTGCACTTATCGAAGCAGCTTGCAACCTGAAACTAAAAGGTTTGAACCCGAAACCGGAAATTATGGTACCCCTGGTAGGAGAAGTTAAGGAACTGAAAATGCAAGTAGATATTATCCGCAAAACAGCTGAACTGGTATTTACTGAAAAAGGTGTACGGGTTGAGTTTATGGTAGGTACCATGATTGAAATCCCCCGTGCAGCTATCACAGCCGATGAAATCGCTGAAGTAGCAGAATTTTTCTCTTTCGGGACGAACGATTTAACACAGATGACCTTCGGTTATTCCCGGGATGACGTTGGTAAATTCTTACCTACCTACCTGAAAAAAGGAATTCTGAAAGCTGATCCGTTTGCAGTCCTGGACCAGATCGGAGTAGGCCGTATGGTAAAAAAAGGTGCTCAATTAGGACGCCAAACCAATCCGAATATTAAATTAGGCATCTGTGGAGAACACGGTGGAGAACCTTCCTCCGTCATTTTCTGCGACGCCATCGGTATGAATTACGTATCCTGCTCTCCTTTCCGTGTACCCATCGCCAGGTTAGCTGCAGCTCAGGCTGCCATCATGCATGCTGAAAAATAATTTTGTTTTATATGGAAAAAAACCGTTCCTTTGTTGGGACGGTTTTTTTATTAAACATAAGACTCATTAAAAACAGGAAATTATGAAACGAATTCTTATCTTTTTATTTGCAGCTGCTTTATTGTCAGCTTGTTCTTCCCCATCCAATACATACACCGTAAAAGGTAAAATAGCTGATCCCGCTTATAATGGAAAAACAATTTATCTCATTGATCCCGAAAATGTAAATGTCCTGGACAGTGCCATTATAACCGAAGGAAAATTCACTTTTTCCGGTCAGATGGATACTGCACAGATGGCTCTTCTCCGTGTACAACGCCTTCACGGCTATCTCATCCTGGAAAAAGGAGATATTCTGGTGGACATGGATAACGCAGAAGCCCCTGCCGGTACTCCCCTAAATAATGCAATGAGCGAAATAAATGAGAAATCAAAACAAATGCAAAACAGTTTTCGTACGGAAGTCGAAAACGTCAGAAATCAAACTGACCTGAGCGAAGAAGAAAAGGAAGAAATATTGGACAAAAATTTTGAAAAACTCAGACAAAGTTATGATTCTTTGATGAATAGTTATTTCCAGGTTAATAAAGATAATGCATTAGGGACCTGGATCGTTCTTAGCTGGTCAGAAATCTTAACCCCTGAACAATTTAATTCCGTCCTGGCACAAGCCGGAGATCAGACTAAAAACAACAAAACCATACAACAAATTCAGGAAAAAAACCGGAAAATTGAATTAACATCTCCCGGAAAACCTTTTCAGGATTTTAAAGCGGAAGATAAAGACGGAAAAGAAATTTTATTATCGGACTATGTCGGAAAAGGAAAATATACACTGGTAGATTTCTGGGCTTCCTGGTGTGGCCCTTGCCGGCAAGAAATTCCTTACATCGCCAAAGCATATAAAGATTACAAAAAGAAAGGATTAATCGTCATTGGTGTTTCGGTATGGGACAAAAAAGAAGACCATCAAAAAGCAGTGAAAGACCTCAATATCACTTGGCCACAACTCTTTGTTCCTACACAGGAAGCAACTGAATTATACGGCATTGCCGGTATTCCTCATATTATCCTCTTCGGACCGGATGGTACCATTATTGCCCGGAATTTACGCGGAAAAGCCATAGACGAAGAATTACAGAAAATATACAAATAATCCCTCAAAATTACACATTAGGGACGTGCCCTAATGTGTAATTTTCCCCCTACCCTTCCCTTTTCTTCAGATAACGAATAATCCCTATACTTACACCGGTAACTCTCGCCAATTGCCTCGACCCTGCGTTTGTCCTCTTCAACATTTCCCGGAGAATTGTTTTTTGTTGCCCTTTCGGCCATTCACATATATCCTGTTTCCCCGTCAGCTCCTCAAGCAATCGCTTTAATTGTTCATCCCGCATCTGGCGCTCAGACATATACTCCATAAAGGGAGCCTGATCCATCTCCAACAGATATTTTTCAAAATGTACCCTATCGGAGAAAAAATTCCTTATAAACCCGGCATTTATAAAGCTATTGGCGGAATTAAAATAAAATCGGTAACTACTCCAGCGGTAATCTGAAACCCGGTTGCATATTCCGGCTTTAACCGGATTTTGCAAAATATAACGGAAACACTGAATCAAATAATCTTCCTTCTCAATCACTTCACTCTTAAAACGGTCCTGAAAAAGATAGCCCTTCCTGTCGTATTTATTATTAAAAAACATTGCATATACAGAAGCAATATGATGCATACACTGACTGATTAAATCACTTTTTACTAATAAATGTATATGATTACTCATTAGGCAGTAGCAATAAATCTCAAAATCCGAACAAACCTGTAATTTTAATTGTTTTAAAAATAGCTTACGGTCATGATCGTCGTGGAAGACCATCATTCTATCGATACCACGTAAAATGACGTGGTATACACCAGTTACAGATCTTTTACGAGCGAGACGGGGCATATAAGTAAATTGATATGGGTATATCAAATTTACAAAAAAAGGAGGTCATTTCAAAATTACACATTAGGGCACGTCCCTAATGTGTAAAAAATAAAAAGAGGCCGAAGCCTCTTTTTAAACACACTAACAATAAATTTACTACACTTATAAAGCAATATAATTTCTATATCGTAGGGCAAATATACATACTTAAAACGTTTGCACAAAATTTTTTAAAGAAAAAATCATTAAAAAGTTTCAATTCATTTCCCAAAGTTCACAATTGGTTTCAAATTGGAGGATGCCAAAAATAACGGAATAAAGAATTCTGCATGAATTAAATAAAAAAAGGGAGGCAAACCGATTCAAACTTTTCGAAAAAAGGAACCGTAAATAATCCAATATACTGACTATTTTAAAGTTTCAATTTTTATTTCTATTTTTGTAAAATTCATACGAAATGTAATGAGTTCTTTTTGATGGAATCGTTTGTGACATTTTTTTGGAAAGTTTTAAATCCATTAGTCACAAAATACATCACTTTATCGTAAATTTGAGAAAAATTTAAAATTTGTATCACCTAAAAAATAACAAAGATGTCAAAAATTAAAGTTGGTATTAACGGATTCGGGCGGATTGGACGTTTAGTATTCCGTGCTGCTATAGGCAGAGATGATATTGAAATTGTAGGTATAAATGACCTGATTGACGTAGATTACATGGTTTACATGCTGAAATACGATACTATGCACGGAAGATTCAAAGGTACAGTTGAAGCGAAAGACGGAAAACTGATTGTAAACGGTCAGCCTATCCGGGTAACGGCAGAAAAAGATCCGGCTAATCTGAAGTGGGATGAGGTAGGTGCTGAATATGTTGTAGAATCAACCGGTCTTTTCCTTACCAAGGAAAAAGCAGAAGCTCACATCAAAGCAGGTGCCAAACGGGTTGTAATGTCGGCTCCTTCCAAAGATGACACTCCTATGTTTGTTATGGGTGTAAACAATAAGAAATATGCAGGAGAAGCTATTGTTTCCAACGCCTCTTGTACGACCAATTGTCTGGCTCCCTTAACTAAAGTAATCAATGATAAATTCGGAGTAATCGAGGGTTTAATGACGACAGTACATTCAACAACCGCTACACAGAAAACTGTTGACGGTCCTTCTATGAAGGATTGGAGAGGAGGACGTGCTGCTGCCGGCAATATCATTCCTTCTTCTACAGGAGCTGCTAAGGCAGTCGGTAAAGTTATTCCGGAATTAAACGGGAAATTGACCGGTATGTCATTCCGTGTTCCGACACTGGATGTATCTGTGGTAGACGTTACTTTCCGTTTAGCGAAAGAAGCTTCATACGACGAAATCAAAGCTGCCATTAAAGAAGCTGCCGAAGGAGAAATGAAGGGTATACTCGGATATACAGAAGATGATGTCGTTTCTTCCGATTTCTTAGGCGATGCCCGCACCTCTATTTTTGATGCAAAAGCAGGTATTGCTTTAAATAAGAGTTTTGTAAAATTGGTATCCTGGTATGATAACGAGTGGGGGTACTCCAATAAGGTACTGGAATTAATCGTTCACATGGCTACTGTAAAGTAAATTTAACTTACTAAATATTCATAAAAGGATGTCTTAGGACATCCTTTTTTCATTTTGTAAAGTCATTTTTTATTATTTACTTTGTCATATAGAGTTGCCTACTTGTAGTGCAACTTTGAGCTAAATAATATAATTTTGCGTTTACATTAAGTCTCTCTACGAAAATTTGACGATTTTATTAAATGACGAGATAAAATGTGCAACGCTCACGCTTTGTCGATATACTCACAAAAAAGCGTGGGCTTGCTTATTTTTGTCATTGGGGTCTCGTCAAGCCTTCGTAGAAGAAATAAGTACAGTTCACGCTTTTTTATTTGTCGGTAAAATACAGTTTAAAACCCAATATATGAGTATCGACGAAATAGAGCAGAGAAGTTTTGAATTTATAGAGCAACACATAGATGCTACTTTTGACGAAGTTCCTGAGTATCTGTTCAAAATCTGGCATATTCCAGTCCCTTTGAAAGATTATCTTTCTGTGAATTACAAAGATAAATACGAATACCGGATATTTCTTTTTGCCCTCCGGAAGTACTGTAAAACCTATAATAGGTATGTACCAGAAGAACAAACGTTAAGTCTTTTCAAAGTTTACCAATTGATGCTAAGTATCCCGATTGTCAGGGGCCGGCATCTGCCTCGCGAAACAGCCTTTCGTATCTTTGACTTTAATTTTTACCTGGAACTTATTTAGTGTGGAGTAATGGAGAATACAGAAAGAGGATAAAAAAGCCGGGAGAGAAATCTCCCAACTTTTCAGATTCTTATTGCAAGACCGTTTAACGATCTTAAATTGATGATGATTTTCAAAAAAATCGTTCTCTTTATCATTTACACAAAAAATCGATGTATTTCTGAATCGCCTGTTTACATACAGGGCAGAATTCATCGGTTTTATGTAAATTGTTCATCAGACAATTTGGCCAAGGCCGATACACTCCTTTTCCCACATATCCTCCACCTTCGTACACACCCAATGTACGGTCGTTTTCATCGGTTAAAGGAGTAGGTACCGGAGTGCCGGATTTCAGCATCTGCTTCCAATCTTTCCGTTCAAAATCCACCAGAGTAGTCAGGTTAGCTTCCCAAGGCTCCACATCCACCGGATACATATCGTTATAGGAAACATTTCCCACATATTCATCCCCCAAACCCAATAAAACATGCCCGAACTCATGTACATAAATTTTTCCGGTCCGGGTGGGATGATTAGCAGCACTTATCCCATAGAAATTATATATTCCGCCCCCGCCGTATTTCTGGGTATTCGACAAAACATAAATATATTCATAAGGCACATGGGCTGCTATATCCCTGACATTCTGAAAATCTTCAATCATTTGGTATCTTTCAGAATCGAAGGTATAAAACGAAGCTTTCAAAGCCGTGTTTCTCCAGATATGTTCCCCGGGAATTGTCACTCCTGTTTCCTCTGAAGGAGCCCACACGGCCCGTATATTGAATTTTTGGGCATTTTCCCTGAAAGGAGAATAACTGAAGAATTCTTCTGCAAATACTTTACAAGCCGCCATAAATTTTTCTTTTTCCATAGCAGAATAACCCTCTGGCAATAACACCAAGTCGATTCTGTGGTCCGGATTTCCGTTGTATACAATTTCGAAGGATTCGTAACGGGGAGTAAACCGCTTGATAAAATAATTATTCACCCGAATAGAATATTCAAATTTCTTTTCAAATTTTCCTTTCCGGTTGCGGGCATATAATTCCACCCTGGCATCCTTTTTAGGAAAAGGAAATACGACCGATTCCGGCATACATTTCATTGTCTCTGCAGCTTCAGGAGTGGTTTGCCATTCATTGAACAAAGTGCAATAAGAGCGGGAATAAATCAGCTTACCTGTTGCCTCATCCACGAGTTTAAAAAGTTGATTCCCATAGCCATTATCATCGATCAGAGAAACTTTGGAACCTGCCCAATAAGGTTCTTCTTTCAGTTCGTCAAAATAATAATTCTGAGTATTCTGATCTCCGCAATGATAAAAATCAAAACGCATGGTTTTATCCCAAAAATACTTATCAAACTGGGCTTTTACCGAAACAACAGACAATAACACCAGCCATCCGGTCAAAAATAATCGATTCATAATCTTATATTTATATATTAAAATTACAGATGGGTAAAGTTAATAAACTAAATAGAATCCTCTCTACATTTAAAAAAAGAAATGATGCAGAAAAATCTTTTATCTGTTAAAAAACTCCGGCCGGTGAATGGAAGGAAATCCTATTCGCCGGCCGGGCTTCAAAACTCAAACGGTTTCCGGAAAAATGCTTCGGGACCTGTTTTTTATTCTCCTTATTCTTTTCCGTACTCCCAATACATCATCAACAAATGAGCAGCTGACCAGCTAAAGTGGGGCGCTTTTAAGACGCTTCCGTCATGGGTATCGTAATTTTCATGTATGGGAGCTTTCCCCGATAATCCTTTCAAACGGGTAAATACCTGGTCTGTATAACGGTCTGCCTCTTCGTGATAACCGTATTTCCGGATTCCTGAAATTCCGAAATACACCTGATCCAACCAAATCGGTCCCCGCCAATATCCTCCCGGCAAAAATTTGGGATGATCTGCAGCCAAAGTCGGAAACGGGATATACGTCGAAAATTTATTTGTGTCAGCTATAATCTTCATCACTTTCCCCGCTTGTTCCGTAGTAGCTATCTCTGTCCACAAGGGGGTCCAGCCTTCCGGGCCTTCTACCCGTACAAAATCGCCTTTCAGTATTCTGTCAAAGAAATATCCATTTTGACTGTCAAAAAAATAAGTCCTTATCACTTCTGTCCGATCCGGTTCTTCAAATTTTTCCCCGATCAAGTCCGCCATTTGTTGTAATAAGCGGTATTCATAACAAAGATAAGCGTTCAAATCCACAGATTCCTGATTAAAACTCCAGGCATCTTCCCCGTTTTTTACCATTTTTGCTTCATCAAAACGGACAGCATTATCCATTCCGCTTTCCCATTTCGCAGCCTCTTCTGTCCCGTCCGTAGAACCGAACTCACAGATTCCGTTCCCATCGTGATCCCGGTAGCGGAACCACCAACGGTAATATTTCAACAATTTAGGATACATTTCCCGTACAAAAGCTGTATCGGCCGTTTCTTTACAAACCTCATATACACTCCACGCGGCTAAAGGAGGTTTACTATCCCGGTAATTGTTTTCCCGCTTATTACTATATATACAATCGGCAATCATCCCGGCTTCATCCTGATAATCGAACATCGAGCGGATTTGGTTTTTAGCCAATTCCGGTTCAAAATGTACAGTAGCCACAGCCTGTTTCCAGGTGTCCCAAGCCCAAAAACCGACGAAATATCCGACCGCATGCGAAGGAACCATTCCGTCATGCAATAAATCTCCTTTACTGCTACGCCAGTTACTCAATAAAGTCACCATTGCCTTTACTGCAATCCGGTTATACGATTCCGGCATATCTTCTCTCAAAACCTTTTTTAAATAGGAGTTCCACCTTTGTGTATGCTGTTTCAATTCCAGTCCAGACTGTTCCAAAAGAGTTTCAGCTTTTTTCAATCCTGCGGGTAATTCTTCCTTCTGATTAAAAAAAGACAATACGACCGTCTGTCTGTTTGCAGGCGTTGAAAAAGAAGTTTTATAAACAGAAGAAGTAAGCATCACTTCCGCCTCTTTCTCAAAAGTTACCCCAACCACTTCTCCGCCCGGTAAATAAATTACTACACTCCGGTTTATCACTTCGCTTTTATTTTCATCTCCCCAGATATTCCCTTCAAAAAACCAATCTAATTCCCGATTACTCTGACAAACTAAGAGAGCATGATTTTTATCTGTAAAGAAAAGCCGCTGACTGACAGAAACATCCGAAAGGCTACTCTTCATATACAATTGTCCGGGGAAATATACCAAACTATCCGGACGAAATACATCCGGAGGCATAATTTTTCCATTTTCCACATATCCCACCTGTACCAATGAACGGCTGATCCACTTCCGGTTATCCAAATCGAAAGGGCCGCAAAAGCCGTTGGTAAACTTATTTGCCTCAGGCAAAGTAAAGCCCATCCATGCGCCATAATCCGTAAACCACCCTTTTCCTCCTTTCATCTGATCCGGAGTATAAGTAATATTCAAAATATCAGGATATGCAAACGCTTTCTCCGGTTCAGTAATTTTTCCCGGCTTACAATTTACGAAGCAGAATATAACTATTCCTATCCACAGTATCTTATACATCTTCTCTATCTTTATGTGTTATACATTGATTATTACTCTCCGTCAGGGACGAAGAATTTTAGACTTTTTCACTAAATCTTCCCCCGGTTTTACCGGAACAATCGTAAATGCATATTGCTTATTATCGGGTGTTACCGTATATTCCGGATGTGTCTGCGCTCCCCAGGAATTATCACCTCCTATTCCCATCTGCTGCAAATCGATATTCAACCATACCATATCCTGTTTGCGGATACTTCCCCCGTGTTTTCTTTCGATATTCGGGCTTACATGCAGAATATCCTTCAAAGGGAAATTCCAGGCACTTACCCCCAAAGGCTGCTCTCCCACCACTAAAATCCCATTTCCGGCGGAATTCAAGAGAGCACACCAGCGGACGTCCGATTTATTTGCTGTTTCCTGGGGACGGACATAGGGGTGGAATTGTTCCCAGACAGATGCTTCGTATAAATCGATATCAGCCGAAGACTTCCGGTCCCAGTAATTTTCATGAGGCCCCCTGCCCAACCAAGTCATCTGATCATACTCCCCTTTCAGAATCATCCGCATACCATACCGGGGCATTTCAGGTAAATTCTTTTCCTCTGTTTCAAAACAATTTTCCACTCGTATGGCACCGTCGGGATAAACTGTATATATTACCGTATAAACAGAAGTTTGTCCCTGCATAGTATAACGGGTTTTCAGCTGTATATTTTTTCCTTTTTTTTCTACCTGCAAATCGTCTAAATTCATTTGATCGGGAGCTTTTAACCAGATTCCGCAACGTTCCATCATACCGTTGGCAACGTCATTATCCGTCTGCGCTCTCCAGAAATTAGGCTGCAAAGCTTCTCTCAAAACTTCGTTCCCCTGATAAGAGAGACGGGTCAGCTGTCCTTTGTCTGTGGAAAAAACAGCTTCAAATTCGTCTCCGCTCAACTTAATCTGATGCGCTGTCTGCTCTACTTTTAAAGTTCCTTCCACTTTCGTTATTTCCGGATAAATATACTCTACCGGCCACAACATCTGCTCAGTAGCAACGACATGCCCAGCCGGTAACAAATCCGTTGCCTCCCGGGTACAAGCCTGCAAATGTAAAAAATACTCCGTAGCAGGTTTTACTTCAAATTCGGGAACACTGATTCTGACCTCTGCCGTTTCATGGGGACGAACAGCCGGAACATCTAATTTACCCGACAAAATCGTTTCTCCATCTGCTTTTATTTTCCAGAAATAATCATAATTATCCAGGTTCAGAAAATCATTCCGGTTTGTCAGTGCAATCCGGTCCGTACGGAAAGGTACCCCTTCAAAATGTACCCCTTGATATATTTTCTTTACTTCCCAGATATGCGGGTGCAGGGAACGGTCGGCCATCACCAAACCATTTGCACAAAAATTGGAGTCGTTTTTTACTCCCACATATCCCATATCTCCTCCATATCCCCATATATCGTTTCCTTCTTTGTCTTTTATCGCAAAAGTCTGATCCACCCAATCCCAGATAAATCCCCCCTGCAACTGATCATATTTATAAATCAAATCCCAATAATCACCCAGATTACCAACACTATTACCCATTGCATGGGCATATTCACAAAGAATCAGGGGCATTGGACGTCTTTGATTGACATGCTCCCTCAATCTCCAAACCCGGGCATACATAGGGCAATAAATATCCGTTACTCCTTCCCGTCCTGCCCCTTCATATTGTACCGGACGGCTTCCGTCCCTTTTTTTCGTCCAGTGATAAGTGGATTCAAAATGCGGCCCGTATCCGGATTCATTACCTAGTGACCAGATAATCACAGAAGTAAAATTCTTATCTCTCTCTACCATACGGCTCATCCGTTCCATAAAAGAAGTGATCCATGCCGGACTGTTCGCCAGCGTCCCTGCTTCGGTGACTTCCATTCCATGTGATTCCAGATTGGCTTCATCTATCAGATAAAGTCCGTATTCGTCACAGAGTTCGTACCATTCTTCTCTATTCGGATAATGACTGCATCTCACGGCATTGATATTAAATTGTTTCATCAGCCGCACATCTTCTTTCATACTTTCGAAACTCACGCTTCTTCCTTTCCGGGGATCGTGCTCATGCCGGTTCACTCCTTTTAAAATCACCGGAGTCCCGTTTACCTGCAACATTCCATTTTTCATTTCCACTGTACGGAAACCGAAGCGATGCGCAAATGATTCCCTGACCTTTCCTTGCGGATTCAAGGTATTCACCACCAGCGTATACAATTCCGGTGTTTCGGCAGTCCATTTCCGGACATTCTTCAGAAATGTATGGAAATAATGCAAAGTATCCGTAACTGCCTTCACGACTGAACGGGCCGAGTAAACAAGTTCTCCCCTGTCCAGCAATTTTACCTCAATACCAGTACCTGCCGTCAGCTTCCGGCTATCAGCCGTTATTTTCACCTGTAGTTCCCCGTCCTGATAATTATTTATCAAGGGAGCAACAATCTCAAAATCCTTGACCCGGGATTCCGGGCGGGCAATCAGCCATACATCCCGCTCAATTCCACTATACCGCCAAAAATCCTGACATTCCAGATAAGAGCCATCACTATAACGATATACCTCCACTGCCAGCTTATTCTGCCCTTTTTTCAGATAAGGCGTAATGACAAATTCAGCCGGCAAACGGCTGTCTTCACTATAACCTACAAATTCTCCGTTCACCCAGCAATAAAAAGCAGACTCTACGCCTCCAAAATGTAAAATAATCTCTTGCCCTTTCCAATTTTCCGGAACCGTAAATTCCCTTACATACGATCCGACCGGATTATAGTCCTCAGGAATATAGGGAGGATTAGCCGGAAAAGGATATTTGGTATCCGTATAAATAGGAGCATCAAAACCCTGTAACTCCCAGCTTCCCGGCACTTCGATCTTCTTCCAGCCCTTCAGCCGGTATCCTTTTTTATAAAAGTCTTTCGGACGACTTTCCGGATGAACCGAATAGTTAAAATCCCACATCCCGTTTAAAGACAAACGGGAAGCTTCGGATATTCTCCTCTGAACAGCATCTTTTTCTTTTTCATACGGAACAAACCAAGCGTGCATGGGTTCCCGGTTTATCTGATTTACGGAAGGATTTTCCCACTCATTTCCCGTAATCTGGCCTTTCCCCTCCATTATACAGCAGGCCAGCATGAAGAAAAATATATATCTTATCATCTGATTATCTAATTAATACTTTCGAAACTCCATTAAAACAGTAAATCTGTACCTTTTTGACATTTATATTGTACAAAAAAACGTGACTAAAAACGGCACACTAAAATCAACAGTAATTCCATGAAAAATGGAAACGACTACATAATCTTTTCCGGAATTCTGCGTGATAACCGGCAAAGTTGTATCCATCGTAGTGGCTCCCCCCACAGATATCGGGGCTAATTTCCCGAAATAACGAACTAAAAACGGTGCTGCTAATAAAGTGACTAATTCCCGGATAATATTGGAAGCCAATGCTATTGTTCCCAATTCTGCCCCTTTGTATTGGGTAATAAAAATGGAAGACAAGGAATAATATCCGAATCCCGAACCGACAGCCAGACAATCAGTCAGGCTTCTGTCCCTTATCACTAAACTAATTATAGCGGAACCGGCCAGGGTGCCTAATATCGTTCCCAAGGGAACCAAGGCAATCCTCAAATTTTGTTGTTTCAGTGCCTGTAAGGCTTTTTTATCGCTTCCAATACTAATTCCGACTAAAAACATCAATACGTAAAGGGCATATAAAGTAGGATCCTGCTCTGTAATAAAAGCAGGCATATCAACAAAACGCCCGATCAATAAGCCTACTATAAAAAAAGCAACAATGACTAAACTTCCACGCATATTTAAACAATTTTTGAAATTTCACCCTTCCTTTTCATTTAGAAAAGTAAAATTTATAAATCCCCCAGGCACACAATATGCTTCCGGTAACGGCACCGAAAGTAATCAATAAAGCATCCATTCCTATGGTGTCCAGATGATCCATAATCTGGTCGTTCACTCCCACACTGATCCCCAGTAAAAAAAGTAAAATAAAAATGGCCCATGTAATCAACTTTTGTACAAATTTCAGATTCCGTTCCCGGAACAAATAACCCAAAATGATCCCGCTGACCATTAATCCTATCACTATTAGCATAATTTCCTCTTTTATTCGTTAAGGCATGCAATATATATATTTTAACGAATTTTAAAAAGCGGAATGTTCTGAAACAGAACATTCCGCCGGCGCCCCAACCTCATTTATTTTATTTGCCCATTTGAATCGATCTCATCCTGCGGAACATAAAAAAAATTATGTCTGCTCGGATCAAAACCCGTACGTCCTACAGCAGCTAAAGCCTCTTTTGTTTTTCCCCAACGACGCAAATCGTAAAAACGGAAACTTTCCAAAGCAAATTCTACAATACGTTCGTGTTCGATCTGATCCCTTACCGCTTGCTGAGAAGTTCCCGGCATAGGCGGCATATCGGCTCTGGCTCTCACTTCATTGATCAGCGGACGGGCCAATTCCGGATGATTTAATTCATTATAAGCCTCTGCCCGCATCAGCAATACATTCGCATACCGCATCAACATTACATTCATAGATGTTTCAAGCGGCTTCATCTCTGACTCTTCACTCGGTACATATTTCCGGAACACCGGTTTATCCTTTCCATTAAACCGTTCATCATAATTTGTGCCCCATACTTTTTCCGGCTGGCCGTTAAAATAATCGTCTTTAAACCACAACGTACTGTACAAACGGCTGTCATATCTTCCGGTCGTGGCCGTCTTCCCTTCCTTTTTAAATTCTTCGTACAACATTTCCGAAGGTAAAATCCCTTCCCAACCTTTTAATTCCGAAGAAGCTACCCAATAATGGGTTTCATGCCGGTAATAAGCATTCCCTGAAGTAGAAGGAGAGAACTGTACTTCAAATAAAGATTCTGCCGAATTATCATTTGTACCGTTGAACATGCCCAACCATTTGTCCATAGGTACCAGTCCGTAACCTTTAAAATTTTCCGGTTTCAGGACTTCCACAACTTGCTCCAGAAACTCTGTTTTTCGTTCCGGTTCCTCGTATGCACGGGTTAAATAAGCAAAACCCAAATAAGCATTCGCTGCAGCAGAAGTAGCCCTTCCCTTATCGGAATCCCCACGGGTCATCGGTAAATTTCCGGCAGCATATTTGAAATCCTGTACGATAAAATCCCAGGCATAATCCCTTTCTGCCAGCGGTTGGTCAATATCACTTTCCGAAGTAATATATTTCTCCCGAACTATGATTTTTTCCCAGTTTAACAACAATACCATATGATAATATCCCCGCATGAAACGGGCCTCTGCGATAATTTGTTCTTTCATCTTGGGATCAAAGAGAGCCTCATCCATAGCGCTGACTTTATCTATCACCTGATTGCTATAGCTAAGCCCCCAATAATTATAATCCCAAATCATAGCCGGTATACTGCTGTTCATATTAAAGGTAAAATTGTATATCGAACTCATATACCCATAACCGGAAGCTCCCGGACCCATATTTATGATATCTTCCCGGAAAGGCTCAAATACGAATTTATATTCGTGAAAACGCCAGCTTCCTCCATAATACAATTGAGAATAAGCAGCTGACAATCCGGACAAGGCTGCTTCCTGATTTTTCCAGTAATTTCCGGAAGTAGACTGATCCGGAGATTCCACCGTCAGGAAATCTTCACAACCGCACAATGCCAAAGCGAGTAACGGTATATATATCAGATTCAGTAATTTTTTCATAGGTCTAAATTTATATCTCATTCATTAAAAAGTCACTTGTAATCCAAATACATAAGATTTAGTAAAAGGATAAACGCTACTGTCAATACCGGTATTGATCACTTTTTCCTGTGCAAATTCAGGATCTACACCGGAATATTTCGTCCAGGTCCACAAATTATCGGCACTGACATACAAACGGATTTTTTCCATATTGAGCTTTTTTAACCACATCTTGGGCAGGGTATAGCCCAACTGTATCTGACGTAAACGGATAAAATCACCGTCTTCCAGGAAACGATCCGATTCACGGCTATTCTCATTCGGATCTCCCAATACCGCACGGGGCATACTGGTATTCCGGTTATTGGGCGTCCAGGCATTTAAAGTAGAAGTAAACATATTGTAAAGTTCATCCATACTTTCTGATCTTACCCGGGTACCATTGTATATTTTATGTCCCCAACCGCTTCCGAGCAAAAATGAGAAATCCAATCCTTTGTATTCCGCACTAAAAGACAGGTTCGCCTCGACCTTCGGCATACCGCTTCCCATATCTACTTTATCCTTTCCGTCCAGTATCCCGTCCCCATTTATATCTTTAAAGCGAATATCCCCCGGTTTGGCATCCGGTTGAATCAACTTCCCATCCTTACTGTGGGCATATATTTCACCCATATTCTGGAAAATTCCATCTGTCTGATACAAATAGAAGGTAGCCACAGGTTTTCCTTCCCTCGTTTGGGTAGCGTTATATCCGCCGTAAATAATCTGATCCGGATTTGCCATCTTAATTACTTTATTTTTCAGGTAAGTAATGTTAAATCCGGCATTCCAGACAAAACCTTCATAATTATTCCGGTAATTAATATCAAATTCGACTCCGGTATTGCGCATTGTTCCGATATTCAAAATCGGGTCAGCGATACCGGCCGAAGGAGCAAGTTTTTTAGTAATCAGCAAATCGATGGTTTTATTATTGAAATAATTTAAAGCACCGGTCAGTTTTCCATCGAACAATCCGTAATCTACACCCACATTTAACGACTGACTGGTTTCCCATTTCAGTTCCCTGTTCTCCATCACATTCGCAATAGTAGCAGTCCAGGGATTTTTTCCTACTCCCTGTACGTATCCAAGGCTACCGCCATTTCCTTTCGTCATCAGTGCCAGGAAGTCCACCGTACCTAAAACATTTTCATTTCCTAATTGTCCCCAGCTACCTCTCAATTTCAGATTGGAAATCACATTGCCTTTCGGGAAAAATTCTTCTTCACTGATTCTCCATCCCAAAGCCACAGAGGGGAAAGTTCCCCAACGGGAATCCGGGCCGAACTTAGAGGAACCGTCCCGGCGTACCGTCACCTGTAACAAATAGCGATCTTTAAAAGAATAATTCAATCGGCCGAAATAAGAAAGACGATTGTACTCGGTTCGGGTACCTTCTCCCGAGAAAGTTCCTCCGATTGCTGCGTTCGGGGTATTCCACCACGGATTTTCAAATCCTGCCGGCTGGTCTTTTCCGTCAACAGTCGTTTTACCTTCCCCATTCAAACCGTTCCAAGTGGATTTTTCCATAGATACGGAAATACCTGCCATTAAGGTGACGGAATGGGATCTGAATTTTTTATTAAATGTCAGGTAATTATCTACCGTTTGATTTTCCCAATAACTTCTTTTTTCATATACATAAGGATAACTATTCGGTTCCGTAGGACTGGATATAAAATTCGGAGCATTTTCGTAATACTGTGAATTATATCCATTGTAATAATAAGCAGTTTTGAACTGTAACCAATCCGTAAAATTAGCTGCTACAGAAAACATAGCCACCACATCCTGTGTTTTTGTCTTATTGTGTTTAAAATGAGCATCTGCCACCGGATTACGCGTAGAAACGAATCCCTCAGAAAGATTAGCTATCCCATATCCGAATTCCTGGCTGTCATCGAATACCGGAGTCAAAGGACTGGCCCGGTAGACTTCAGTAAGGGTAAAATCAGGATCGCTTCTCTTTTTAGCAGTATAGGCCAAACTAGCAGAAATATCAAAGATCGACTTTTTAGTATTCACTTTTATACGGGCATTTTGCATAAGGAAATTATTATCCAGGACAATACCCTTTTCATCGTATATATTGGCAGAAATAGAGAATTGGGCAACATCTCCTCCCCCTCTTACAGAAACACTGTGATTCTGAGCAAATCCCCTGCGAAAAACTTCATCCTGCCAGTTGGTATTAGCCCGCGGCTCTTTGTATACGTATGCAGGAATATCATCCGGTTTGGTCACATATTTGTTCTTTTCCTCCACCATCATTCGGCTCAGGGTCTGGAACCCTTTTGCATCCAGCATATCAAAAAGACCGGTAGCTTTTTTCACCACCCCATAAGAATTGATATCTACTTTTACCTGACCCTTTTTACCGCTCTTTGTCGTAATAATTACGACTCCGTTAGCAGCCACTGATCCGTAAATAGCAGCCGCAGCACCATCCTTGAGCACCTCTATCGATTCAATATCATTCGGAGCTATAGTCGACATATCCCCGGGGAAACCATCGACAATGTATAAAGGTTCACTACTTCCGTAGGTACCAAAACCGCGGATTTTCACGTATACTCCCTGACCGGCCAAACCGCCGTATTTGGCAATGCTGACTCCGGCAACCTGTCCCTGTAAAGCTTCTGCCACATTTACAGTCGACTTATTGGCCAACTTTTCCGCATCCACCGAAGTTATCGCTCCGGTTAAATCACTCTTTTTCATAGTACCGTAACCGATTACCACAACTTCTTCCAGACTTTCTATATCTTCTTCCAAAACGATCTTCAGATCATTTTGTCCGACGACCGGAATTTCCTGACTTTTATAGCCGGTAAACGAAAATACCAGCACATCCCCTTTCTTTACCTTCAAGCTGAAATTCCCGTCCAAATCCGTAGCGACACCGCTTACTGTCCCCTTTATCAAAATATTTACGCCAGGCATTGTTTCACCTTTAGTATCCGATACATTTCCCTTTAACAGGTAATTGTCCTGAGCCATTGCACTAAACGGTAAACACCAGGCCAAAAGTACTACCCATATCTTCCACAGATATTTCACCTTATCCGTTTGTCTATTTTTCATTTTTATCCGAAATTAATTTTATTCATCTTGTTTATTTTCCGATTCTGTCTGACCGGCTCTCAGGCTCTTACCTTCTTTGTCGTATGCATATTCGGTTAAAGTAAATACAGCATCTTCGGTGACTGTAAACTTGAACCAATAATACCTGAAAACAATATCCTCTTCACCCGTTACGATTCTCATTCCCACATAAGCCGTTTTACCCAACCAATCTGTATAACTTTCCGAATACAATACCGGCATATACATCCAGTTTTCGTCACTATAGGAAGAATTAAAGGTCCAGTTTGATGTTTCTTCTATTTCTGTCCCTTCGCTCAAGGGTAGAATATGAATCAAATCCCCTTCCTTTACTCCCATAATGTCCCGTCCATAGTTATCGAAATGAATTCTCTTTTCTGCCGGAGCAGAACCAATAGCTACAGTCGTCTGAAACAATCCTCCGATTAATATACCACCGGCCTCCACTTCCTGCCATGTCCGCTGATCAAAATCCACAACCCAATTCAGGTCTTTCACATGCACGATCGTATTCGGTCCTTCTTTTTCCACAGGAATCTCCAACCGCATCGTCCCCACCTCTGCATGTGTTGAAACAAAATCTATACGTAAGTTCCGGATGCCCTTTTCTACTGCCCCGGCTTTTATCTTACAATCCATTTCAAAAGAACGTCCCCCTTTTCCTATGGTGAAGTAATCGTGGGAGAAAGAAATACTATCCGCACAAACTTCATTATCGGCAGCCAGCCGGACTTCAAAGTTTATATCTTCCGGCACAGGCACAGAAAAAGCAAGGTCAATTTTCACCGTATCCGGTAACTCGGCCTTCCGTTCAAAATACACACTGGAGGGAGTCGCTACTGCCACTTTTACCACTTTCCCCCAATCGACATTATCTTCATCATCGCTACACCCTGGAAAAACCAGAAATGCCACAAAAATGAACAACATTTGCAAAACATACTTTCTCATTTTCATAAAGGTTTTAGTTATTTATTTTCTCAAAAAATGATATATTTTTCACCATCGCCCGGCAAAAATAAAAGGGAAAGAAAACAATCGTTTGAAATACTACTCGTAAATGAACCTACAAAAAGATATTTTTTTAGAATTTAATATCTACATTTTTTTTAATTAATATTTGATAATCAGATATTTAAATAAATAATCCTATCTACATTTAATTTGCGTAAAAAAGTATAGGTTTAAATATAAAAAATACGGATGCCTTCTATTATAAATGTGAAAAGAGAGAAAGAAACCGGAAATAAAACCATACGGTAAAAGAAAAGTATTAACTTTGACAGAAGACATTTAAAGAAATGCTATCCGGGTCTTCAGCAAAAACAACTTAAAATAAAAATAAAATTTACATCTTTTTCATATATTCACTCAATCCTTCGTCGGTTTCCAAACCCAATTTTTTACGTAAGCGATAACGGGCCATATTGACAGTCTTGGGGGTAGAACCAATGAGCAGAGCAATCTCTTTGGTACTGAAATCGATCCGCAAAAAGGAAGCCAACTGTTTTTCATTTTTCGATAAATCCGGATGTATTGTAGTCAACCGTACAATAAACTCTGCATTAATCCGCTCGATTTCTTCAATCAAGGGACCGGCATTTTCTTCTTTATTCTGATATTGAGAAATGAAAGCATTGATGGTTTTCAATTGTGTTTTCACTTCGGGTTTGGCATCTTTATAAGATTCCCGGATCATCACTTTAATCTTTTCGATCAATTCATTTTTACTCTGCATGTAACAGGCAAAATTGGTCAATTCTTTTTTAGTAAATTCCAGTTCCATCTCTACATTTCTCCGTTCTTCTTCCGTCTTTTCCAACTGCAACCGGATCATTTCCTGGCGCTGGTCTTCAATTTCCCGATTCGCTAATGTCAATTGTATTTTTCGCCTGTGCCGAAATCTCCATACCCCCCAAAATAATCCGAAAAACAGGGCTAAAGAAAAAGCAATAACCAATAGCATATCCCGTTCCAAACCCTTAATTTTCAATTCTTTTTGTTTCAGATTTAACTCCTGTTGCTGGGCTTTAAAACGCCGGTCAGCTACATTTAATTCCATTTCTCTGATTTTCTTATCCGACAGCAGTTCCTTTTCCATTTCATACAGGCGTTCCATACTTTCATAGGCTTTTTTATAGTTGCCCATTGCCTTATAAACCCATGTCTGATAGCGGTAGTTATCACACAGCAACTCTTTAGCCCCCAAATTTGTCGCCAAAACAGAAGCACTGTTCAATTCTACCAAAGCCTTTTCATAATCTTTTTTATAAAAATACTGAGTCCCCAGATTATTATAATTTTCCGCCAGAGACCAGTTTGCTCCCAACGATTTATTAATTTGTATGGCCTCTTTTAACCATTCTATTTTTTCCTCCGGTTTGCCCTCTAAAAGCCCTAAATTATTTAAATTAGCAGCAATATTTTTCCGGTCGTTCAATTGCCGGTTCAAGGCCAAAGACTTTTGCAGACTAAATTCAGCCTTCCCGTCTTCTTCTATCCGTTCATATGCCAATCCTTCAGCGTTATAACAACTGGCAATTCCAGCCATATCCCCCAAGGCAGTAAAGAGTTCTGTTGCCCGTTCTATAAATTGGAATGCTTTTTTAATATCTCCTAAACTGATATACAGATAACCAATGTTTACATTGATCTGAGCTTGTAATTGTTCATTATCAGGCGGGCATTTATCCAAGGCGTTATAAAATGCTTCAAATCCCATATCAAAAGAACCGAGATTTACATAAGAACGTCCCAATACCACCAATGCCCGGCACACTAAATTGTTGTTACCGGACAATTCAGCCTTCAGTATAGCCGTATTTGAAAAAGAAATCGCACGAACCGGATCTGAATAAGAACTTTGGTAAGCCTTATCGATATATCCTTCTACTTCTTTCTCCTGTATATCCTCTTTTCTTTCTCCTCTGCCCAGCAGCGGGAATAAAAAAACAAGAAAATAGAGAAATACCCTAAACATATACTTCGTTATACTTATTATCACTTTCAGTAATCAAACCCCCACCTGCTTAACAGGCAGGTATTATTTCTTTATAAATTATTTACACCCAACAGTTTGTAAAAATTCACCTCCGTAAAAACGAACTTTTTTCCCCACAAACTAAAAATCAAACAAATATAAAGATAATATTCCCATATTTCCCGTCCCTGAATACAAATTAGGATTTACTAACTTAAAAACATAAATAAATCGGTTTTTTCTCATTTTCCTCCATTCTTTTGAAACGAACAGATTCTCTTTTCAAGTAATCTGTATTTCTTCACAACCATCTTCCTTTTTATTCGTATTTCATCTACCTGCCTGTTAAACACCTGTCATAAAGTGAAATAAACTGATCTATCGGATAACTGTTCCAAGGTTCAAAATTTTCGGACCGGTAAAGAGGAAGGAAATGATTATTCGTCCCCAATTTTTATTATCTTTGAAAAATGAATAAACTGAATCGGTATTTTTATTCCCGGATCATAAAACTTTTATGTCAGACTGCTCATGTTCACCTGGAGAAAATTAGGACCTTCACTACTATTAGCTATACTTTACGTGATAATTGATGAGTATCTGGGTCCGCTCAGTGGTTTAATCTGCCTTGTTATTTTAGGTTCCGCAGAATTTATTTACACCCGGATGAAAGAAAAATCCAACGATTGGACAATTTTATTTATAACTTGTGCTCTGGGTATCCCCGGGCTAATTGCTTTAAGCAGTTCTTCCCCTCTTCCCGCACGAATACAAAACGGCATAGCGGAAGCTGCCTTTTGTATTTTAATCGGATTTTTTGCTTTTTTCCATAAAGACATCCGCTCTACGATCCCGGCCAATCTACGCAAAAATTTTCAAATTAGTCCAGGACAACAGCAGACGATGAAAATAACATTACGGATTCTTTTTTTCTTACTGCTTTTACACCTTATTATCCTATTCTTATCCCTTTACTATGCAGATGAAAATACGGTAAATTTTGTGAGTAGCACCCTTCTCTATACGGGGATCGGGTTATTTTTCGGTAGCTTATTCCTCAGGAGATATTTAATGGTACAAAAGTATAAAAAGGAAGAATGGTTACCTTTAGTAAACGAACAAGGAGAGTTGGTCGGAAAAGCTCCGAGAAGTGTTTGTCATTCGGGTTCTAAATTACTGCACCCCGTCGTACATCTCCATATACAAAATGAAAAAAACGAAATCTTTCTACAGAAAAGAAGCATGAAAAAGGACCTTTTGCCAGGCTTGTGGGACACCGCTGTTGGCGGGCATATCGGACTAAATGAAAAAATTGAAGAAGCCCTGAAAAGAGAAGCCCGGGAGGAATTAGGAATAAGGGATTTTGAAGCCCGGTTCAACGGTTCTTATTTATGGGAGAGCCCCAGGGAAAAAGAATTGGTATTCTCTTTTCTCTGTACCCGTTACGACCGTATTCACATCGATAATGATGAAGTGGATTCCGGCCGGTTCTGGAGTCGCCCGGAAATTAAAGAGGGAATCGCCCGGAATCTGCTGACGCCCAATTTTATCCATGAATATCAGACTTTTTTTCACACCGGTTTTTCCGAAAAAATAAAAAATTAATTTCCTTTCTTCAATCATTAACTTTTTTCAACTTTCGGTTTGCAATTTAATTCGTTTCTTTGCAAAAGGATAGAACTATGCAGCATGAATGAAGCGGTACTCGAAAAATTAAAAATACTGGCGGAATCGGCCAAATACGATGTTTCCTGCGCCTCCAGCGGCACCTCAAGACGAAACAGGTCTCAAGGGCTGGGAAGCGCCGCAGGTTGGGGAATATGCCACAGTTTTACCGAAGACGGGCGTTGTGTATCTTTGTTGAAAATCATGCTCACGAATCATTGTATATACGACTGTGCCTATTGCATCAACCGGAGAAGTAATGATTTAAAACGAGCCACGTTTTCTGTCACCGAATTGGTTAACCTGACAATTGAATTCTACCGACGCAATTATATTGAAGGCCTCTTTCTGAGTTCCGGAGTGGTACGCAATCCTGACTATACTATGGAACGGCTCGTTCGGGTAGCAAAAGAATTGCGGTTGAATCACCGCTATAACGGCTATATTCATTTAAAAAGTATACCCGGAGCAAGCCGGGAACTGATTAACGAAGCCGGATTATATGCCGACCGGCTCAGTGTAAATATTGAAATCCCCAACGAACAAAGTTTACAATTACTGGCCCCTGACAAAAATTTTCAGAGTGTTTTTACCCCCATGCGTTTTATCCGTCAGGGGATATTGGAAAATCTGGAAGATCGTAAAAAATTCCGGGCAGCCCCCCGATTTGCACCCGCAGGCCAGAGTACTCAGATGATTATTGGGGCCAGTCCGGACCAGGATAAAGACATTCTCCGGCTTTCTTCAGTCCTTTATCAGAAGCCGACTTTAAAAAGAGTCTATTACTCCGGATTTGTACCCGTAAACGCATATGATACCCGTCTGCCGGCCCTGAAACAACCCCCACTGATCCGGGAAAACCGACTTTATCAAGCAGATTGGTTAATGCGTTTTTATCATTTTAAAGCAGATGAAATCGCCAATGATGCCTACCCGGACCTGGATTTAGAAATCGACCCGAAATTAGCCTGGGCTCTCCGGCATCCGGAAAAATTTCCGGTAGATATCAACAGAGCGGATTATGAAATGATATTACGTGTACCGGGAATAGGCGTAAAATCTGCGAAACTGATCCTGGTCTCCCGCCGATACGGCAAATTAGGTAGCCAACAGCTGCAAAAAATGGGGATTGTGATGAAAAAAGCCCGTTATTTTATCACCTGCCAGGAATTTCCTTTACAAACAATACAAGAAGTCCACCCCGACCAGGTAAGGAAAATCCTGACCCGCAAAAATACAGGCCGGAACCAGGAGGATCCCAGACAATTAAAATTACAGTTTGAAGACGACTGATATGATTTTGTTCACTTATGATAAAACGTTCGAAGGACTTCTGACAGCTCTTTTTGAAGCCTATTATTACAAAATTTTTCCGGATATTCTATTGGCGGAAGGGGAGACGCTTCCCCTTTTTTACGATCGGGTAATCCCCATTTACACAGATGAAGAAAAATCAAAGCGGGTATGGCAGGGCCTTCAAAAAAAATTATCCCGGGGCGGCCTGTCTTTTCTGACGATCACCTGGCTGTCAGAACTACCGGAAACAGATCTGTTACTTTTTCGTTATATGCGAAAAAATATCGATTCTCCCCAATCCATAGAACTCAATTTCGGAGATCCGGATGTATTGAAAATTTCTCAAATCTGGAAAAAAGTAAATCAGGAAAAACACAAAATCATTCAATTTACCCGTTTTCAGAAAACTGCAGACGATATCTTTTTCTCCGTTTTCGAACCCCGTTATAATGTTCTGCCCTTAGTTATTCCGCATTTTCAAAATCGTTTTTCCGATCAGAAATGGTTAATCTACGATATTAAACGAAAGTACGGCTATTATTACGATCTCTCCCAAGTCACGGAAGTATATTTCAATTCTGAAACCACCCCTTTAGAAAAGGGAAAACTTCCTGAAAAATTTCTGGCGACAGACGAAAAATTATTTCAGCAACTCTGGAAAGCCTATTTTAAATCCATCACCATACGAGAACGCCTGAACCCCAAACTCCACCGTCAAAATATGCCGGCCCGGTTCTGGAAATACTTAATCGAAAAACAAGACTAGAGCCAGCCTTACAACAAAAAAATCGTGCAAATTTCTATTTTGCACGATTTCTATACGATCAGAATATCCGTTTATCCGAGGTAGGTTTTCAACAATTTACTCCTGGAAGAATGACGTAAACGCCGTATAGCTTTTTCTTTGATCTGCCGAACCCTTTCCCGGGTCAATCCGAATTTCTCGCCAATCTCTTCCAGAGTCATTTCCTGCGTATTGATCCCAAAAAACAGTTTAATGATATCCCGTTCCCTTTCTGTTAAGGTAGACAATGCCCGCTCCACTTCTGTAGACAGGGATTCATTAATCAAAGTCCGGTCAGCTACAGGAGAATCGTCATTCACCAATACATCCAGCAAACTATTGTCTTCTCCTTCTACAAAGGGAGCATCTACAGAGATATGCCGGCCGGACACCCGTAGTGTATCAGCAACTTTTTCAGCAGGTAAATCCAAAGTATCAGCCAGCTCTTCCGGAGAAGGCCGACGCTCATTTTCCTGTTCAAAACGGGAAAAAGCTTTATTAATTTTGTTTAATGAACCCACCTGATTCAAAGGCAAACGAACAATACGGGATTGTTCTGCCAATGCCTGCAAAATAGATTGCCGGATCCACCAAACAGCATAAGAGATAAATTTAAATCCACGGGTCTCATCGAACTTCTCCGCCGCTTTAATCAATCCCAGATTCCCCTCATTTATCAAGTCCGGAAGACTGAGGCCCTGATTCTGATATTGTTTCGCAACAGAAACCACAAAACGTAAATTAGCACGTGTCAGTTTTTCCAACGCCCGCTGATCTCCCTTCCGTATACGTTGTGCTAATTCAACCTCCTCCTCCACAGTAATCAAATCCTCTTTACCGATCTCCTGCAAATACTTGTCAAGGGAAGCACTCTCCCTGTTCGTTATCGATTTTGTAATTTTTAATTGTCTCATACTATCTTATTATACCACCGCAAATATTTTGCAAAAGTAATGTTTTTTATTTAGATACCCATGTAAAAATTTACGGAAGTTTTTTATTAACATTTTTTAATTTAACAACGAAAATGCAAAATATTCAACCCGTCCGCGCGGACTTACTGCTGTAATAAACACGCCTCCATCCGTTACGCTATTCAAGGCTTTGGCCAAATCTTCCCCGTCATAAAGAATTGAATTATTAATCTTTACTAAAATATAACCTTTCTCCAGTCCTGCAGATTTAAATTTACCATTCCGGATGTCCGTAATTTTAACTCCTTTATTCAAGCGGTAACGGTAACGGTCTTCTTTACTCAAAGGGGATACTTTTATACCGAATATATCTCCTTCCTCTTTTACTCCCAAAGCCGTATCCCCATAACTATTCTGCAGCGTTACATCCAGTAATTTCTCTTCTCCCTTGCGTTTTATATTCAACTGTACAGCCGTCCCCGGACGATATTTTCCCAACTGTTCGTGAAATTCCGGAGCTGTCTTTATTTCAATACCATTCATCCCCTGAATTACATCTCCTTTTTTCAGTCCCCCTTTCTGAGCGGCTCCGCCTGAAAGCACTTCTTCCACATAAATACCGGAAGTTTCTTTCAAGTTCATTTCTTCCGCTACAGCCGGAGTCAGTTCACGCATATAAATTCCCAACACAGCCCGCTGAACTTTTCCGTAATCTTTCAGGTCGTTTACAACTTTACGGGCAATATTCACAGGTACAGCAAAAGAATAGCCGGAATACGCCCCTGTAGGGGACTGGATAGCAGTATTGATTCCGATTAGTTCCCCTTTTGCATTTACCAAAGCTCCCCCGCTATTACCGGGATTCACGGCAGCATCTGTTTGTAAAAACGATTCCAGATTCATCTGTCCCCGGTTCATCCCCAATTCACGCCCCTTAGCACTGATAATACCTGCCGTTACCGTAGAAGTTAAATTATAGGGATTTCCCACAGCCAGTACCCATTCTCCTAATACAACATCGTCTGAATTGCCGTATTCCACATAGGGCAAATTTTTCCCGTCAATTTTCAATAAAGCAATATCGGTATTCGGATCTGCCCCGATAATCTTCGCCTCATACTCTTTCTTATCATTTAAAACCACAACTACCCGGTCGCTCTCCCGGATAACATGATTATTGGTAATGATATATCCGTCATCTGAGATAATTACTCCCGAACCAAACCCCATATTCATAGGTACCTCCCTCTCCTGAGAACGGTTTCCAAACCAAAAATCCAAAAATGGATTTCCTACATATTCACGTCCCATCTGTATGGTCTTAACATGCACAACTCCCGGCACTGTCTTTTTGGCAGCTTCTCTTAAATCAACGCTTCCCGGACCTCCTAAACTATTATCTCCCGGAGTATAAGCAACCTGCTTTATTCCCGGTCCGATAATTTCATGTTGAATTTCCTGTTTCACCGGCCCGCCTTTCCATTCACTGACAATAAAGAATGCAATAAAACCGCCGGCAATACCCAGAACCAAACTAACTAATGATTTCGTAACATTCATATTTCTTCCTTTTAATAATTTTAAAATATTTATATCCAACCCTTTTCGATGATTTTACAGATTTCGGGTTTTATATCACTGGCACCATTCCACTAGAGAACAACCTCATTTTCTATTCTATCCGAAATATTTCCAGTTGCATTCTTTCCTAAGCAATAAGTTTGCCAACACTTTACTAATAAAATCTTAATTAGCAAAGCTTAACGTTAGAAGAGATTTGTTAAATGTTAAAATTCAGGATCTCCTTCTTTCTAAAGACAAGCCAAAGAACCTAAAGTTTATTCCTTACCAGTATATTCTTCTTCTATTGACATATCTAGCTGATAATTATACGCTAACCGGTAAGAATAGTTGATATTTTATTTTTTAAGTTTTACTGCTGTTTTTCCTCTTTGAACCGTCCATTCCTTTAAAACTCCTCTCCGATACCCCCTTTGAACATTCGCTCTTTTGAACATTTAAACAATCACACATTTAAACAAAAAACGGAACCCGCTTTTGAAGCCAAAAGCAAGGTTCCGGAATAATTTTTTAACTAATTCTGGTTATTATTTTTCTTTCAAAGGTTCCTCTTTAAACTCTGCAAGCACCTGATTTCCGTGCATCAACAACAGCTTACGCTCTTTAATTTCAAAACGGTCCGTATTTTCCAGCATTTTAAAAAAAGCAGTTTCTATATTCATATCCGGACAAGTCATACGCGTAGCTCCCATCTGGGAAAATTTTAAAGTCTTGCCGTCCAATTCATAGGCTCCGAAAAAACGATTACATCCTGCCATTCCGTCTGCTCTTTTTTCAGCATCGTTAAAATGAATATAAACCTTATTTCCATTTTCTTTCATTTGTAACGGTTTTCCTTCCAAATTCTCTAAAACCCATTTTACACCTGTCAATTTTACCATATTTCGGGAGGAATTACATGAAATCATTCCTATACCTATCAAAATTACAACTACTATTGTCTTCATATTTATCTTATTTAATCATCCATTTTATCAAAACCCATGCCAAAATGACAAATAACGAAGCTTTATTTTTATTCTTTCTGACAAAATAGCCGACTTCCGGAAAAAACCGGAAACACTATTCCGGATCTATATCTTTTATTAAATTTCCTTTATCCTCTGCATATACGTTCCTATAGAGAAGAAGTTCACTTCAGCGTTTTCAGTAGGAAAAGAGATTTTTACATCCTTTAAGCAGAAAAAAACACTATAAACACTTTTTTAAAGAAATCATAAAACTTTTTATTTCTTTTCGTTCAGAAAAATCAAAAAAATGTTCTTTCAAGACAAATTAAAATTCAATTAACGACAGAATTACGTAATAGGTTTGTATATTTGTGGCTAATTTGGAAAAATTAAACTTCACTGTTTAAATAATTAAACTATTTAATATAATTATAACATGTCCAAGGTAATCAAATTAAAAAAAGGCCTTGATATTAAGTTGAATGGAGAAGCGGAAAAGGTGGTAAAAGCAGGTGGAAAATGTGATTTCTATGCTTTAAAGCCTACGGATTTCCGGACACTTACCCCTAAACTAACAGTCAAGGTGGGCGACGTAGTGAAAGCGGGAGATGCTTTATTTATCGATAAAGCAAACCCTGGGATCAAATTTACGGCACCTGTCAGCGGTTGTATTGAAGCGATCAATCGCGGAGAAAGAAGAAAATTATTGGAGGTCGTAATTAAAGCGGACACAGAAATCGCTTATGCCGATTTTGGAAAAGCCGACGTAAACCAGCTCAGCCGGGAGGAAATTATTACCCGTTTACTGGAGAGCGGTACCTGGCCGTTGATCATACAGCGTCCTTATGGTATTTTGGCTAATCCGGAAATTACCCCCAAAGCAGTTTTCATTTCTGCATTCGATACAGCCCCCCTGGCTCCGGACTTTGAGTGGATTTTAAAGGAGGAGGGAAAGAATTTACAAGCCGGTATCGATTGTATGCAAAAGCTCTGCAACGGCAATGTGAATCTGGGAATAAAAGAAGGTACTCCTCAGAATTCTGTTTTCAACCAACTGAAAAACGTCAACATCACTTATTTTGAAGGTCCTCATCCAGCCGGAAATGTGGGCATTCAAATCAATCATGTTTCTCCCATCAATAAAGGAGAATATGTTTGGACGGTTAATATACAGGATTTAGCAATTATCGGCCGTCTGTTTACAGAAGGCCGGTTCGATGCCCGTAAAACGATCGTCTTATGCGGTTCTGAAGTAAAAGAACCTGCTTATTACAAAACAATCTTAGGGGCTCATATCGATTGCCTTACGGCTAATAAATTAAAAAATGCTGTTCATCAGCGGATTATTTCCGGAAATGTTTTGACCGGAGACAAAGTAAGCAATCGTGGTTTCCTGGGCTTTTATGCCAATCAAATTACTGTCATTCCGGAAGGAGATTCTTATGAATTTTTAGGCTGGGCAACACCCGGTTTCAATAAGTTCTCTGCCTCCAAATTATTCCCCTCTTTCCTTTGTCCAAATAAACATTATACCTTAGACGCCAATTATCACGGGGAACGCCGGGCATTCGTCGTTTCCGGACAATATGAAAAAGTGCTTCCTATGGATATCTTCCCGGTTTATTTACTAAAAGCAATTTTAGCAGGAGATATCGATAAAATGGAACAATTGGGAATTTATGAAGTTTTACCGGAAGACATGGCTTTGTGCGAATTTGTCTGTACCTCTAAAACTCCGGTTCAGAAAATTCTCGAAGATGGGATCATTTTGATGATGAAAGAAACCAATTAATCCAGTTAAAAGCGAACATTCAAAGAAGCTTTGTAACATTGAAATTTGAATAACATGAATTTTTTACGAAATTATTTAGATAAGCAAAAACCCAAATTTGAAAAGGGAGGCAAACTGGAAAAATTCCGCTCCGTTTTCACTGGTTTTGAGTCTTTTCTTTTCGTGCCCAACCGCACGACAACTTCCGGCTCCCATATCCGGGATGCAGTAGACCTCAAAAGAACGATGATCATCGTCGTAATAGCTTTAATTCCGGCCTTGCTTTTTGGAATTTACAATGTAGGTTATCAACATTTTAAAGCGATAGGCGTATTAGCAGATACAGGATTCTTCCAACTGTTTTTCTTCGGTCTATGGAAGGTGCTCCCGATGATTATTGTTTCGTATGTCGTTGGACTGGGTATTGAATTTGCTGCTGCACAAATGAGAGGTCATGAAATAAATGAAGGCTTTTTGGTTTCCGGTTTATTGATTCCGATGATCATGCCGGTAGAAGCTCCCTTGTGGATGATTGCCCTTTCGACAGCTTTTGCCGTTATTATCGGAAAAGAAATTTTCGGAGGTACAGGGATGAATATCTGGAATCCGGCCTTACTGGCCCGTGCTTTCTTTTTCTTTTCTTATCCTTCTATGATATCCGGAGATGCCGTCTGGATTGCCGGCGACCCAACAACCACAGATGCTATTTCTCAGGCGACACCGTTGGCCCAGATGGCTTTAGGACAACCTTTAACATATAGCTCTGCCGATATGTTTTGGGGACTGATCCCGGGTTCTATCGGAGAAACCTCTACTTTCTGCGTGCTGCTCGGAGCAGTCCTCCTTCTGATCACCAATGTCGCCAGCTGGCGGATTATGTTATCTGTATTCGTAGGAGGATTTCTAATGTCTCTGGCTTTCGAACCGGTTTCGCATGTTGCCGCTTACCAGCAATTACTCATGGGCGGTTTTGCCTTCGGTGCCGTATTTATGGCTACAGATCCGGTAACATCTGCTCAGACCAGTACCGGAAAATACATTTACGGTTTACTAATCGGTGCCATGGCTGTCATTATCCGTTGTATAAATCCCGGTTATCCGGAAGGCATGATGCTAGCCATATTATTGATGAATACATTTGCACCACTGATCGACTGGTTTGTGGTACAGTCAAATATCAAACACCGTCTGAAAAGAGCCAAAGTTAATGCTTAATAACAGAAAGAGATGAATAAACAAGGAAATACATATACATTTATCTATTCAGTCATTCTGGTAGTAGTGGTCGCAGCACTGCTATCCGTTATATCTCTTTCCCTGCAACCCCTCCAAAATGAGAACAGGCAGAATGAAAAGAGACAGAATATTCTGAGTGCTATACACATTAGTTCTACAGCCCAAAATTCCGCTGAGTTGTTCAACCAATACATCAAAGAACAATTTATTGTGAACGATAAAGGCGAAAGAATAGAAGGCAAAGCTTTCAATGTAAACATTGAAAAACAATACAGTATACCTGTAAACAGACGGGAACTCCCCGTATTTGTTGCAGAAGTGGACGGAGCTGTCAAATATATATTACCTGTTTACGGAGCCGGTCTATGGGGTCCGATCTGGGGATATATTTCTTTGGATGCAGACAAGACAACTATTTACGGAACATTTTTCGACCACCAAGGAGAAACACCAGGACTGGGTGCTGAAATTACCACCCCTGCTTTCAATAATCAATTTCAAAACAAACAGATCTTCTCCGGAGACCAGTTAGTAAGTATTCTGGTAAAAAAAGGCGGAAATGCAACCGGGAAGAATGAAGTAGATGCCATTTCCGGAGGAACCATTACTTCCAAAGGAGTTGAAAGCATGCTCCGAAATTATTTAACCTATTACGAACCGTTTTTAAAACAAAAATAAAATGAGCGCATTTTTTTCAGCAAAGACCCGGGAATACCTCCTCGGTCCTTTGAGCAAAAACAACCCGGTTATTGTACAAATTCTGGGGATCTGTTCTGCTCTTGCCGTAACCGCCAAGCTGGAACCCGCCATCGTGATGGGGCTCTCAGTAACAGCAGTAACTGCTTTTTCCAATGTGATCCTTTCTCTGTTACGGAATACAATTCCCACGCGGATCCGTATCATTGTACAGCTAGTTGTCGTAGCAGCATTGGTAATCGTCGTAGACCAACTTCTGAAAGCTTATGCTTATGACGTGAGTAAACAACTTTCCGTATACGTTGGTTTGATTATTACCAACTGTATTATCATGGGACGTATTGAAGCTTTCGCTCTGGCCAATAAACCCTGGCCTTCCTTGCTGGACGGCATCGGCAACGGTTTGGGTTACGCCATGATTCTCGTGATTGTAGCTTTTTTCCGCGAGCTGTTCGGATCAGGTACCCTTTATGGTTTCCGTATTATTCCGACATCTATTTATATTCAAAACGGAGGTTTTTATCTGAACAACGGTTTGATGATTATGCCGGCGATGGCGTTAATTCTTGTCGGATTGATTATTTGGGTGCATCGGTCCAGAAACAAGGAGTTGATTGAAAAATAACTAAAGAAGAGATAGAAACATGGAAAATCTATTAAATATATTCGTCCGTTCGATCTTCATCGACAACATGATATTCGCATACTTTCTCGGTATGTGTTCTTATCTGGCTGTATCGAAGACCGTCAAGACCTCATTCGGTCTGGGCATAGCCGTTATATTTGTATTACTTATCACCGTTCCGGTAAATTATCTGCTGGACAATTATGTATTAAGACCAGGAGCTCTGCAATGGCTGCTCGGAGAAGAAGCGACTACTATCGATCTGAGCTTTCTGAGCTTTATCATGTTTATTGCCATCATTGCTGCCATGGTACAATTGGTTGAAATGATTGTAGAAAAGTTTGCTCCTGCCCTGTATAACCAACTGGGTATATTTTTACCTTTGATTGCTGTAAACTGCGCTATTATGGGAGCTTCTTTATTTATGCAACAAAGGAATTATGCGAACGTAGGGGAAGCAACCACTTTCGGACTGGGTTCCGGAATCGGCTGGATGCTAGCCATTGTTTGTATTGCTGCTATCCGTGAAAAATTGAAATATTCCAATATTCCGGCTCCTTTGCGCGGCATAGGCATTACGTTTATTGTGACGGGTTTAATGGCCATCTCATTTATGAGTTTCCTGGGAATCGACTTAAACAAACTGAAAGCACAACCCGTTCCGACCGAAACAGTAGAGACAGCGCCGGCACTGCGAACAAATAATTCTGCAACCGATGAAACCAACCCGGAAGAAAGCGTACAGCAAACTCCGGGCTCCAACGGACAAGCAGAAAATAAAACCAATGCCGGTGCAGAGTAATTTAAAATTAAAATCTAAAATTTAAAATTAAATGATACTATTAGCAATAAATACAACAATCGTAACTGCCGGTATTGTCGTATTCCTGATTGTCACCCTGATCTTGGTCGGCATCCTTTTGTTTGCCAAAGCTAAACTGACGGCTAAAGGAAATGTGAAAATCAATATCAATAACGGAGAGCGGATTATAACAACAGAGCCGGGCAATTCCCTGCTTTCCACTTTAGCTAACCAAAAAATATTTTTGCCGTCAGCTTGCGGAGGGAAAGGTTCCTGCGGAATGTGTAAATGTCAGGTGTTTTCCGGAGCCGGTAGTATTTTACCTACAGAAACCGGATTTTTTTCCTACAAACAACAACATGACTTCTGGCGTCTGGCCTGTCAGGTAAAAGTAAAGGAAAATATCGAAATGCGTATTCCCGAAGCCGTTCTGGGTATTAAAAAATGGGAGTGCACAGTGGTTTCTAACCGTAATATTTCTACTTTCCTGAAAGAGTTCGTCGTAAAACTTCCGGAAGGAGAAAACCTGAAATTCAAATCCGGAGGCTATATCCAGATAGATGTGCCGGCTTTGGATGTAGATTTCAGGAATATTGATGTAGATGAAAAATACAAGGCTGACTGGGAGCGTATGAAGATGTTCGACTTAAAAATGCATAATCCGGAACCGACTTACCGGGCTTATTCCATGGCGAACTCTCCGGCAGAAGGCAATATCATTATGCTGAACATCCGTATTGCTACCCCGCCGGTCGACCGGGCTACCCGCACGTTTATGCCAGTTAATCCGGGTATTTGTTCTTCTTTTATCTTCTCCCGCAAACCGGGTGATAAAGTAACGATTTCCGGTCCTTACGGAGAATTCTTCCTCCGCGAGACAAACAATGAAATGATGTTTATCGGTGGCGGTGCCGGTATGGCTCCGATGCGTTCGCATATTTTCAACTTATTCCATACCATGCATACCAAACGTAAGGTCACCTTCTGGTATGGTGCCCGTGCACTCCAGGAAGCACCTTATGTAGAAGAATTCAATAAAATCCAGGAAGAAAATCCGAATTTCCACTGGACACTGGCCCTCGATAAACCCGATCCGGTAGCCGATGCTGCCGGTGTAGCATACAAGCCCGGTTTTGTACATCAGGTTATCTTTGAAAATTACCTTAAAAATCACGAGAATCCGGAAGATATTGAATATTATCTTTGCGGACCTCCTATGATGATTGCAGCCGTAACTAAAATGCTGTACGATTTAGGAGTACCCGATGAAAATGTCATGTACGATAATTTCGGAGGCTAATACCGCAATTAAGAGTTTACTCTTGTATAATTTCAGGGTTGGTATATCAGAATGTACCAACCCTGAAAACTTTTTTTACCTTTGTAAGCATATGAATTCCGCAAAGCATGCTGAAATTTATTTTTGCTATTTTTCTTTTTTGCCCTTTGCTGACACTGGCACAATCTGTAATCCTCGGAAGAGTAATTACCCGGAACGGAGAACCTGTGAGCGGAGTAAATATCTTTTGCCTGGATAATCAACAAGGTACCATAACAGATTCAACAGGCCATTTTCGTTTAAAAGCCGAACTCCCCTGCCAGTTGGAGTTTTCACATATCAATTATAAAAAAATCAGTCATTGGGTAAAAGAAAATACTCCTTTTACCGTTATCCTTCGGAATAAATTTAATAATCTTCAGGAAGTGATCGTGAGCGGGCGCACTTCACCGGGACGCCTCTATCCCTCCCGTCAAGGCATTGAAAGAGTACCGGCAATCTTAGGAGAACAGGATTTACTGAAATACCTGGCGACAGTACCGGGAATCATCACGACCAATGCCCTTGATCCCGGAATTTATGTAAGAGGAGGAAACAGCTGGGAAAACAGTTTCCTCATTCAGGATATGGAAATTGCAGGAACGGACCACCTGACTGGTATTTTAGCTACTTTCGATCCCTATATATTCAATAATTCGATACTTTATAAAAGCGGCTTTCCGGCTTCCTATAACGGGGCCTTGTCTTCTTATATCAATATGATTCCCGATCCCGGAAACAAACAAAAAACGGAAGGAGAATTTTCCCTGGGATTAGTGTCCTCCGCTCTGAAAGCCAAAGGACCTTTGATCAAAAATCATACTTCTTTTGCAGCCTCACTCCGTACTTCTTACCTACAGGCAATCTCCCGCCTCTATAATCACTCGGTAAAAGGCAATAATACAGGCAATTTACTTCCGGAATATGCCTTTAACGATGCCACCTTAAGTTTGGATTCCCGCCTCTCCTCCCGATGGAACCTCAGTGCTTTCGGAATTTTTTCCATGGACGATCTTTCGATGAAATTACAGGAAAATGTACGTTATGATTTTAACTGGAAAACATTTTCGGGTAATCTGAAAGCAGTTTATACTCTCAATGAAAAAAACCGTTTCCGTTTGAGTATAGGAGGAAAATCCTCTTTCAGCGAAGGAGACGCCCAGGGAAGTATCCCTATGGGAGGAGGAAACCGCCGTTATTCTTTAATCACCCAGGTCAGTTACATCGGTCAGTTCAGCGATCAGGTTCAATTTTTAACAGGCGGAAAATTCGAACATGCCCGCTTCGAAACGGCTGATAAACCGGATTATGCAGAAAACCTGCTGATTAAAAGTTCCGATAAGTATTTCAATTTATATGAAACTTATGCAGAAATAAATTATCGTCCCAATACTCACTTTTTGTTTATGGCAGGCCTGAACTACCAGCATTACCGTGGTAATTCACAGATTAACACCCTTTCTCCCCGGGCCAAAATCAGTTATTTTACCGGCAAATTTACGTTCTGGGCGGATTACGCCCAAACCACTCAATACCTGAGTTTATATCCTTATTTTACGGTGAAAACTCCGGTGGACATCTGGTATCCTCTGGACAAAGGCATGAAACCCGCCCTTTGCCGGCAAATCTCTATAGGAGCAGAACAGGAGATCCCAATAGGTCTTACCCTATATGCCGGTCTATTTTACAAAAACATGCAACATCTCAAGGATTTCTCTGCCAATGAATCCACCCAGTATAGCGGACTCACCGACAATATGATTGAAGGAGAAGGCTATGCAAAAGGACTGGAACTGGATTTGTCTTTTCAACGCAAGAACCTGAACCTTCGCTTAAACTACACCCTTTCAGAATCTAAAAGAAAATTTGCTGAAATCAATGACGGACGTGCCTTTAATCCGCCTTATGATGTTAAACACAATGTAGTTATTAATAATTCACTGAACTTCTCTTCCCGGTTTTCTCTCAATTTGCTATGGACATTTTCTTCCGGAGTATACACGACTTTCCCGGTCGGGGTGGCACTCGCCCACAATATTACCGACAGCGAAAACAAACCTATATTAATACCTGTTTATACAGACCGTTATAATTATAAACTCCCGGACAATCACCGTCTCGATGCAAACCTCGATTATCTTTTCCCCTATAAACGTATTCGGATGAAAATCAGCGCCGGGGCCTATAATATTTACAATCGTTCCAACCCTTCTTTCGTCTATTTCAAACCAGAAGAAAATGAAAACGGAAAAACAAAATTTATTCCGAAATCCAAAGTAATTCTCCCCTTTATTCCGTATATTTCACTCCATTTAAACTGGTAAAACCGGAACAACAATGCAAGCAATAAAAAAAAACAGCATAAGAAAACAAAAGTTGCTTCGTTTCATTTTGGGAATGAGTTTATTTTTAATTTCCTGTATGCCGGAAGATAATCTGCCTATCCGTTTTGTCGGGGAAACTCCGGATTATTTTATCGAATGTTACTGCAAACCCAATGAAATGTTTCTACTTACTGCCTCCCAGGTTCTTCCGGTTTCCGAGGAACTGGAACTCTCCCTTACTTCCAATCTGGAAATTCACCTGCAAGCGGGAGATGCATTTCGCCTCTATCCCATTTATTACACTTCACCTCAAAACGGTTTTATATACAATTACGGAAATTACCGGAAGCTGAACCGAACAGATGCGGATACCCTTTACCTGACAATTTTTACCCCTGAAAACAAATCAATTACGGCAAAAACCGCTATTCCGGATGAAATTAAAATTCAAGCTTTCGAAGTAAACGGTCAAGAAGCCACGATCTGGTTTTATACTTCCCCCGACCCTACTCAGAATTATTATATTTATACGATAGAAACTTACAAAGGTGAAACCTTACTTAACCGAAGTACCTGTTTACTGGAAAACCTCCCCCACCATGCTTACGAAAAAACCGGAAAAAGCCTTTCCTTTCCCCCAAACGATTCCACAGAAAAAATTATAATCAGCCTAAAACATATTACAAAAGAGAATTATAATTATCAGGTATCTTTAAACCGGGCAAATGCTGCTAATCAAGGCAGTATTTCCACCCCTTTTCCCTTAAACGGAAATTTAGCAGGAGCCCTTGGTATATTTACCTGTTATACAGAAGACAGCCGGACCTTTGAAATGCACTAACTTCTTTCCCGATATCTAAATAAATCCGTCAGTAAGATATATTCCGTCAATATACACTAGAGCCTGTAAAAAGTTAATTATTTTTATTTTTTTATTATTTAATTTACCTTTTGAAAAAGATAAGCATTCAACTATTCCTTTTATCTTTGTAGAAATTGTAATTGGTGTATATTATGAAAAGATTTTTATTTTTGTTCTTATTATTGCCTCTTTCTCTTTTTTCACAGGAAATAGACAGTAAATATTTGGCCGGTGCAGTTCCGGAAGTAAATGGAAAAGTCATTTTTACCCAGATTTTAGAAATCCCCAATACTTCCCAGGAAAAGATATACCATAGTATGCTGGAATGGGCAAATCGTTATTTCCAACCGAATGATCAGACGAACAGTAAAGTTTTATCTGCAGATAAAGAAAAGGGAGAAATTGCCTGTTTCGGTGCAGAATATCTGATTTTAAATCCGGAAAGCGTTTTGCTGAACAGAGCCCTGATCAATTATCATCTCATTATTACCTGCACAGCCGGACAATGCAAAATTCAGATTTCTCACATTGTCTACTATCATCAGGTTTCTTCTTCTGACAAACCGGAAAAACACACGGCAGAAACCTGGATATCTGATGAATATGCCCTGACAAAAAACAAGGATAATTTACGCCGTCTTCCGAGCAGATTCCGGATCAGTACGATCGATATGGTGGACAAAATATTTTTTGAAACAGCAGAAATATTGAATGTACCGGTTGCCAAACCCAGCAAAAGCAAACCGATAGCTCCTACTGAAAGTAAAACCCTTGCAGGTTATAAGCAAATAAAACCGGAACAGATACCCGGAAATATTATACAAATGCTTTCTGAAGACTGGATGCTCATTACTGTTGGGGACCGTACTTTATTTAATATGAATACCGGCAGTTGGGGCGGTCTGGGCTATGTGTACAGTTTACCCGTATCTTTTTCCTTTATCCACCCCTACGGGGACATCGCTCCGTTACTGGAAGAAAAGAATACGTATACGCTTTCTTTTTATGGCGAAAATTTCAAAGATGCCCTCACTTATTGTAGTAAAAATTCCGGGACAGCTTTTGAGAAAATAAAGGCTACTGATCTCCATCCCTTTACTCTTCCTTCCGGTAATCAAGCTTTTAAAGAAGCCTGGTTAATTATTGAATGCCGGAAATTAGCCACCCCCTCTCTCACTCCGGAGGTTATTCAGAACCCGGAAGTGAAAGCTGAATGGAAAAATAAACCCATGCACAAAATGTATATCGGGGAAATCCTGAATGTCTGGATGAAATAAAAAACGAAAAAGGTTATCGTTATAAATCAAGAACGATAACCTTTTATTCCATTAAAAACCGACTGTTCAGATTTTTATCTTATCTCATATACTTCAAATTCAGAGCGTACATAATAATAAAAATAAGAGCAAGTATTCCGGAGAATATCACTCCCGCCATAGCTACCCACGAAAAACCGATAAATATAGGAGTAACGACCAGCATCAACACCTGTGCAGCGGTATAAAAACAAAAACCAATCCGTTTTAAACGGAACATCAGAATTGCCCCGGTTAAACTGACAATACTCAAAATCAAACCACAGATAGCAATTTGTTTGCTATACATCATGGAAGCTTGTACTACTTCCTGGGAAGAACTCAATAAATTAGAAAGAAAAGAGGAAGAAGCAGCAGAATCAGACAATTGATCTATGGCCTGCGAATACTGTTCCATCTGAACATTTTGATTTACCATACCGGAAGTTATCAAAGAAAAGAGTTCAGATAAAATTCCCCATCCGCTTCCTATAAATGTCAGGATACATAATACGGTCAGAAATGTAGGCCGCTTTACTTGTTTTTCTTCAAAAGGATTTTCCATAGTTATTTCGTTTTTTAAGATATTACAAAAGTAATAAAAAATAAAAACAAGAAAATATCTCTCCTCATTATAATAGTCCCTTTCCGTACGAATTGAATGTAAAAGTTTAAACGGGAAAACAGAAAAACGTGGAAATGTTCTTCTGTCCGTACGGACAAAAGAAAGAAGCGTAAGAAGAAAGGGAAGAAGAAGACAGTTTAAAGTGGAGTGTCAGGGAGTTTTCCTTACGTTTTCTGTCTGTGAAGGAACCCTCAATCGTTTTCAGAATAGTGTCGAAAAATTTGTTAAGTCCGAAGGAATCTTCTAAATTTGAAGAAAATTTTCTATAAACCAATAGAGTCATGAAAAGAGATACAGTAATATTCGATTTAATTGAAAAAGAATGTCAGCGTCAGCAGGAAGGCATAGAATTAATTGCCTCTGAAAACTTTGTGAGTGAAGAAGTAATGCAGGCCATGGGCTCCTGCCTTACCAATAAATACGCAGAAGGTTATCCGGGAGCCCGTTACTACGGTGGTTGCCAGATTGTGGATCAGACAGAACAATTAGCTATAGACCGGGCCTGTAAATTATTCGGAGCTGAATTTGCCAATGTACAACCTCATTCAGGAGCTCAGGCAAATGCTGCCGTTTTCTTTGCCTGTATGAAACCGGGAGATACTTTCCTGGGTCTGGACCTGGCCCATGGAGGACACCTTTCTCATGGCTCTCCTGTAAATCTGTCCGGAATAAATTATAATCCCGTTCCCTATCACGTAAAAGAAGATACGGGTTTGGTGGACTATGACGAAATGGAGCAACTGGCATTGGAACACCATCCTAAAATGATCGTATGCGGAGCTTCTGCTTACTCCCGCGACTGGGACTACAAACGGATGCGCGAAATCGCTGACAAGGTAGGAGCATTGCTGATGTGCGATATGTCACATCCCGCCGGTTTAATTGCAAAAGGTCTGTTAAACAACCCGTTTGAATATTGCCATATTGTAACCACTACCACACATAAAACGTTACGCGGACCACGCGGAGGGATGATTTTATTACCGAAAGATTTTCCGAATCCCTGGGGATTGAAAACACCAAAGGGAGAAATAAAAATGATGTCCCAGGTAATCAATTTTGCTGTATTCCCCGGCCAACAAGGAGGACCGCTCGAGCATGTCATTGCAGCGAAAGCAGTGGCTTTCGAAGAAGCCTTATCCGATTCGTATACAGCCTATGCCATCCAGATGCAGAAAAATGCAAAAGCCATGGCAAAAGCCTTTATGGATAAAGGATATAAAGTTGTATCCGGAGGTACGGACAATCACTGTATGTTGATTGACTTACGAACAAAATTCCCTGACCTAACCGGTAAAAAAGCAGAAAATACTTTAGTCCGGGCCGATATTACCATCAATAAGAATATGGTACCTTTTGATACCCGTACTCCGTTCTCTACTTCCGGTTTACGTGTCGGGACTCCGGCTATCACTACCCGCGGTTTAAAAGAAGCAGATATGCCCGTAATTGTCGATATGATCGACCGCATTCTCTCCCATATAGACGATGAAAATGTTATCGCAGAAGTGAAGAAAGAAGTGAATGCAATGATGAAACCCAGACCTATGTTTGCCTGGTAAAAATAATTCTCCAGCATAACTGCCGTTCAACAGCTTTTCAGAGACTTTTGAACGGCAGTTTTTTATTTTTTACAATTTAAAGGTTTCTCCTAAAGTACTGTTCAAATCCTTCAAATAAAGATAATATATACCGGAACAGGGTCTGCTAAACAGCTCGCTGATCAAGGGAAACAGATGCGGATGTGCAAAAATCAAGTATTCCAATTCCATTTACTGGCAAAATACTTTATCGTTTCCGGGAAGAAAAATTTATACCTTCCGTTCAAAAAACTTTCAAACAATTGTCAACGGGGCCTATTCTCCAAAATTTTAAAGGCAATATCCAAATAGCCGTCTATATCTATTGTTTTCTCCCGGTCATATACATCGCTCCTCTTATGCCCCAAACGCACGACAATGGCATTTTCCTGAGGAATAGCAAATATATACTGACCGCCCAAACCGCGGAAAGCCGGAAATTGCATTCCCCGGTAGTGCATTATCCAAATCTGAAATCCATAATAATCCAGGGCCCCGTCTCCAAATTCATTTTCCAAATATGCAGCCGGAGCCATAGCCTCTTCCAGATAAGCTTCTGATACTAATTGTCTCCCGTTCCAATTCCCGTTGTGCAGCATTAGACGGGCAAAACGGGCCATATCTCTGGCAGTGGAATTAAAACAACAATACGACTTTTCGTCCCCCCCTTTTTTATCCAAATTCCACAGGGCATCGTTACAGGCCTGCATCGGCTTCCAAAGCTTGTCTTCTGCATATTTGCTGATCGTTTGTCCTGTAGCGGCTTCTACTATAAAAGATAAAATTTGGGTGTCCCCGCTTTTATAAGAATATTTTTTGCCCGGAGGTTCAACAGCCTTTAAATTCATCACCAGCTGACGGATTTCATCCCCGTAATAAGCCTGGGTGGTCTTGGAAAAAAGCGCTGTATAAGCTTCATCCCAATTCAAGCCTGAACTCATGGTCAAAAGATTTCGTATTGTAATCTTACTCTTCTCTCCTTCCTGAAATTCCGGTAAATATTTTCCGGCCTTATCCTCTAAACTTCCTATATACCCTTCATCCAAAGCAATTCCGACCAAAATACCGACGATACTTTTGGTTGCAGAAAAAATATTCGACAAAGTCTGTGGAGTCCAATCTTCCCGATACTCTTCGTATACAATACTGTCCTTTTGTATAACTAAAAAAGCCACTGTTCCCCATTCTGCTAAAAAGGCCTGATCCGCACCATCCAACGTATCAATATTATAATCCGCTGCATACGGCCACTCCCAACAGGTATCGGATTTAGCCACCGTATGGGATTCGAACAGATAAGTATCCGAAATATCGGGATACCAATGTATTAAAGCCTCCCGTACATAAACGGGAACACATAAAAAAAAGAGAGCTACCAAAGCAATAATACTTCCGGTAACTCTTATTCTTGTCCTGTTTTTCATACGTTTTACCTATTCCATTTTTCACATTTACGGAGATCTTCGGTTTTCAACGTTTCCGGCAAAAAACGATCTACATTTCCGCCATTCATATATACATTCCGGACAATCGTGGAACTGATAAACGTATGCTCGGTGGAAGTCAGGATAAACATCGTTTCCACTTCCGAATCCATCGCGCGGTTCGCTTGCCCGACAGCCCTTTCATACTCAAAATCTGCAGCTGTCCGTAAACCGCGGATAATGATATTTGCTCCCATTTGCTTACAAAAATCAACCGTTAATCCGGAATAGGGTTCTATAATCACCTGCCCGGTATCCGCAAAAACTTTCCGGATCAACTGTACCCGGCAATCTACATCCAGAAATTCTTTTTTAAGAGCATTTATCCCTACCGCTATAATAATTTTATCAAATATTTTTAATCCCCTTCTCACAATCTCTTCATGTCCTATCGTAAAAGGATCAAAAGATCCCGGAAATACAGCTATTTTTTCCATAATGTCAGAAGCCTATATTCAAATTAAAAATCAAAAATAAATTCTTTTACCCTTCTAAACCGCTCGAGAAATTTAAATTTTTCCCATAAACAGTACAAACTTAACTAAACAAACGTTAGAAATGAAAAAAAAGTAAAAAAATATCGGTATTAACTTATAAATTATAAGCATCTTCCTTTTGTGAGGAATAAATAACGATTTTTTTCCATAATTTTCTTAGAAATTGATACGAAATTTGATTTTTATTTAATAAGTTTGTACAACCTAAAATAAAAATAGATTCTCTTTAAAAGCGAATCCGAAATAGAATGAATTCAATTATACTTTAACTTACTTAAATTATAGCAAAACATGGCACAAAAACTACTAATCAGAGATCTTACTCTCCGGGATGGGCAGCAATCTTCTTTTGCTACGCGTATGACGCAACAACAAATTGACCGAGTATTACCTTTTTATAAAGATGCAAATTTTTATGCAATGGAGGTATGGGGCGGAGCAGTTCCCGACTCAGTTATGCGTTATTTAAATGAAAATCCGTGGGACCGCTTGGAAAAAATCAAAGCTGCTGTAGGAAATGCCTCTAAATTAACGGCTTTATCCAGAGGCCGCAATCTATTTGGTTATGCACCTTATACCGATGAAATCATCGATGGTTTTTGTCGCAATTCTATCGAATCGGGGTTAGGAATCATGCGTATATTTGATGCTCTCAACGACGTCAACAATGTAAAATCAACCATCAAATATGTAAAGAAATACGGAGGTGTTGCAGACTGCGCTGTTTGTTACACCATCGACCCGAAATATCCTAAACTCAGCTTTATGGATAAAATGAAAGGGAAAAAGAATCCGGCTCCTGTTTTTACAAATGAATATTTTCTGGACAAAGCAAAACAAATGGCTGCTTTGGGAGCAGATATGATCACCATTAAAGATATGAGCGGGTTAATTCAGCCTTCCAGAATTGCAGAATTAGTTCCGTTATTCAAGAAAAATTTATCTATTCCTATCGATTTCCATACACATTGTACACCAGGTTACGGTTTAGGGGCTGTATTAATGTCTATTATTAAAGGAGTAGATATCGTAGATACCAATATCTGGAATTTTGCCGGAGGTACGGGTGCCCCGGCTATCGAGCTGATTTACATTTTCTGTAAAAAATTAGGAGTGGAACTCGATATTAATATGGAAGCGGTAGCAAAAATCAATAAAGAATTATACGACATCCGGAAAGAATTGGCTGCCGTAGATGCTACGAAACAATTCCCGAATCCGTTCAATCCGTTGACTGATACTCTACCTGCTGAAGTTGATAAAGAATTTGACAAAGCGATCGAAGCGGCCAAATCCAATAACGAAGAAGCTTTATTGAATGCCTGCCATGCGATCGAAGCTTACTTCAATTTCCCGAAGCCGAATGAACTCGTAAAGAAAGCTGAAGTACCGGGCGGTATGTACAGTAATATGGTTGCTCAGCTGAAACAGCTGAATTCTATGGACATTCTGGAAAAAGCAATGGAATTAATCCCGACTGTACGGCTGGCAGCAGGTTTACCGCCCCTGGTGACTCCTACCAGTCAAATTGTAGGTGCTCAGGCTGTAAACTGTGCCCTTGATTTAAAAGCCGGCAAACCCATGTACAGCAATGTATCCAATCAATTTGTAAATCTGGTTAAAGGAGAATACGGTAAAACCCCTGTACCCATTGACCCGGAATTCCGTTTGAAAATTGCCGGTACCCGTGAGGAAATTCCGTACGATATGTCCAAATACCAAATGCAACCCAACCCAACTTTACCGGAAGCCGGAGGAGTGAAACTGGCAGAAAACGAGAAAGAAGTATTGTTACTGGAATTATTCCCACAAGTTGCTAAAAATTTCTTAACCCGTCAAAAAGAAGCCAGATACCAAGCCCAGCATAAAGAGGAAGAAGTAAAGAAGGAAGTTACAGAAGAAAAGAAAGAGGAACCAATTACCGGAAAGGTAGTAGAAGCTCCAATGCCAGGCAGTATCTTTAAAATACAAGTTAAACCGGGAGATGTGGTCAGCAAAGGCCAATCCGTCATTATCCTGGAAGCCATGAAAATGGAAAACAATATTGCGACCGATTATGCCGGAAAAGTAAAACGCATCTTTGTAAAAGAAGGTAATCCGGTTCAAGCTGGTGCTAAGTTGGTTGAAATAGAAGCTTGATAAATAAAAGATGTCCATAACATCTGCTTTATCCGATTAATGCCAGACGGATCACCGTCTGGCATTTCGCTGATTCCTGAATCATCCGTTCCGTTGACTGAAGTTTAATTCACAACACTGGCTTCAGAAAGAGGTGAAATATACATCCAGGAAAAAAAGGAGATGTCCGGACATTTTAATTATGTCCAGTATTTGAAAATGAAAACAAATTTTTCTCCTTGCTCCCATCCGGCCCCCAAGACAAAGATTCTGGAAGTTTCAGAAGAAAATACTTTATTGAATTTTCTTTTTACCTCCCTCCATCAACAGAGTAAAACAAGTGTAAAATCTTTGTTGAGCCACCGGCAGGTGGCAGTGAACGGACGGGTAACCACTCAATTCGACACTTTGTTACAGAAAGGAGATAAAATTACCATCGGTTTTGACAAAAATCACAAACCTTTTTATCATTCCCAATTAAAAATCGTTTACGAAGACGCTTCTTTACTCGTAGTTGAAAAAGCAGCAGGTTTATTATCCATGGCTACAGAACACATACGGGAAAAGACAGCCTATCATATACTCAGTAATTACGTCAAACAAAACGATCCGCACAGCCGCATTTTTATTCTCCACCGTCTCGATAGAGACACCTCCGGATTGATGATGTTTGCTAAAAATCAGGAAGTACAGGAAAAACTACAAAACAATTGGGAAAATGCTATAATAGAACGTAAATATATTGCCGTAGTGGAAGGAAATCTTCCTCAAAATGAAGGTACAATCCGTTCTTACATCCGTGAAAACAGTGCTTTTTTTGTACATACTTCTACTAAAAAAGAAGGTAAACTCTCTATCACCCGCTACAAAGTAATAAAAAGGAATCTCCGTTATTCACTGGTACAACTGGAATTAGAAACCGGACGGAAAAATCAGATCCGTGTTCATATGCAAGCCCAAGGTTGCCCCATTACAGGAGACAAAAAATACGGAGCCCGTTATAATCCCCTCAACCGCCTCGCCCTTCATGCGTTCAAGCTCTGTTTTATTCATCCTCTGACCGGAGAAAAACTGAATTTTGAAACCGACATTCCCAGTCGCTTTAACTTTCTGGTTAAAAAAAATGAGTCGTTAAATTAAAATAGGAAAACCTATTTTTTCTCCTTCCTCTTCAATATATTTCCGAATATCCTCACAAGGATGCTGTTCCGTCTCCGCTTGTATGGCAACATTATTAACCCGCACAAACTGATGGCTATTCCTGAAGTCTTCATACCGCTCTTCTATCATTTCTCTAAAATGATTTATCCGCCTCTGCGGGTCCATTTCCTCTATTTCATTTTCTGCTTCTTCCAACAAATCCAGGATAAATTCCGCCGCCCAATTCCCTAATTCTTTTTCCTTATTCCATTCCGGCTGATAATCTGTCAATAAGGCAAATAACTCTCTTAAATAAGGCGTTTCACTCCATTCTTCGTATAATAACACCATATCCTCATTTTCAGGATAGGACGCTAAAGCTTCTTTCCAATTCATAACAGTTTTTTCAAAATTATTCAGCAATCAAAATTAGTAAAATTTTAGATGTAAATCCGGTTAAATGTTTAAATGTTCAAGTATTGAAAAGAGAAAAGAGAGGAGAAATCAAAAAATTTTTGATAAAACTAAAGCATTTGTAATCTTTTAACGTTTTTACGTTTTTATATTTTCACTCTTGACTAAAGACAGGAGATACAAGCATGCAAAAGTCCTGGGAGGACTTATGTCTGATTCCACCTAAATAAGGGCAATGGAAGAAGAATACCTCTGTCTTGCCGAATGTTTTACAGTTATTAAGATTTAGAATTTTTTTTACAAGCTCCGACTTTTTATATTTGTCCCAGTCTAATCCTTTCGGTTCATGCATAAAATACGTTTTTATATTTTACTCTTGTTTTGTACCGTTTCGGTAAGTTCATGCAACACTCAAAAAAAATTAGTAGAAAAACACCAAACGGCTTTCCGTTTATCGGAGAAATTAGGATTTCAAATTTCACCCAAAGACAATTTGAAATTATATCAGGAAGCTTCTTCCTGGTTAGGAATACCTTATCGCTATGGAGGGAACAGCCGGAAAGGAGTAGATTGCTCCGGTCTGGTCTGTAAGATTTACCTGAACGTATACCAAATTCCATTAGAGAGAACCGTAACAGGCATGTATAAAAAAAATTGCCGGAAAATCTCCCGGAAAAAGTTAAAACCGGGCGATCTGGTATTCTTTAATACAACTGCCAAACGCAAATCCGTCAGTCATGTCGGTATTTATTTAAAAGAAAATACGTTTATTCACGCTACAACAGCCAGCGGGGTCCGACTAAGCCAAATGGACGAAATTTATTACAAAAAAAGATGGATAAAAGGAGGAAGGATAAAAAAATAAATCATTTTTACTATTTTCAAAAGGCTATTTTACTTTATATGCATTTACAAAAAGAAAAGACAAAACAAATAATAATTTAGATATCAATTGATTATCCTAAGAAATTCGATTTAACCCTGCCCTCTATTTTGAATATTTATGAATTTTATTTGAATATAAAAATACAATTTAAGATAAAAGTATTAAAAATATATTACTTTTGCAAATAAAGGTATAAAAAATTCATGAACGAGGCGGCTTATATATTGAATTTATTAAAAAAAGGAGAGAAAAAAGGCTTGCAATTACTCTTTAAGAAGTATTATAGGCCTTTAGTCCTTTATGCTTTAAAATTCGTCCGCCGCCAAGATATAGCTGAAGACATGGTTCAGGAAGTTTTTATCAAATTTTGGGAAAAGAAAAGCTTTATTGCAGTAGATCAGCATTTGCGTTCCTATTTATATCAGGCCGTCCACAATCATTGTCTGAACGCTTTAGAAAAAAATGAAAACTGGCGGATAAAGAGTGTGCCTGCATACGCTGAACTGGCGGAAGAAGAAATGTTAGACGATACGGAATGGAATCAAAAATTAGAAGAAATTTACCGGGAAATCCGCAAATTACCTCCCAGAACTCAGGAAATTTTTATAGCTGTTCTGTTTAAAAATAAAAAATACAAGGAAGTAGCGGAAGAATTAAATATCTCCATAAATACGGTAAAAACGACGATTGCCCGGGCAATGATCACCTTAAAAAACAATTTGAATAAAAAAACGTATCTTTTTTTACTCTACATTGCAAAAATTTTATAAAAAAGAGCAAAAAATTGTCACCCATTTTTGTTTTTCTCCTGTCATAGAAGAAAAAAACAGAAATGGAGAAAATTCCTCCTCATATCATTTGCTTATTAGTAAGTTCCCTAAAGGGACAATTGGATACTGACGGACAGAAACACTTACAAAACTGGCTGGATGCTCATCCTGAGCACCATCAGGAAATAAGACAGCTGGAAGAAACATTTAAAAAAGTCGCTCAGGCTGTCTATTTTACCCGTATACGGACTGAAAAAGCCTGGCGGACAATAGATTCACGTACCAACAAACAGTCGGGTTGGAAAAGAAACCCCCTCTACCGTTATAGTATTGCTGCCAGCTTACTCGTTCCCTTACTTGTAGGCGGATTGTTGTTAAGTCGTTTGCATCCAAAAGAAAAAAATATCCCCGCGTTAACTCTGACGACAACAGCAGAAACGGTAAAACCGGGTTCTACGAAAGCGGTTCTGGAATTATCCAGCGGAGAGAAAATTATATTGCAGCAAACGGCCAATCAACAAATCCGAAATACCAAAGGGGAAATTATCGGGGTTAACACTTCCAATACGATTGCCTTTCATTCTACCAAAGATTCCTGTAAAATAACGGAAAAACCCAACCGGATATATGTTCCTATAGGCGGGGAATATAATGTTATACTTAGCGACGGGACCCAAATATGGGTAAATTCGGATAGCCGTCTCTCCTTTCCCGATCATTTTTACGGAGCGGAACGGATCGTAGAATTAAGCGGAGAAGCTTATTTTGAAGTAAAACACGACGGTAAACCTTTTATTGTAAAAACAAAAAACTCGGCGATCCGTGTATTAGGAACGGCCTTTAATGTATGTTGTTATAAAGATGAAACTTCTGAACAGGTTACTTTAGTAAAAGGAGCTGTAAAAGTAAAAATAGGTCAGAAAAATTATCCGCTTCGTCCCGGAGAACAACTGACTTCAACCCCTAAGGATAGTACAGTAAAAATCAAACAAGTAGATACCGGCCTGTACACCTCCTGGAAGGACAATTTATTCCGTTTCCAGAATATGACGATAGAAGAAATCGTTTTAAAACTCAAACGTTGGTATAATGTAGATTTTATATTTCAGAACGAAGAAAGTAAAAAATACCGTTTTACAGGGGCAGTCGAAAAAAATGCCAACCTGAACGACTTACTTTATTTGATTGAATCCACCAGTAAGAACATCAAATTTGAAATCAAAGACAAAGAAATAACTATAACCAAAAAACAAGGAGTGCGCTAACACTCCCCATTTTATTAGTAAATCATGTCTGTCTGGTAAACAGGCATAATAGTATTAATTTCAAAAACAAATGTATGGAAAAAATCCGAAAGCTAAAGGCTCTTTCCGGGAAAATTTCCGGAAAAGTGTTGCATGTGTCACAACTCATGTTCCTTATGACCGTAGGCCTGACTTTTCAGGTATCCGCAAATGTTTCTGCTCAGGTTGTACACCTTCAGGCACAGGAACATACCTTGCAGACCATTTTCAATGAAGTAGAAAAACAGGTAGGCTTACTTACTTTTTTCAGTAATAACGAACTGGACATGCACCGTGTCGTCCGTTTACAGAAAAAAGACTTCACCGTAAAGGAATTGTATCAGATTATTTTAGAAGGCACACAGCTGCAGGCAGAAATTGTGAACAATTATGTGGTTATTCGTCCTGCCCCTCCCACCCCGCAGCAAACACAACCGAAAGAACGCACCGTTACCGGCCAGGTAACCGATGAAAAAGGAGAACCTTTGCCCGGAGTAACGATTATGATTCTGCAGACGACCACCGGAACTTCTACTGATTTAGACGGGAAATACAGTTTAAAAGTGAAACCGGAAAGTTCCTTAAAATTCTCCTTTGTCGGAATGAAAGAACAAATTATACGGATCGGAGACAAGGATGTAGTGAACGTTGTTCTCAAATCGGATAATGAAACGCTGGAAGAAGTCGTTGTAACCGGTATGGCCCAGCTGGACAAAAGGCTTTTCACAGGAGCAACGGACCAATTGAATGCCGGAGAGGTTATTGTACAAGGTATGCCCGATGTGAGCCGGGCTTTGGAAGGCCGTTCAGCCGGCGTAACCGTACAAAATGTATCCGGGACTTTCGGTACGGCTCCGAAAATCCGGGTCAGAGGAGCGACCTCCATTTACGGGAGCAGCCGTCCGCTCTGGGTGGTTGACGGAGTTGTCATGGAAGATGTGGTGGAACTGGGGGCCGACGATCTATCCTCCGGAGATGCAGTCACTTTAATCAGTTCTGCTATTGCCGGTTTAAGTTCCGACGATATCGAAAGTTTCCAGATCTTGAAGGATGGTTCCGCTACATCTATTTATGGAGCCAGAGCCATGGCCGGCGTTATCGTCATTACCACCAAAAAAGGAAAGGCCGGCACAAGCCATATTAATTATTCAGGAGAATTTACCGTCAGACTTGTACCGAGCTATACCACCTTTAATATCATGAATTCCCAGGATCAAATGAGGGTATATAAAGAAATGGAAGAAAAAGGATGGCTGGGTTTTGCAAAAACTTACAGAGCTTCAGAAAGCGGCGTATATGGCAAAATGTACCAGCTAATCAATACCTACGATCCGGTGTCGGGCAGCTGGGAATTACCTAACACTCCGGAAGCCCGTTACCAATATCTGGGAGAAGCTGAAAGGAGAAATACCAACTGGTTTAAAGAATTATTCAAAAACTCCCTGGCCCAAAATCACTCCATTAGTCTGAGTTCCGGTACTGAGAAAGCCCAGTATTATACCTCCCTCAGCCTTTATCACGATCCGGGATGGTCAAAAGCCAGTTCTGTAAACAGATATACAGCCAATGTAAATGCTTCTTTTAATATTTTACCGAACCTGTCCGTTAACTTAATATCGAATGGTTCTTACCGGAAACAAAAAGCGCCGGGAACGCTGAGCCAGCAGGTAGATGTAGTAAGCGGAGAAGTAAAACGGGATTTCGATATTAATCCCTATAGTTACGCACTGAATACCTCCCGCGCCTTAGCTGCAAAGGATGAAAAAGGCTATGTCTATTATACCCGCAATTATGCTCCTTTCAATATACTGAACGAATTGGATAACAATTATATTGATCTCAATATGGTTGATTTAAAATTTCAGGGAGAAATAAAATGGAAAATTATAAGCGGCCTGGAAGTAAAGGTATTGGGAGCCGTAAAATATCAAAATTCTTCCCAAGAGCACAATATCAGGGATGAATCCAACCAGGCTTTAGCTTACCGGTCTATGGCCGATGCCACGATCCGGGACGCCAATCCTTTTCTTTACAAAGATCCGGACATTGTGTATAGCTTACCTATCAGCATATTACCGAAAGGAGGTATTTACAAACGGACCAATTACAAAATGTTTGGAGTTGATTTCCGGGCTTCGCTGAGCTACAATAAGATTTTCAGAGAAACGCATATTGTAAACTTTTTCGGCGGTATGGAGACCAGCTCGATTGAACGCCAGACAACCTGGTTCAACGGATTGGGATATCAGTATGAAATGGGAGGAAATCCGTTTTTCGACTATAACGCGTTCAAGCAATTGGCAGAAGAAAACGGTCAATATTACGATAATTCCACAACAACAGCCAGAAATGTTGCATTTTTCGGTACAGCAACCTATTCTTTCCGGGGAAAATACACCCTCAACGGTACCTTACGTTACGAGGGATCCAATAAATTGGGAAAATCCAAAAGTTCCCGCTGGTTACCTACCTGGAATACGGCTTTAGCCTGGAATATGCATGAAGAATCTTTTTTTGAATCCCTGCAACCGGCTCTTTCCCACATGACCCTACGGGCTTCCTATAGCCTTACAGCAGACCGGGGACCGGCTTTTGTCAGTAATTCCCGGGCAATTTACACCAGTTATAGCCCTTTCCGGCCTTCTTCTACAGTAAAAGAATCCGGTATTCAAATCAGCTCACTGGAAAATAGTGAATTGACATACGAAAAAAAACACGAGTTAAATTTAGGAATAGACCTCGGATTTCTGGACAACCGGATTAATTTCACCATGGATTATTATACCCGTAATAACTACGATTTGATTGGACTGACGAGTACTCAGGGAGCCGGAGGAGAAACTCAAAAATATGCTAACGTCGCCTCTATGAAATCCAGGGGGATTGAACTTTCCCTCTCCACGAAAAATATACAAACCAAAGATTTCAGCTGGAGTACCGATTTCATTTTCTCAAAAAATAAAAATGAGGTCACCAAACTGGATACCCGGTCCAGAGTCATTGACCTCATTACCGGAAACGGATTTGCCCTGAAAGATTATCCGGTACGTTCTCTGTTTTCAATGCCGTTCAGGGGACTGAATAAGGAAGGACTCCCTTTATTTTTAAATCACAAAGGGAATATAACGATCACAGACATCAATTTCCAGGAAATGGATAATCTGAGTTTCCTGAAATACGAAGGTCCTACAGAACCGACAATTACAGGAAGTTTTGGGAATATCTTTACTTATAAAAATTTCAGACTGAATATCTTTATCACGTATTCATTTGGAAATGTCATCCGTCTGGATCCTGCTTTCAGCAATTCTTATTCAGATCTGGACGCCATGCCCAAAGAATTTAAAAACAGATGGATACTTCCTGGGGATGAAGCTTTTACCAATATCCCTGTCATCGCCAGTAAACGTCAAAATAAAGATATTGCGAATTTATCGTATGCTTATAATGCTTACAACTACTCTAATGCACGAATTGCAGACGGTGGATTTATCCGGATGAAAGAAATATCTCTCAGTTATAATTTCCCGGAAAAATGGATTAGCCGGATGAAACTGAGCAATCTTCAATTAAAAGTACAAACCACCAATCCGTTCCTGATCTATGCTGATTCAAAACTAAATGGACAGGATCCCGAATTCTTCCGTTCAGGCGGTGTTTCAGCTCCTGTACCCAAGCAATTCACGTTTACTTTAAAGTTTGGATTCTAATACCTGAAAATATGAAAAATATCATTATTCCACTGCTAATTACAGTGTCATGTCTGGCCACAGCCTGTAATGATTTTCTGGATAAAATGCCTGATAACCGGGCGGAATTGAATACGGAGCAAAAGCTTACCAGCCTGTTGGTTTCAGCTTATCCGACAGCATCGTTTAATACGATGACGGAATTGATGTCTGATAATACGGAAGATAATGGTCCTCTATATACCTATTATTCACTGATGGTTCCCCAATGTTACAACTGGGAAGATATTTCAGAAATTACTCAGGATTCTCCCCAGTATCTCTGGGATAATTGTTACATGGCCATTGCTTCTGCAAATCATGCCTTACAAAATATCAAAGAAATCGGAGAGGAAAATTGCAAGGCGCAAAAGGGAGAAGCCCTTCTATGCCGGGCTTATGCTCATTTTGTACTCGTCAATGTCTTTTGTCAGCATTATAATGAACAAACCAGCACACAGGATATGGGTATTCCCTATGTGGAAGAACCGGAAACCGTAGTGTTTAAAAATTACGAGAGAGGAACTGTAGCCGAAGTATACGAAAAAATCGCCCGGGACATTGAAGAAGGTCTTCCTTTAATCAACGACCAACTTTATGAAGTTCCCAAATACCATTTCAACTATAAGGCAGCCTGTGCGTTTGCCGCCCGTTTTTACCTCTATTACAGGAAAATGGATAACACAATTAAATATGCGACCCTGGCTTTGGGAGATGCTCCGGACGAAGTAACGCGGGATTATTTGGGCGATGCCAAAATTTCTGATTTAGACTGGAGATGGAATAATTATGTCAGTGCCGAGCTGAATTGTAATTTATTACTCTTACCCGCTAAATCCTACTGGCCGATCATTCACGGCCCCTACACCAATGGAGGAAAGCGATACGGACATTCCCAGGAAATCGCTAAAGAAGGCACAATCTGGTCTCCCGGGCTTTGGGGAAAAACGCTCTCTGCTTATACTACGGTATTCGGAGACGCTCAGAAATTATGTTATCCTAAATTAGGAGCCTTTACGGAATATACGGATAAAGTAGCAGGTATCGGCTTTATAAATATTGTTTACCCGGCTTTTACTACGGATGAAACCTTACTTTGCCGGGCTGAAGCATACGTATACCAGGAAAACTATGCTTTAGCCCTAGCTGATATGAACCTGTGGTTAAAAGGACATACAAACAGCGGCGCAAATATATCTCCGGATGCGATCCACAATTATTATTCCCAGAACGTTCCCAGTAAAAAGATTTTACATCCCAAATTCTCCCTAAATCCGGGAATACAGGAAAGTTTCATACATTTTATCCTTCATTGCCGGCGCATTGAAACCATACACGACGGATTACGCTGGTTCGATATCAAACGGTACGGCATAGAAGTAACCCATAACCATTACGAAAGCAGCGATGATATCTTAACCGTGGACGATCTCAGACGGGCCATTCAATTACCGGTACAGGTAACCAGTGCAGGTCTGCCTGCCAATCCCAGATAAAAGCCCCTAACCTATAAATGAAATACAATGAAAACACTATTAAGTTATTCACTGATTCTTTTCTTCCTCAGTTTTCTGTTGACAGGATGCTCGGAAGACAAGCCGGAAGGAACTATTTTCGATCCTTCCGACATAAAACGCAATAGATTCGATTTGTGGTTACTCGACAATTACGTCAATAATTATAATATCGATCTGAAATACCGGATAGACGATATGGAAATAGATCAAACTTACAACCTGGTACCGGCCACACTGGAAAATTCAATCAAACTGGCAAAGTTGATTAAGCACCTCTGGCTGGAATCTTATGACGAAGTGGCAGGCATCGATTTTATGAGAACTTATGTGCCCAAAGTCATCCATTTAATCGGCTCTCCGGCGATTAATGCCGAACAACAAACAGAAGTTCTGGGAACGGCAGAAGGAGGTTTGATGGTAACCTTATATAAGGTAAATGAACTAAAACTGAGCAGTATAGATTCTCTGAATTATTACTATTTTAAAACCATGCACCACGAATTCGCCCATATTTTACATCAAACCAAAAACTATCCTAAGGATTTTGACAAAATATCTACTTCCGACTATACCCCTTCCGGCTGGATGAACCGTAAGGAAGACGAAGCGCTACAGATCGGTTTTGTTTCTCCTTATGCCAGTAGTGAACCCCAAGAAGATTTTGTGGAAATTATAGCTATTTACCTGACCCATTCCAATGAATACTGGGAAAACTTACTGGAAAAAGCCGGGACAGACGGAGCAGCTATCATACAAAAGAAATTTACGATTGTACGAAATTGGCTGAAAACGTCCTGGAGTATTGATATCGATAAATTACGAAGCGTTGTGGAACGCCGTTCTACTGAAATTCAGAATCTGGATTATAGTCTGGACAATTAAAACAGAACAGATCTCTTTCGTTTTTTACTGGACAGAATAAAATTCAAAACGCTAGAAAAAAGAAAATTTTTATTTATTAAATGAATCATTATGAGGAATACAATATATATCCTGATTTTTCTCTTCTCTTTATGCATCCATGCTTGTGTAGAAGATGAAAAAGACATTTTCGACAAACCCTCAACCGAACGTCTGTCAGCCGCTTTAAAGCAATATCAGGAAATACTGACGGAGGTTCCGAACGGGTGGATTATGGAATATTACCCCAAAGGAGACTGTGCTTACGGGGGCTATATTCTCCTGCTCTCTTTTACCGAAGAAGAAGTCATCATAAGCTCGGAATCTCATCCAACTCCCGTATCCAGTCTTTATTCCCTCAAAGGGGATACAGGTCCGGTTCTCAGTTTTAATACCTATAATCAGGTTTTTCACTTTTTCGCCGACCCCTCCGTTCCGGGACTGGAAGGTCTGGGATACGAAGGAGACTATGAATTTGTAATTCTGGGAAAGGAAAAAGACGAACTGGTTCTGGAAGGGAAAAAGACCGGTAATACCATTCGGATGAAACCTCTTCCCGCCAATCAAAGCTGGGAAGAAACCCTCGCTTCTATCCGGAATATTATTCAAATAACTACACCTCCTGAGGGGTTTAGCTACAGTATGGTGATAGACGGTAAAACAGTTCTGGTTGAACGTAAGGGACGCGCTCTGCTTCCGGAAACGGGAGGAAGAACTCTGGAATTGGACTATGTTGAAGGGAGCGATACACTGACGGTAAATGTACCTTTTACCTATACGCCTACCGGTATAAAATTCTATCAACCTCTTTCTATCGACGGAAAGGAAATCCAATTTTTTGACTGGTCGGAAATTGACCAGAGCCTTCACTGCACAAACAATAATGTAAATGCCCGGATTTCAATGAAGCCCATGGCATTGAATGCAAAATATGCCTATAGTACCCAAAAATGGTTTTTTAACTTAAATATAATGAGCTATCCTTTGCTCAATACCTGGTTAAATGCGAATCAAATATTAAAAGATGAACAAAATCTGTCGCTTTACAAGATATTTCTTTCCTATGATGCTGAATATGAAGGTCAGTTTTTGGAAGTCGACCTCACTGACGGTTATAATATATATGCTTGTTTACTACTACTGTATGTAAAACCGGTTAAATGGACTGAAAATCTAATCGATATCAGTTTTTCCGATTTAGCAGATGATAATGGAATTGCATTTCACGGAAATGGCGGAAAAGAAATTTTAGAATTACTGAACGGGAGATATTTACTTACTTCCAACACCTCCGATAATCCTTCCGTTATCCATTTTCAAAAAACAGATGGAAGTGATATATGGTTTGAGTTAAGTATTGAACAATAAACGACCTATAAACTTACGCATATGAAAATAGAAATAATAAAATACCTCGTCCTGTTATTTTGCTTTTCCCTCGTGGCTTGCGATTCAGACGATAAAACAAATTTATCAGAACTGAATCTGGTGTCCGATGGCCTGACAATTAAAGCCGCCGGCGGAACAGGAACAATAGAAGTAGACTTTTCCGGCACCTGGCAAGCCGCAAGCAATAAAGACTGGTGTACCCTCTCTGTTTCCGGTAAACAGATTACGGTCAGTGTACCGGAAAACCTGTCTATTTCTTCAAGGACTGCCCAGATTACGATCAGCACTCCTCAGAAGACAAAAACCATTCCGGTCACTCAAGAAGGAATTATTGTCGTCCTTTCCCAGCCGAAAGTGACTTTAGGGTATAGCGGAGAAACGAAAAATTTACTTATAAAAAGCAATATAGGCTGGGAGGTTTCTGTAGAAGCCAGTTGGTGTTATGCAGAAAAAGCAGGGGATACCCTGAAAATTTCCGCTGAACCCTATAAAGCCAACATTAACAGGGAAACGCAGATTACGTTAACAGCAGGGAATTGTGTCAAAACGATTCAGGTAACTCAACGTTTTAAAGGATCTTTTGTATTGGATCAATGGTCAGACACAAACCTTGGAGCCAATCTTCCGGCTACGGAGGAAAATGTTACAAGTTTCAATTACCGGGATACCTGGGGCGACTTTTACCAATGGGGCAGAAATGTGGGCTTCCCGCATGGCATGGCTTATCAGGTAGTCACTACCAATCCTTCAATAACGGCAGCGATGGCACAAACGATGTCTGAATTTATCGGATCAACCGAATTACCGCCTATGGATTGGCTGACAGATGGTAGCCAGACAACGAAACCAGCTAACGGAAACAGTTATACCTGGAAGGACAGAGCCGGCAGCGATCCGTCACCTGCCGGCTGGCATATTCCGCTGGACTATGAAGCACGGCAAATTTTCCCCATTGATGAATTCGAAGGACGCTATTCACGTGTGGACAGACTGACCAATAAGGAAGTTCTGGAAGCCGATGGTACGGAATATACCTGCGTCTCCACCGGAGACGGTAAATATAGCCGTTATGCCATAAAAAAATACGGTACAGACGAAGCTTATGTATTGTGCTATGAATTCATCCAACCCGATGGCATAAACTCTTATTTGAAAATCACAGAAATTAAAGGAGACGCTTATACCGATTTCCAAAATGCGGCAGAAGCAAAACAATTATTTGAAACAGCCAAAGAATCGGCCGTATTGATTTTCCCTTCCTGCGGTTATCTGTATACCAACACCGGAGGTCCCAACTCGGAAGGAGTAAGCGGCAGCTATTGGACGGCATCCCCCGCTAAGGAGTACACGGTTTACATTTCTATGGGAAATTGGCAAACCCATATTGATGCCCATAATTGTCCCCGGGCTCTAGGTTGCAGCATACGCTGTGTAAAAGACGAATAAAATATAAATTCTAACATAAAAAACCTGATTATGAAAAAAACATTTACAAACTCAATGAGAGGATTAAACATATTCAGTACTTTGGTATTAATCCTTACTTTAGGCTTATTCGGCTGTAAAGACGATAAAGAAGAAGCATTGCCTACGTTAGAAATTAATAAAGATAACATCAGTTTTGCACAAGCTGGTGGAAATGAAGAAATCATTATTTCTACAAATCAAAACTGGACTATTACCACAGAGGCCGGCTGGCTGACTTTTGATCCTGGCAACGGAAAAGGAGACGCTAAAATAAAAATCAGCGCAGTTAGAAATACTGATTATCAACTTCGGGAAGCAACTGTAACCGTTACAGCCGGATCATCTTTGGTAGAAAAGATAACCGTTTCTCAGCCGGGTCTGGAACCCGTTTTATCGGTTAGTCCCAAAGTCATGGAATTCGAAGTAGCCGGTGGAAGCCAAACATTATCCATTACTTCAAATGTAAAATGGACAACGAGTTTTTCTGAGGAAACAGACTGGCTCACCCTCAAGGTTTCTGCTGACAGTACCAGTATGGAAATTACTGCTGCCCCGAATACAAATACGGAAAGCCGTGAAGTAACACTAACTTTTAACGGAGATCAAAATAAAACAGATGCCCTTACGATTACACAAGACGAACCGGAACTGGCCAGTATTGCAGAATTAAGAGAATTACCAGCCAATTCGAAAACGGATTATATCTGGGTAAAAGGCCTGGTAACTTCAGATAAAGAAAGTAAAAACATCGAGGACAATAATATGATTATCCAGGATGCCAGCGGCAATGCCATTACTTTACAATTCACGGCAAAACACGGGATTGCTATGGGTACCCAAGTGAACGTTTTATTAAACGGCGGAAGCAAGACCACAGTAAACGGTCTGACAGCTATCGGTAGTTTAAATACAGCTCATATCACCTCTTTACCGACTCCGACAATTACAGTAAATCCAACCCTTAAAACGATTGCTAATATTTTAGCGGGTGAAGTAGCCGATGGGTTACTGATCCAATTGAATGAAACTGAATTCAAAGATATCACCCAAACATACGGTAACCAACCCATTTTATGGAACGGAAGCGAAGAACTACCTCTTTTGACTTTAGAAACTGCCACCTTTGCAAAAGAAAAAGTAACCGACAAGAATGGGACAATTACCGGCCATATTTCCAATAATGGGGGATGGAAACTTTTATTGAGAAATCTGAACGATGTCAAAAATATGACCTCAGCCAGAAAATATGACAAACCTCAACTTAAACTGGACGCAACTTCTCATACCTTCGATCCGCAAGGCGGCGAATTCGTGGTCAATGTAACGACAAACAAAGGTGTAAGCTGGACAGCCAATGTAGCAGCCAATGCAGACTGGTGTACTGTTGAACCGACAAACGGAACGGGTAGCGGTTCCTTTACCGTAACGGTAGGAAACTATACAGGCTCCGAAACCCGTACAGCGACTATTACGGTAACAGCCAATAATACAGATCCTGTTACAATTGAAATTATTCAAACGTCAGGCGGTAAGAGAGAATACGCCCTATCCAGGCTAGCTGAAAGTAACTTAGGGGCCAGTCTGCCTGCAACGGAGGAAAATATACTGGGTCCCAATTATAAAGAGACCTGGGGATTGTATTACCAATGGGGACGGAATGTAGGATTTCCTCATACAGGAGCCACAGCTACCATACCGACAAGTGAGGATATTACGGCTGAAAAAGCTCAGACAATGACAGAATTCATTACCTCCACTTCTGGAGACTGGCTGCTGAATCCGGATGCTTCAACGACATGGGAAGCCCGTGCCGGCTCCTCTCCCTGTCCGGCCGGTTACCACGTTCCGACAAAAGAAGATCTGATTCTATTCTTCCCCTCCAGTGAAGCAACCGGCACTTTTGCTACCACACAAAGCAGGGTAACCTATGAAAAATTAGTCGACAGACCGGGAGTGCCCGACAGGACCTTGTATGTAGCAGACGGAACTTCCAAAATATATGCGATTAAAAAATTTGAAACAGCAGATGCTTATGTATTACGCTTTGAAATATTGGGAGAAATAGGGAAAAACTTCTACCTGAAAATTACAGAATTTTTAGGCAATGAAGAGACTTATTTCGATAATGCCACAGATGCAGAGGCCTTATTCAATAAAGCCACCGCTACAGAAGTCCGGATATTGCCGCTTGCCGGAATGTTGAGTTTCCGGGATGGGGTAACCCTGCAAGCTCCCGGAGCCGCTTCCTGGTATTGGCTGGAAAATAAAATGCGCTGTATCTATATGCTCAATACAACAAAAATACATGAAAACGGTGCACAATGCGGTTATGCACAGCCAATCCGCTGCGTAAAAGATTAGAACTACCCTTTCCGGAAACAAATCCCGGAGTGTGGCATTAAGCCACACTCCTCCCTCCGGAATCCATTTTGTTAATACTTTAATACAAGACGTATGAAACAACTTAATTATATTATTCTGATTTTCTCCTTGATTTTTGCAGGGTGCGATTCAGACGATAAGTTAGAGCCCTCCGAATTGCCACTCGAAATTTCAGAGATTTCATTTGAAGCAACAGGTGGTACAGAGGAATTGGACCTCGGATTAGGCGGTAACTGGCAGGCGACTTCCGACAAAGACTGGTGTACGGCAACAAAATTCGGAAAGTTTCTGATCATAACAACCCCTTTAAATCCTACAATTGCTACCCGCACGGCAACTGTAACGATTACAGAAAACGGAAGCAGCGGATCTGTAAACATCACCCAGACAGGCTCTAAATTCAATACTTTTCCTGAAAAATTATACCTTTCCGCCTCCGGCAAACCCTTTGCAGTAACCATTACAGGAAATATAGAATGGGAAGCAAAAAGTTCAGAAAACTGGTGTCATTTGCTCCCGCAAGGCGATACCTTATTTGTGTCTGCTGATCCGTATAAAAATGAAAAAATGGCCCGTTATGCGGAAATCAAAATCAATATCGAAGGGGAAACAGCAAGGACACTATCCGTCGTACAAATCCATTATAAAGATTTTAACCTGGAAAAATGGTCAGAAAAGAATGTCGGAGCTACACTTCCATCGACACCGGAAAACTTGTCCAGCCGTCAATTCAAACAAACCTGGGGCAATTTCTACCAATGGGGACGGAATGTAGGATTCAATACAGAGGAACCGATTTCTCTCCTCCCTTCTACCCCTTATATCACAGCTGAAAGCGGACAACTCATTTCGGCATTTATTACCAACATAGACGATTGGCTAACAGATGGGAGCTTTACTACAAAAGTATGGTCTGAATCCAATCCCTATACCTGGACCGACAGATCCGGTACGGATCCCTGTGAATTAGGTTACCGGATACCGTTAGACTACGAATGTGCCAGAATATTTACCCTGACTACTTTAAGCCTTACACAAACCACCCGGACAGAAGGGAAAGAAATTCTGGACGTTATCGGAACCGAATACCCCTATGTATTTATCGGTAGTGGTTCCTCAATAGGCTATCTGATTAAAATGTTTGGTACAGATGATGCTTATGTAATGAAATATGAATTTAAAGGCACCGCGGGATATAACGGCTGGATGAAAATTTCCGAAATAAAAGGAAATGCCCAAACAGATTTCCAAACTCCAGAAGAAGCTGAAGCATTATTTATAAATGCCCAGAAATCGGTAGAACGCTGCTTCCCTTTATTCGGATTACTTTGGGGGGAAAATGCGGACTTAGCCAGTCCTGCAACCGGAACGTACTGGTTGGCAACACCCTCTAACCTTTACAGGGTCGGCGCCAATGCCTTCATGATGAGTGGGACAGATATCAGTTACGGAGCCTCGTACAGAAGATCTCTGGGTTGCCCGATACGGGGAATCAAAAAATAACCGGCCGGTCGGTTATACCTTTAGGTTGGGTGAAAATACCGGACATAGGCAAATAGAGTGAGAGACCGTCGACAGAAACGGTCAAAATGAAGAAGCCGTTATCAAGGGATTGAACGGCTTCTTCTCATTTTAGGGTTATAAATACTTTTCAATGACATTTTTCAATTGCATGGATTGCATTACCCCGCTCTGTCGCCATACCATTTCCCCTTTTTTAAAGATCATCAGGGTAGGAACCGACTGAATCTGATGACTCATCACAAATTGCCGGTTTGCTTCTCCGTCCACATCGATTGTAATGACATGAATTTTATCCCCCATGTCTTTTTTCAGTTCTTCTAAAATAGGATGCATGGCTTTGCAGGGACCGCACCAGGTGGCAAAAAAATCAACCAATACAGGTTTATCCCCTTTTATCAATTCTTCAAATTTTCCCATAGCTTTTTCGTTTATCGTTTTTATCCTTATACTACGGTAGCCTGGAGATAGTTACAAAATATTTCTTTGCTTTCATTTCTGCACAATATTTCCGGCCTCATCCACCATCACATAGATATCTTCTTCTCCTTTTTCCAACTCAAACAAATATACCGCAACCCCGGCTGCCCGCTCTACATACTCGATATCATCTATTTGATAACCGGCATATTGATTCCGGATGGTCGCCATCACTACAGCAGGTACATCCTTCTCCAATATCTCCCAACTTGTGGAAATCCAAGCATAATTCTGACTGAATTTGACTTCCTTATAGCGGTTGTCATGAAAAATATCCACTTCTGTAATCCCTCTTTCCGTATCGTATTCAATAATCTTTGCCCCGCTGTAATGTGTATTCAGATAATCTTTTATTTGCTGAGGTAAGCCTTCTAACGGCCAATGCCCGTCGTCCCCGTCCACCTCTTCAATAACTTTTACCAGAGTCCCGTCTTCTGTATAATACAAATCTTTTTCAACATTTCCCTGTTCTACTTCAATTACATATACTCTTTCCATTTCTACCCGTTCCAGTATATCCACATCATCTACTTTCCACGCACGGTATTCGCTATTGCTAAAAGCAGTCTTTATCTTTTCAGGCAACGCGTCAAAAAGAATATCAGTTTCTGTCATATACCATTTTCCGCTTTTATTAAACCAAGCATCTTTATCCTGATTTTCATAATAAAAATCAGCTACAATATAATTTCCTGCTGTTTTCCATTCGACCCTTTGTGCCCCGGGAAACATTTGATTGAAAGTACGCACAACAGCTTCATCCGGCATCCAGGCTGCATCGTCATCGTCACTACAGGCCATTCCCAAGAATACCAGTAACATTCCTAAAATATACAAACTCTTTTTCATACCTTACTGTTTTTAATTTATTTTCTATTAACGATAAACTCTCTTCCTAATTATTTATTTCAATCATCATATCCGATAAATAATTGTTCCCGGTTGAATTTCAACTCCCGGCCATCCGACAGTTTTACGTCGAATCCATTCCGGTCTTTCTCAATGGAAATAACCGCAAAACCTGCAAAATTTTTGTTTAAATAGATCGCAATTTTCTCCGGAATAACCGTAGCCGGTAAAGCATTCCGATGGCCGTCAATTTCTTTCCATTCCCCATCTTTATCAAAATCCAGGTCAAAACCATTGGTCAGGATAACATCATACTGATTTCCTTCCCAGAACTCTTTTTCAATTTTAATATGAGAAACTCCTACTCCTGAAAAATGAGTATTGATAAACTGACGGGCTGCCACAGGCAGTTGTAAAGTATCCGTGGTATAAATTTTTTTATCTGCAAAAGAGAATTGTACCGACAGGATACAACATACTAAAATAAAAAACGCTTTTTTCATATCTATTACTTTTTATTGGTTATTATAAATCCTTTTATTTACAATACAAAAAAAGTATAGAATTTGGGAAAGATTTGGGAAAAATACCCCGGTGGAAAAAAATATCGAAAAATTTAATTCCTGTATAAAAATACCTCCCCCTCTAAACTTTCCTAATTCTAACTACCAAAACACCTTCTCCCTCTTTTCAGGAAAGCCCGGACCAACAGGAAATAGCCGCTCAGGCAAGTAGACCGAGAATTTCTGCAGGCTGGTATACAATGTGCATAGCTCCGTTCTCTTGCAACTCCTCACAAGGACGGAATCCCCAGGATACCCCTACAGGAGTAACACCGGCATTAAGCGCCGTTTGCATATCGATACAGGAATCCCCTACATATAAAGTAGCCTCTTCCCCGACTCCGACAACAGTCATAATTTCATTGACTATACTGGGATCCGGCTTGGTTGGCATAGTATCTCTTTGTCCTAATATCACCTCAAAGGTTTTTTCTTTAAAATAATGCCAGATCAATTCGCGGGTTGCTTCCTGGTATTTATTGGAGGCTACCGCCAAAACCAGTCCTTTCTGTTTTAACATATCCAGCAACTCCGGTATACCGGGATAAGGCCGCGTCAAATCTGTCTTATGGATAGAATAATACGAGACGAATTCAGCCCTCACATGCATAACCTGATCTTCCGTTCTGAATTCTTCAGGCAATGCCCGTTCAATCAATTTTGTTATTCCATTTCCCACCATATAACGATACTCCTCCTTTTCGTGTTCCGGATAACCGAACTTCTTCAATGCATAATTGGCACTTACAGCCAAGTCCCCCAAAGTGTCCAGTAAAGTACCGTCCAGATCAAATATGACTAATTTTTTCATAACTTCAATTTTGTAACAAAAATAATAATTATACCGTCAGAATTAACAGAAGGTTGCCTATTTGAGGAAATAAAATCATGCAAAGCATTCCGAAAATAAAGTTTCCTAATTTTCCCTGTCAATATATAAAGTAAACTCCTACCTTTGCAGAGTAAAACGAGCGCTGTCCGGATATGCCCAATAGTACAAAAAAATCATCTGTTACAGAATTAGAAGAATATTTCCGATTATTACAAACAGAATATAACTACGAAAAAGAAAGTTATCTGGAAAAGTCAAAAGCAGCCGGCATTCAAAGAAAAATACAACAAGGATTTTGCTGGTACCCGGTACGGGCGGAACGGAATTATTACAATTCCCTGAACCTCCCGGTGATTGAAATTGTCTGCGATTATGCAGAAGAAACAGAACATTCTTTTGAACATGGACGGACCATTTGCTTCTTCACACCCGATTTAAACGGGAAACAACACTATTTTAACTTTACCGCCACAATCAGTTATTTACGGGACAACCGTATGGTAGTCACTTTGCCCCAATCTTCTTTTGCGACAACTTTACAACAATGTACAAATCTGGGGTTACAACTTAATTTTGATGAAACTTCTTACCAAAGCATGTTTACGGCTTTACACGACGTCATCCAGGCCAAGGGAAACCGTCTGGCTGAACTGAGGGAAATTTTGTCAGGTACTCATCCCATTCGGAAACGGGAAATTTTTCCGCACCGTTTTCCCTGGCTCAACCCACAACAGGAGACAGCCGTAAATAATGTATGCTATGCCCGGGATATTGCCATTGTACACGGACCTCCCGGTACCGGAAAAACGACTACTTTAGTAGAAGCCATATACGAAACCCTACACAAAGAAAATCAGGTACTGGTTTGTGCCCAGAGTAATACGGCCGTCGACTGGATTTCTGAAAAGCTGGCGGACAGGGGTATTCCCGTTTTGCGTATCGGTAATCCTACCCGAGTAAACGACAAAATGCTTTCTTTTACATACGAACGCCGTTTTGAAGCCCATCCCGATTATCCGGAATTGTGGAAAATACGGAAGACAATCCGGGAATTATTACCCCAATTACGGAAAAGAGAAGCAGGAGAAGCCAGTTACTCACGTTTGCAACAGTTACGCCACAGAGCAACAGAATTAGAAATAAAAATAGAGCAAAACCTATTCAGCGAAGCCCGGGTCATCGCTTCCACCCTGGTCGGTTCCTCCAACAAAATCCTTGAGGGGAAACGCTTTTCAACCCTCTTTATAGACGAAGCGGCCCAAGCATTGGAAGCGGCTTGCTGGATTGCTATCCGCAAAGCCGAACGGGTAATTTTGGCCGGCGACCATTGCCAATTACCCCCCACCATCAAAAATACCGAAGCCGCTAAAAAAGGCCTGGCACTTACCCTGATGCAAAAAGTAGCCCTGCGCCAGCCCGGAACAGTTTCTCTCTTGCAAATCCAATACCGGATGCACGAAGATATTATGCATTTTCCCTCCCGCTGGTTTTATCATAATTGCCTGCAAGCAGCTCCAGAAGTCCGGTTCCGGAATATACTCGAATTCGATACCCCTATCGTCTGGCTGGATACCCGGGAATACGATTCCCACGAACAAATAGCAGGAGAAAGTTTTAGTCATATCAACAAAACGGAAGCTTATCTGCTTATCCGGCAATTGCAGGAATATATGCAAAAAATCGGCGGGAGCCGGATTATAGAGGAACAAATTGACTTCGGCCTTATTTCACCCTATAAAGCCCAAATTCGTTATATGCGTCAATTGATCCGCAAGAATTCTTTTTTCAAACCTTTTTTCCGGCTGATTTCAGTCAACACGGTCGACGGTTTTCAAGGTCAGGAAAGAGATGTTATTTTCATCAGTCTGGTGAGAGCTAATGAAAGCGGGAATATTGGTTTCCTAAAGGATCTGCGCCGGATGAATGTAGCAATCACCCGGGCCCGGATGAAACTCATTATTCTGGGAGATACCTCAACCCTCCTTCATCACCCTTTCTATAAAGCTTTCTATACCTACATTCAGGAGAAAGGAGCAATCATCCCCCTCCTGCCTGCTGACACAGGAGAAAAAAATAAAAATTGAGAACCCTATTATTTTTCTCTTTTGAAAAAACGAAAATTTTCCTTTTCTCCCTTTATTTTTCCAGAATCTTTCCCAAATATTTCTTTAGCTTTGTAAAAACAAAACCGGAAAAATGAAAATTCTGATTATCGAAGACGAAGACAATTTGAGAAAAACAATGACAGCCTCTCTGGAAAAAGAACGTTTCGTTGTAGAATATGCCTCTGATTTTCAGACAGCCCGTTATAAATTAAATGATTACGACTACGACTGCATATTGCTCGATATCATGTTACCGGACGGGAATGGGCTGACTTTACTGCAGGAGCTAAAAAAAATGCACAAAAAAGAAAGTGTCATTATTATTTCTGCAAAAGATTCGATAGAAGACAAAGTGTACGGCTTGGATTTAGGAGCTGACGACTATCTGTCCAAACCGTTTCATTTGGCTGAATTACATGCCAGAGTAAAATCCGTCATTCGAAGGAAACAAAATGGAGGAGATTTAAAAATCGAACTGGAAAATTTAAATGTTTATCCGGACCGGCATGCCGTCTTTATCGGAGATCAGGAACTTATATTAAACCGTAAGGAGTTCGATCTGCTTTATTATTTTGTCACTAACCCCGGCCGTTTAATACATAAAGGAACTCTAGCCGAAGCTGTTTGGGGAGATTGCATTGATCAGGCCGATAATTATGATTTTATTTATTCCCAGGTAAAAAATTTACGGAAAAAAATGAAATCTGCCGGTGCCTTGCCCGAAATCCGGGCCGTATATGGTTTCGGATATAAAATGTGCCGCAGTAATCAACTTCCGGATACATAATGTTTAAATGCTCATAGGGTTAAAGAGTCCGGAAGAGAAATAATTGAGGAGAAGAAATGATTTTTAATATTACCGGTTAGATGAAACTGATTCATTATACAATTGGAAAATTGTCCTGGGTACTATTGCTTACCATGGCATTCTGGACTGTATTCTTTTATTTTCAGATACTGAATGAGGTCCGGGATGAAACAGACGACAGCCTGAAAAACTATAAGAAAACAATTATCAAACAAGCTTTAAGGGACAGTACTCTTTTAAATTCGCATATCGATATTCTGACCCGTTATTATATTCATGAAATCCCGGAAGAAAGGGGAAAACACTATGAAGAACGTTTTATTACAACGGAAGCATTTAATGAATATGAAATGGATGAAGAACCGGTCCGGGTATTATATACTTCTTTCCGTACAGATAACGGACGCTATTATGAACTGACAATACTGACTTCTACTCTCGAAGAAGACGATATGCTGGAGTCCATTTTATGGTCCATTATTTATCTCTACATTGCCATGCTAATTTGTATACTGATTGTTACACAATTAGTATTCCGGAAATGTTTACGTCCTCTTTATAATTTAATCCATTGGCTGAATTTTTATACCTTGGGAAAGAAAAATATGCCTTTGCAAAATAAGACGAAAGTGAACGAATTTAAGCAATTAAACCGGACAATTTCGGATATGGCAATGCGGAATGAAAAAGTTTTCAACCAACAAAAACAATTTATTGAAAATGCCTCCCATGAACTTCAGACTCCTCTGGCCATCTGTAGCAATAAACTGGAATTACTCTCAGAAAACCCTTGCTGTACAGAAGAGTTTTTGAATGAAATTGGGGAAATACATCAGACGATCGGAAGGATTATTAAACTGAATAAATCGCTACTGTTATTATCGAGAATCGAAAACCGGCAATACGGAGATGAAAAAGAAGTAAATTTCAATCTGCTGGTTCACCGCATAAGTGAGGATTGTAAAATGATCTATGAATACAAAGAACTGACAATAGAAATCAGAGAAGAAGGCCTGTTTTCTTTCCGGATAAACGAAATGTTAAGTCATATTTTAATCACCAATCTTTTAAAAAATGCAATGATTCATAGCCCGATCGGAGGAAAAATTCAAATTTATTTACAGGAAAAGGAAATAATCTTCTCCAACACCTCTACAGGCACTCCCTTAAACCCTGAAAAAATATTTCAACGTTTTTATCATGCAGGCGATAAAAAGACGGAGTCAACCGGGTTAGGCCTGGCCATCGTCAAATCGATTGCAGATACTTACGCTCTGCAGATAAATTATTTTTACACGGACAAGCACAATTTCAGTCTGAAAATATAAACAACTTCATAAATTTAAAGCCCGGATATTCTCTTCTTTTAGATAAACATCCGGACTTTTACATTTCTTATAGCTGAATAGCAGAAATTATCCCTTTTCTATATATTTTCCCACTATTTCTTCCAACTGTTCCTGGGACATCTCCCCACTTTGCCGCCATACCTGATCCCCGTGATAAAAGAGCAAAAAAGTGGGTACTGATTGTACTCTGTAATAGCTCAACAATTTTTCGTTTTCGGGAGCATCAATATCATATCTTTCTACCCGTAAATTCTCTTTTTCTTTCTTTTCTACGCGGTCTAAAATAGGATGCATTTTTTGACAATGAGGGCACCAGCTCGCAAAAAACTCTACTAATACCGGTTTATCCCCTTTTAATATTCCATTCAGTCTTACCATAATATTCTGATTTTATTTTATAAGTAACCCATCAAAATTAATTACACGTTCAGGATTATAATCGTCTTTATTAAAAGAGATTACGGAAATAGTAAAGCAGCCGGGGAACTTATAATGTTCATACAATTTATATTTCTATTTCTCCTTCATCAATAATTTCCCATTTCCCATTTACTTCCACGGAGACAGACACTGTATTTTCCGTCGTGAATTCAACATTTACACGTGTGACCCTCCCCGAACGGAAAGTCAGCCGCCTATCGTCAATAATCAACTCATTCACCCGGTTTTCACCTTTTAATCTCACGTCTACGAGAGCCGGAAAACCTTCGTAAGTCGGGAATGTATTTATCCCCGTCCAATATTCATCCGATCCGGTAGGATCTAATTTTACCGATTTATATACGTAAGTGGTGTCCTGAAGTTCTTCTCCTTCCAAAAAATTTTCAGAAATTTCAGGAGGGAAAGTCTCCCAAATTATAATTTTACCGGCAATGTGTTCTACACTGAATTCCATATCTGTTACCCATTGGGGTGGATTAATCACTTTCATTTCCAAGCGCGATACCAGCATCTTGAGTTCTACCGGTATTTGATTATCTGCCCATACGTCAGCAGACTGAATGGCAGCCAGATATACAGCCGGTTCCTTATTTTCCAATATCCGGAAAGTTGCGGACAATTTTTCCGCCGAAGCCTTGTTCCAGCTCATAGCTTTTTCGTCCAAAAGATTGGCAACAAACAAAAACTGATAACTTCCTGCTGCCAGTTTTACCGGAATAACGGGATGGTCTTTACAGTAAGCATAATCAAAACAAAAGGTAGTGTCCCGTTCCTTTCCCCGGAATGCTAAAATATCCAAACGGTCTGTAAAGGTATAATACGGTCTGTATCCGACAACTTCATTACCTTCAAACAAATAGGCTACATCTTTCATAATAAATGCAATGTCCCCCCTTGTCCGGCAACCGCATTTATCATTTATACAGCCTCCTAAAGCAAGTAATAACAAACCGGAAATAAATCCTATTCTATATTTCATCTTTATAAAGGTTTTAAAGGAAATTCTGGTAATACAATATTCCGCCAATCCCAGGCAAAAAAATAAACGCATGAAAATTCAAAACTCAATAATGCCCCACAAGCCGAATTTATTCTTCCGGTCAGGTACAGGTAATGATCCGGGTCTAACTGCACAGGCACCGATTTATACCTTTTTTGCCCGTTCTTTGCCTGAAAAATCAATTCTAATTCCGAAGAATCACGGGCAGAAGGGAAGGTAAACATATCGAAAAAGATCGTATCCTGCAGATAAACATCTTCATTTTTCATTCGAAACACACGTTGCTCTGATTGCGTTGTCCCCGAATAAGTCCCATCCAGATGAATACGATAAGCTATATCTTTTAAAGTCATTCTTATGGTATCAATCTGATAAGGTATACTATACAATTTCAACAAAATCCGGCTGACAATCCGGTGTAATTCTATCCGGACAATTTGGCTATTGCTCCCGGCCTGAATATCTTTCTCCCCTAAAAAATAAGCCCAGTATAATCCATCTTCCGGATAAGTAAAATAAAAATCAGCAGGTACGGCATCCCCGGCCGGAGAAGCCTCCCTTTTTTCTACCTGAGCATTTCCTATAACGTATAAACGGTAATTACCCAAAGGCAATTCCGAATGGAATAATTTTGATTCCGTATAATTTTCTCCGGGAGAAACCGCCGATTCCAGTTTATTTATATCATTCCTGTTTAATTCCGCCAGTTTCCGATAAAACACATATTCGCCTTTACTATTTTCCCTAAAAGCATATATCGTCAGATAGCCAATATAATCAGAGAAATCATTTATCCCCTGAAGGGCCATGCTAATACGGACATAATTCGTAGTACCGGAAGAAGAGGACAGCTCGTCTGTACAACCGCTTATTCCTATACAGAATAACAAAATACCAATAAACTGTCTCATAAGGACAACTTTTAATTTAAAAGTGCTCTAAAAATAAACAGCCCCAGAAATTCCGAATAATCGGACAAAACTGTTATTCTTCCTTTATCAGCCAAAAATCCAGGTCTCCGGGTTCTGTACTATCCGGAAGAAAAGCATTTGCTTTCTGGGCCGTAGAACCGAATCCGCAGCTGATGTTGATATCTTCCGAGCCCCCCAATGAAAAAGGTTGGGATTGTCCCCGGTATAAGGGGTTTCCCTGAAGATCATACCCATAAACTTCCAGAAAACTTTTTCCTCCCTGCGGATAAGAAGCCAGTGATTTCAGGTGAATAACCGGACTACTACCGGCAGTAACCGTAATCTCTGCAGAAATAGAAGGTTGAGCAGCCTGAGGTAAATTCTCCAAAACCATAGAAATTCCCGCTACAGTATTCCGTAGGTACACTTTTACCCGTTCGATACCGGAAGGTATATTCCGTACCGTTAAAGCAATCCGGGAAGACAATATCACTATTCCGGCTCCGATCCGGTTTGTTTCACCCGCTTGTACATAATTCCGGGTAAAATACAAATCCGGAGGTTGTGTACCGTCTGAATAGTCAATAATACCGTTTTCCACGGAAGGAATCCCTTCAAAACGAATATGCTTCATATCGCCATTTCCGATGAAAATCATCTGGTAATATCCGGCCGGCAACACAAAGGAATAAGTTGTAAAATCTTCTTTCGGACCTTCTATTTCCATCCGGCAAACTAAGGTGTCCCCTTTCTCCAGCTGCCTGAAAAAAAATACCTGGGATCTCTCTACCCATGGCACGGAAGAGGCGGGCAAATGAATGACAGTTGCCCTCCCTTCGGCTTCACAGGGTATATCCATATGATCTGTACAGCCGATCAGCCCCAGACCACTCAAATACCCCCAGATAATCAGATTTTTCATCAAATAATCATCCCGGTTTCAGTTTCCTATTAAATGACAATATTGGGTTCCTGATCGACATTCCATTCGACATCTGCAGAAATAGAAAGAGTCAACCTTACATCCCAGACCCCACCGGATTCCTCTGCTTCGATGGTAGCAGTTAATTTTGTAATCGTATTTGCTTTTAATACATAAGAATTCTGTAATGGTATGGTAATTACCTGTCCGTTATCCAGATAGAACAACAAAGTAAAAGCCGACTGTTCCCCGCTAACCGTAGGTAAAGTAATTAAAGCAAGCGGTAAAGTACTCTGATCTTCGGTAAAACGATAGCGATTGCTCTGAGTGACCGAAATGATGCGGTTACTTAAAAAACTACCGGTCATATTAAAAGCTCCGTAAGTATTCTGGATTTCAACGTCGATGCGATTTACTGCAGCCGGAACGTTTTGTAAGGTCAGAGCAAACATCGCTACTTTCCTGTAAAGTGTCAGAGAAGGAGCAACAGGCATTGCAGATCCCAGCACAATCCGGTCGGTCATCCCGAAAAAAATCCGGGGAGAAGTACTTCCCTCCGTAACCGAAGCAATGACCTCCTGCATCGTACTGCCCACACTTATAGCCGACAGCGTCGCATTACTTAATGCATTTCCCACGGAATCCCTCATATTTCCGACACCCACTATAACATAATTCCCAATCGGCAAATTTTCGAAATTTACATTTTTAGGTTCAGTAAAACCGGCAGCAGCCTCCGTCGATCCATTATCCAGCTCATCCAATTGAGCCTTTGTAAAGGAAACACTTTCCCTCAACAGATAAATCCCATTTGTATTCTCACGGAATAACAATAGATCCAATGACTTTACATATTCCGTTAGTTCATCCCCTACATGTGTTCCAACCCTGCCTGTAACTGCCAGATTTATTACTCCGGGACCTTCCCCAGGTTTGCCGGTTGTCCCGTCATTGTCATCATCACTACAAGCCGTGAAAAAAGCCAAAATAACAATCGATAAAAGGAAAAAAAATTTTTTCATATCCCACATTTTATAATTACTGATTGGTTATACTTTCCTTTTCTTCACTTTGTTACATCAGAAAAAGCAAAAAGACAAAAACAGATTGCAAATCTTATTTTCTATTTTCTGCTCCAAACAGTTTTCTCTGCCAATCTTTTAATATCCCACCTTCTCCAAAACAATATCCCTATCTACTCTTTTTCTCTTCCTGCTGTTCACTGAGTCAATCCCTTACTTCTCCACAAAATATTTATCTAAAAACTTTTCCGCATCAAACCCGTAAATACTCTTATATTTGCAAAATAAAAAACGTCCGTAAAACCAGAAGAAAAGGTGAAATGCAGCTTTAAAATAAATTTGTTTAAACGATTATATTTTTAATTCAGAACCTATGTTTTTTTAAATAAAATATTTTCAATTGCCGGAACTGAAATTTCTGATAAATTCTCTTTTACACAAAACTCCTGAATATTCAAACATTTAAATTCTTAAACATTTATACATTTGTACAATTATACATTTTCCTACTTGAACATTTAAATCCACACCCAAGCCTATGATTATCATTCTTTCCCCTGCAAAATCCATGGATATGAATATAGTCCCTCCTACTCCGCAAGGTACTACACCTCTGTTTAAAAAAGATGCCGAATACCTCGTGTCCAGAATACAGGATTATTCTCGTGATCAATTGCAAACACTATTGCAAATCAGTAACAAATTGACAGATATAAATTACGAAAGGTATCAGGAATTCGACAATAAAAGTTCACCAGCCAAACCAGCAATTCTGGCCTATACCGGAAATGTATTCCAGCATATACGCCCGGAAACTTTTTCAAATGACGATTTTCAATATGCCCAGAAACATCTCCGCATTATTTCTACTTTATACGGTTTACTCCGTCCTCTGGATCTTATCAAAGCTTACCGTATTGCTTTTAAAATCAAAATCCGGGGAATGCAGGAGGACAATCTATACGAATACTGGCGTCCTAAGCTTACAGATCCCCTGATAAAAGAAGCTTCTCAGGACGACAAAATAATCGTAAACCTGGCAAGTCTCGACATTTTAGGTGCTCTGCAATTGAATAAGTTACAGACAGAAGTAAGAATGATCACGCCGGAATTTAAAGAATTCAGAAAAGGGAAATATGAAACGATCCGTACCTACGCCAAAATGGCCCGCGGAGAAATGACACGCTATATTTTACAAAACCGTATTGAAGATCCTGAAAAAATACAGGCATTTGAATGGGACGGCTTCCGGTACTGCGCAGAACTTTCAGAAAAAGATAATTATATCTGGATCCGGTAAGTAATCCCGGATAAAATTCGGAAAGGGGGAATGTTTAGATATTCAGGTGTGAAAATGTATAATTATTCCACTATTTAAAAGAGAAAGGGGATAAAATATTGGATTTTAATTTTTAAAGGGTATACCTAATTTTTGCTGGTAAACTGTTTTAATCATTTCAGTTGCCTGGGCATAAAGTTCCCGGATTGCTTCCGGATTTAAACCTTGCTGTTCCCATTCCGCCTGATGAGAAACGAAGAGAGAAGATACAGCCTCCTCAACAGCTTGCAGCACCTGCATGATGCCGGTTCCCCCTTCATTATAAAGCTTACTCCAGTTCATATATTTCAGTCCGTTTCCCGGTTTTACAGAAAAAACAGAATCTTTTAACTGAACAGCTATTTCGCACAATGGAGCTTTTCCCGTCTCCGCAGAAGCCGCCAACAAAACCGGAATTTCTTGTCCCATCTTTACCCAAACCGGTAAGGCAACCGATACCGGAGGATATCCCAATACGGTCCACATGCTCACCAATTCCGGATCCATCCCCGGTCTTACTCCCTGGATTACAATGGAAGCAGCACTCTCACGCCGGGGAATAAAGTCCTGCTCAACACAAAAACCGCTTGCCCGGTTAGGACTAAACCGTTTATCCTTCAAATCAACCGCCAATAAAGAGTGACGGAAAGAACGCGAACATCCGGCAATAATGAGAGCCGGTGTAAAATCCTTTTTTTCAAAATCCTGAAATAGTTCTTCCGTTGTTTTGTAACGGATATATCCCTTTCCTTCGCCTTCCCTCCCATGAAAAGAGAAATTTGTATAAATCAAATACCCCCGGGGTGCTAACCGGGCATCATTCACATCCCTCTTTATATAGGTATGATTATTGGTTTCGTAATATGCCGCTCCCCCAAAAGCGTCTATTACTCCGAAGTTTGCTTCGACTCCCATAGGCCGGCTCAATGTATCCAGAAAATATTCAAAATCTTCCAAAGCCTTACAAATCTCCAAAGCCCTTTTCATTAAACGTCCCTCTTTATCCATTTCTTTCACATCGTCATCCTTGAGATTATAGGAAGCCGTATTCATTATGGCAAATCCCGCTTCATTGACACCTGTCCAAATCTCTTCCGAAGGATTGTCACTGTTTACCAAACCGGTGTAACAAAACCGCTCTCCCCTGAAATGCGCTATATGATTCCAATCCGTACCCGTATCCCGGTGCTTCCACATCAGAGGACGCCCGTCTTTTGTCATCTTTCCGGTAATAATAGCCGATGTACAAGCCCGTACAGAAAAAGCAGAGAGATTGAATATAAACAACAAGCCCACTAAAACATTCACTTTCATAATGCATTTCTTTATATTGGCAAATATAACAAAAATACAGATTATTTAAGATTTACAAGCCTATTAAACAAAGGATTCTATTTGTCCAAAATTTAAATCCCCCAATGAAGAAAGACATTTCCCGCCTCAAGACCCTTTATTTATTAACGCCCGCTGCGATAAAAAGAGGGATCAGAACATTCATTCCTTCCCTCTCCTTTTATTTGAAAACTATAATCCTCCCTCCGGCCATTTCTACCTTTACACACTTAAACATTTGAACATTCGAATTTTTAAACATCCACATATTGAACGGATATAAAACTATCAAATGAATAAATTCATATCCGCTCCTTCTGCCTTTTCCAAATAATTAGCGACACCTCCGATCTTTACTCCTTCTATCAATTCGGCTTTATCTATTCCCATAACATCCATAGACATCTGGCAAGCAATAAATTCAACCCCTTTCTCCTGAGCTTGTACCATTAAATTTTCCAACGACTCTATTCCTTTACGTCTCATTATCCCCCGCATCATTCTGGAACCGATTCCCCACATATTCATTTTTGACAAAGCTAAATGCCGGCTATTCCGGGGCAACATCCAGCCAAACATTTTTCCAATCCTATCTTTTTTTATTTGGGCTGAATTGGCTTTCTTAATTACATTCAGTCCCCAGAAAGTAAAGAACATCGTCACTTTTCTCCCCATAGCCATAGCTCCGTTAGCAATCACAAAAGAGGCCAAAGCTTTATCCAAGTCATCGCTGAAAACAATAAGTGTCTTGGCATTTCCTTTTTCCCTGCCTTCCTCCGCCACACGCTTTCCTTTCTCGATAACCGCCGTAATTACTCCCCTTTCTTCCTGAATGTCTTTCAGCAAATTCCCGGTTATCTCCGCCCAGGAAACCACATCTCTCCGGAAAGCAGGATCTGTGGCCCGAATGAGCATTTCATCCCCGGGAACTAAACGGTCTATGTTTTCTTTCAATTTCATAACCGGACCCGGACATTGCAGCCCGCAGGCATCTACTTCCAAAGGGACGAATCTCCTTTCTGATTTCTGTTCTATGTTTATCTTCTCTTTTTCTCCGGACGAAAATTCATCTTCCGTGGCAATCTCATACGTTCTCCAACCACCGGTCAGATTATACACATCAAAACCATTCTGCATCAGAATCCGGCTAGCTATATATCCCCTTAAACCCACTGCACAATATACCACAACAGGCTTTTCCCTGGGGATCCCGTCCAAATGCTCCCGGATTTTATCCAAAGGAATATTGAAAGAACCAGGGATCTGACCGAGTTCACATTCCTGAGGGGTACAAACATTTACGAACGTATATTTTTGTCCTCCATCCTCTTTCACTTCCCTCCAGCCAATCGGGCGTACCACCCCATTTAAAATATTATCAGCAATAAAACCGGCCATATTCACCGGATCTTTTGCCGCAGAATAGGGCGGAGCATACGCCTGTTCCATTTCTGCCAAAGCATAAATATCTCCCCCGGCCCTCATTACTGCCGATAACATCTCTAAACGCTTATCCGCACCTTCATAACCGACAACCTGCCCTCCCAATAAACGTCCATCCAGGGGAGAAAAATTAATTTTTACTGTCAATGGAAGTGCCCCCGGATAATAACCGGCATGAGAAACTGCATGTACGATGGCCTCCTGATAAGGTATTTCCAACTGCTTCAATAAACGCGCAGACAAGCCCGTCGATCCGACAGTCAATTCGAAAACTTTGGCAATAGCAGTACCTACAGATCCTTTATAAACCCGGTGATTTCCCCTCACCATATTATCGGCACAAATGCGTCCCTCTTTGTTAGCAGGACCGGCAAGAAAAGTCAGAGCCGGTTTCCCGCTTACGGGATGAGGGAATTCGATCGCATCCCCTATTGCATATATATCCGGACAAGAAGTCTGTAAATATGAATTTACCCGGATTCCGCCAACCTTTCCGATTTCTAAACCGCTTTCCCGGGCCAGACGGATATCCGGCCGTACCCCGATCGAAAGAACTACCAGTTCTGTCTCCAGTAAATCACCTCCCCTCAACTCCACGACTAAGCCCTTCTCTGACTTCCGAAATGCCGTAACAGCTTCCTTTAACCTCAACCTGATACCTTTTTCCCTCAAATGCCGGTGTATTACAGCCGCTATTTCATAATCGACAGGAGTCATTACCTGATCCGCCATCTCCACTATCGTAACCTCTATTCCCTTGACAGCTAAATTTTCCGCCATTTCCAAACCGATAAAACCGCCCCCGATTACTACCGCCTGCCGGACTTCGTGCCGATTAATATAAGTATGTATACGATCTGTATCTGCAACATTCCTAATAGAAAAAATACCCTCTGCAGAAATACCTTCTAAAGGAGGACGGACAGGTTCTGCTCCGGGAGATAATACCAATTTATCAAAACTTTCTTCATACATTTTTCCCTTCCTCAAATCTTCCACCCATACTTTTTTCTGCTCCGTATCAATCTTTTTCACTTCAGAAAGCACTCTTACGTCTATGCCAAACCGACCAGCAAAACTTTCCGGGGTTTGCACAAATAACCGCTCCCGGTCTGAAATAACTCCTCCTATATAATACGGCAAACCGCAATTCGCATAAGAGATATATTCTCCTTTTTCAAATAAAAGAATTTCCGCCCTTTCATCTAACCGTCTTAAACGGGCCGCCGCAGATGCTCCTCCGGCAACTCCCCCGATAATGATATATTTCATTTCTTTAAACTTTATTCATTTTCTCTGCCTTTCTCAAAGACTCACTTTTCCGGAATGTATTTTCCGATAATTTCCTGTAATTGAGCAGTCCTGACTACTCCGCTCTGCCTCCACAATAATTTTCCCTCCCGAAATAACAATAAGGTCGGTACAGACTGTATCTGGTAGAAATATACACTTTGGCGATTGGCCGGTACATCCACATCTATTTTTACAATTTTTACTTTATCGCCCATACGCTGTTTTAATTCTTCCAATACCGGATGCATCATCTTACAAGGCCCGCACCATGTAGCAAAATAATCGACTAATACAGGCACATCTCCCTGAATCATTTCTTCAAATTTTTCCATAATTTTCTACTTATTTTCTGATTTACAAATTTTTTCCCAATTGAAAAAAGAACCGATCCACACTCCCAATACCGCTCCCCAAAGCGTGGATAAATACCAGGTCGACTGAATGACACAAGTCCCCGTAAGACACCCGATATACCGCCAATAGAAAAATCCGCCCAGGGCTCCCGTTATTCCCAACAAAATACTTCCCCAATTCGATTGTACAAACTTTTTCATAAATTCAAATATTCAAATATACATTTATATTTTAGTATCCAAAAAAAAGATTTTTTGATTTCACTCCACCCTATTATTCAGAACCGCAATTCATCATACACCGCATAACATTTGTCACTCTTTCGTCTGTCAGACGGTAATAGGCATTCCGTCCGTCTCTCCGGATTTTCAGTATGCCCTTCGCCAGCATATCTGTAAGATGATGGGAAATCAAAGCCTGACTGCAATCTGTTGCTTCGCATATCTCTGAAACATTCAATTCTTCATTTCTGGAAAGAAGACAAATAATCCTCAAACGATTCGGATGGGCTACAGCCTTCAGCATATAGGCTATCTGTTCTAATTCTTCCCTGGTAAAACATTCCGTCCCCATAACATATAAATAAATTCTATTTTTATTTCCCTATTTGTCCTTCAATGGATGTTCTCCAAAAGACGATACAAATATATAAATATATATTTATACATACAAGTATTTAAAATAAAAACATCCGAAAAGTTTGTCTGTTATACTGAAGGTGAATTATTTCCTTCCAAACTTCCCGGATGTTTTCTTTATCATTAAAGATTAGTTTTCTCCTTATTGTTCTAACGTTACGAACGCTTTATATTGAAACTAAAAAAATAACACTTCCAGCATTCCGATGGCCGAGCCCGGAACTACTCTTATCAGAGGAGCCGTTGTCCGTTAATTATCAGTTCAAAACGTATTTTTAAATATTCCGCGGCTTTACGGCTCAGCATCATTCGTCCGAGGAATATTTCAAAATAATCCATAACGGCTGAAATGGTCGTATCGATTTTAAGTTCCAGTACAATAGCTGTTTTATCGTCATTAAAATAAATTTTCGATTCTTCCACGGCATAATTTACCCGGTCGTGTATATCGAAATTAGCAAAATCCCGGTTCCTGACTCTGCTGCGCCGAACATCGGTCTTATCGGCCAGGATAAGAGCCGCTGCAATAGGATTTACAGCGGCTGCAGTACTTTCGTCGTGATTTCCGATGGCACTGACCACCTGTGCAATTTCATTGGGTTCCATTCCCCTTTTCTCCAATAGCTGGAAAGCCAGAATAGCCCCGCTTTGTGCATGATCGATCCGGTTGACAATATTTCCGATATCGTGCATATAGCCTGCAATTTTCGCCAACTCCGCTTCCCGTTCCGGATATCCCAGCGTCAGCAGTATTTTTTCTGCCGCTTCTGCTGCTTTCACTACGTGAGCAAAGGAATGTTCCGTATATCCCATTGCACACAAGGCTTTGTCCGCTTGTGATATATAACATTTTATCTCTTCATTCGCACGTATTTCTTCAAAAGTCACCTTTTTATTCACTTCTTCCATATTTATCTTTTTATTCAACCCGGTATAAAGTCCTGCCTTTACACCCTCACTTATACTTTTCCCCTCCCTGAAAGTTTCACTTCCCGTTCTCTCCCGTCTTTTCTTTCAGTTTTTAACCCCATCCTCATGCAAAGATAAATATTCTGCTTTTACTTTACTCCTTCTCCTGAAGAAAACCCTGCTTTTACGAATTGAAACAGATCACAGCCAAACACCATCCTTTACAGGCAAATTATTGTCTTAGCTGCACATTCCTCACTCTGCAACATACATTTACCTGTAGATTCCTCACATGTCAATGTATTCTTTATCAGACAATCCTCACATGTATTCCATGCTGTAGCCGGACAATCAGCCACATCCAATGTATAACACCTAGGCTCTTGAGAAAAAGGCTGAGGACAATCCAATCTTGTTTTGAAATCGGGATCTCCTCCCCACACATTAGCCAT